>NZ_LADY01000060.1:0-162459 GCF_000961715.1 Roseovarius sp. BRH_c41 | reverse complement strand
GCCTTCTGACGGTTCATCAAGAGTGACACTGAACTCTAGCACGCCGCTTGAGAAACTTACACGTTCTTCAATGGATGTCGGACTGATGTTAATTAACATGGAATACCCCCTATTCCAGAGTTAAGAGATTGCGCTTAATCGTTGTTCGTGAATTGAAACAAAGGCACTGTAGATACAAACCAGATACGAAAAAAATTCTCCAAAATCGTAACAGCCCAGCAATAAATCTGGCAAATGAAAGTTTTGTCGTTATTTCAAAGGGCTTTTATGCCTTGTGAGCTTTGAAGCGAGAATCTGGAAAGTGATCTACGCCACGTCCCAGCATTCTTTGGTGATCAAAGGGACAAAGGCAGCACTGGCAACTCCCATATAAATCGACCCTATAGGCATCCGGATAATCAAGATCTTACGTCCCACTTCCAAACGAACCCATCCTCGCTCCTTTCATAAGTCTGATCCCTTGGCTTGTGGCCCCGAAGATTGGTAAGTCGGTTGGGTCAAAGATACAGGATCTCTCATGCACACAATTCATTCATAACAGTCGTTCCGCCTTCCGGTCTCTCGTGACACCCAAAGTGGCGCGATCTCTGGCGTCTCAAAAGACGTCATCCCGATTGAACAGTTTTCCGTTTTTAGCCTTACAGGAACTGGAAATCGTCCACCGTCAGTTGCGCCGCCGTGATCCCCTCAACGAGGATCGTGTTGCCGTTGACGGTCATTTGTGCGCCCGCGGCGGTGTCGATGATATTCATCGCCGCCACGAATCCGGCCAGACCGTTGCCACCGTTGGTGATATTCTCAATGCCGGTATCGGGGTCGAACCGCCGGATGAAGAAGCTGTCGATACCATCCTCGAAATCGGTGACCACATCCGCCTCGCCCTCAAAGAAGGATGCAAACACGAACTGATCCGCGCCGGTGCCGCCAGTGATCACGTCATTGCCAGCTCCTGCATTGATCGTATCGTTGCCAGCCCCGCCGTCGATGGTGTCGTTGCGCCCACCCCCCGCGAGAAAATCGTTGCCGTCGCCGCCAAAGACGCTGTCATCGCCCTCGCCAGCCCCAACTCGATCATTTCCGGCGCCGGCATCAATCGTATCCTGCCCGGCGCCGCCGCCGATGTCATCGGCCCCACCCCCGGCGTTGATCAGATCATTGCCAAAGCTGCCGGACATGCTGTCATCGCCAGACCCGCCCGAAAGCGTGTCATTGCCAGCGCCACCCGCAACCACGTCATTGCCCGCAGCCCCAACAACACTGTCATCGCCAAAGCCCGCGCCCATGATGTCATCGCCGTCACCGCCGTTGATCGTATCATTGCCAAAACCGCCGCCGATATTGTCATTGCCAGCCCCGCCGTTGACCACATCATCGCCGTCAGCCCCAGCGATCGAGTCGTTGCCATCGCCACCAGAGAGCGTGTCGTTGCCAGCCTCGCCGAACACGCCATCATCTCCACCAAGACCAAGGATCGAGTCATTCCCGCCCTGACCGATCAGCGTGTCGTCGCCCGCGTCACCATTGATCGTATCATTCCCCGCCGTGCCGGTCACTTGCTGTCCAACGGGCGGCAAGGCGAGAACCTGAGCGAGCGTAAGCGTTGCATCCGTGAAACGGAAACTCTCGATGCCATCGACCGTATCGTCACCTTCAGACGAGAAGAGCGTCAGAGGACCATCCGCCTGTGAGATATTCACCTCTGTCGAGGCCACCGCGAAGATCGCCAGGTCAAAGCCTGCGCCGCCGAGCAAGCTGTCGTTGCCTGCGCCCCCATCAAGCGTGTCATCGTCCGCGCCGCCGTTGAGCGTATCGTTGCCCAGACCGCCGCTGAGTTCATCGTTGCCTGCAAGCCCGGTCAGATTGTCCTGTCCAGCGCCACCAGAGAGTTGGTTCGCTGCCCCTGTTCCGGTGAAGGCGTCATCGCTGTCGCCGCCGATCACCCGCTCAAAGTCGATAAAGCTGCCAAAAGCGGAGGTTTCGATATCGACCAGTGCAATCTGAAAGGCGGAGAATTCATGGTCCCCGAGCGTGGGCAAGACCCGACTCAGGTCATCCGCACTGTTGGATTGGATCGGGTTGGCCTCGAACACATCCAGAGGTGTCAGCGCCACGCTGTTGAAAATGCGGGCCTCTGTGCCGTCGCTTTCGGCAATACCATCGCCGTCGGGGTCAAGATCCGCCCAACGCGGTGATCTGTCGATCAGGCTGCCGGTATAGGTGCCGGTGCCCAGGTTCAGAGAGATGGCGCCCGAGACTGTGCCGAAATCGAGCGTGTCAAACCCTGACCCGCCGTTGAGGTTCTTGTTGCCGAGGCCGACGACAACGGTGTCGTCGCCCGCGCCCGCTGATACGGTGTCATCGCCTGAGCCGGTGATCAGGACGTCATCGCCACCCAAGCCCTCCAGATTGTCGTTTCCCGCACCCCCCGAGAGCATGTTGTCCAGTTCATTCCCGAGCAGGATGTCGTTGGCGCCGGTGCCGATCACGTTTTCGATCGAAATCAGGGTATCGGTTCCGAAGACGCCCATAGCGGTTCCGGTTGACAAACTGACCGATACTGAGCCGAAGGTGTTGGCGAAGATCGCGCCGTCTATGCCACCGGGCCGGGCCCAGGCATAAGACGCGGTATCGCTTTCCGCGCCGCCATCAAGACGGTCATCGCCCGCGCCCCCGTGCAGCAAGTCATCCCCGCCCCCCCCTTCGAGCGTGTCATTGCCAGTGCCGCCAAAGAGCTTGTCGTTGCCGCCCGCGCCCCTGAGCGTATCATTGCCGCCCCGCCCCAGGATCTGTTCCGATTGGGCGCTGCCGTCGATCAGGTCGTTGAATTCCGTGGCGATCAGCACTTCGAAATTTTCGAGGGTCATGTTGACCTGATCGGCGTTGCTTGAGGGGACGCCCTTGAAAGAGGTCACCGTCCCGGCCGCAAGATCCACCACGATACGAGAGCTAAAGGCGACGTCGAAGGAAATCGTGTCATAGCCTGTGCTGCCATCAGCATGGCCGCGAAACCGTTCGATCTGAACGAAATCGGTGTCGGCCCCCATGAGGGCGGCATTGTCCGTGCCCGCGTCATTGAAGACGGCATAGTCATCGCCTGCGTCACCGCGGAAGATGCCACCGCCGCCGCCGTCGAAATTGCCAATGTCGTTGCCATTCCCGGCGTGAACATCGGCAAATCCGTTCTCAGCGTCGAAGCGGTCATTGCCGTCCAGCATTCTGAAGACGACGGGAAAGCTGCCGCCAGGTTCAAAAATCACGTGGTCGGCGAAATTACCGAACGACAGTTCCGAGAAATCCCTCGGTTTAACGTTAAAGAACACATCGCCCGCGTTGCGCAGATCTTCGCCCTCGACGGTTGTCTTGTGGGCGCGCAGAGTGAGCGCTATCGCTGTGTTCACATTAAAGAACCAGCGTGCATCGCTGACGTCGTCCAGCGAAATGGTGTCAGATCCGCCGCCGCCGTCAACCTGTAGAGCAGTCGAGCCGCCTTCCACCTCTTCGACATAGATCAAATCGTCGCCGGTGCCGCCGAAGATGTTCGTGGACCCGCCGGTGCGGATCGTGTCATCGCCACCTGCGCCATGCAGGGAGGTCACATCCGGCGCGCCAAGCAACACATCGGCCAGATCCGATCCCATGAAACCCTCGACACCGTCGGTGGTGTCGGTGGTGACTTCGTTTCCGTTAAGGTCGAAGCGGGTGATGGTGCGGTCTGCACCATTTATCCGCACCGCGCCGCTGTTCTCCACTTCCCCCATGAAGGCGTTGAACACTTGCATGTGGTTCGGATCGTCGCCCTGATCGCTGATGTCGAACCGGATCGTATTGGCAGAACTGGTGTAGGATACCCAGTCGAACCCGTCGCCGCCAATGTAATGATCGCTGATGCCTGCCACTGCAGCGCTGCCCGATACCATGACATCGATCCCGCCGGCACCTGCGTTGATCACGTCCGCGCCGGCGCCACCAATGATGTAATCATCGTCGCCGCCCGCATCAATCGTGTCGTTGCCGGCCCGGCCCGTGATGATGTCAACCCCGTCGCCGGTGTAGATTGCGTTGGCCCCATCGGTCCCGCGCACGGTGTGGTCCTGATCGGGAGACGCCACGACGTTCTCGACCGAGCTGAGCGTGTCCTGCCCCTGACCAAAAGATGTCCCGTTGATCAGATCCACCCTAAGTCTGGAATTGGCCCCTCTGAGCACCTGAAACGTATCGGTGCCGGTGCCGCCATTCGCTTGGTCGTCACCACGACCCGGCACCAGAACATCGTCGCCCGGTCCACCGTTCAGCTGGTCTGCCTCGATCGAACCAAAAATCCGGTCGTCCCCCAGCAACCCGTTTGCGACATGAAAGCCGTTGATCCGGTTTTCAGGGCGCGATGAGTTGAGAAACAGCAAGTCATCCGTCGGCACACCACCCTGATCGCCGTTCAGAACCGATCCGCCGATCCGCGCATTGTTCAGTTCGGCCCCGGTGAACGAAATATCGGTAAAGACGACATGATCCCCATCGTCGAGCGCGACCAGAGTATCAATGCCGGTATTGACAGCGGTCTGGGGCGCAAGATGGCTGACGATAATATCCCCGGTATCCGGATCGCGAAGCAGTTCATATTCGGTAAAACTGGCCCCGAAATAGAACAGATCGTCACCCGCTCCGCCATTGAGAAGGTCAGAGCCAGCCCCTGCGATGATGACATCGTTGCCACCGCCGCCAAGGATCGTGTCGTTCCCGTCGAGGGCATCGAGAATGTCGTCGCCGTCGTCGCCCACAAGCACATTGCCGACATCATTGCCCCATCCGGTCGGGCCGAGATCAGCCTCACCAACAACACCGCCAAAGAAAGCTGACTCCACTGTGTCCAGAAGCGGTATCGTTCCCAGCGCATCCACGATATATTCCAACAGGAAGTCCTGTAGCGGCTGGATGAGCTGTTCGAATGCATCCAACAGGTTAATGGACGGAATGAGCGCATCAATTGCTGCTTCAGTTGCCTCTAGAATGTTGTCAAGGTTCAGTGTTTCGATGACGAAATCTATGACTGGATTGACAATAAGCCCGATGAGAAAATCGACAGCGTTCAAGAGCGGCTGGATCGGGGCAAGGAGGCTTTCAGCGGCACTGAGCGGTGTTTTCAGAAAATCAAAAATCTTGCCGATTTCTTCGAGATCGACCAATCCTCCTAGGATTTGCCCAAAGTCGATGTCCTCAAGCACCGCAAGGAAGGCATCAACCTCTGCTTTGACATTGGTGTACAGGCTTTCAACGCCCACGATCACAGCATTGCGCGCGGCCATCTGCGCTTCGATGGCAGAATTGAGGGCAGTATAGGTTCCGCTCCAAACCTCTGCACTGCGCGTCGCGACATCAATTGCCTGACGAAAACTTCCGGTCGCTTCAGAGGCGATTTCAAGCTGTCTTATGCGGAGCGTCAGTGAATCCGAGACCACAGCGAGCGTGAGGCCCGCCGCGGTCAGGCCAGTCTCGACATTCTCGACAAACTGGCCGTCCCCTTCTGTCGCGGGGGTAGAGGTGTCATCCTTACCACTTATCTCGTCAAACTTGTCATCGATCTTGTCAACTGGCGGCTCAATTCGGTCCAAGACCCGTTGGAGTGCAGTAACAGGTGTTTTGAGTGGGGAGACAAACCCTGCGACGGTTAAAAGGTTTTTTATCGTGAAGAGGGAATCATCTATCTTTTCAGCGGTTTTATCCGCGGTTTTGTATTTTGCGACCCCAAACTGCGCTGCGGAAACAAGCAAACCAATCCTTGACGTTATGTCTTTAAGTGCTTGTAATCTTATAATTGTTTGATCTGTGCGGACTTTGTAGGCGTCTAGTTCAATACCCATTTGACCTATTCCTTTGTCGCTGATCGTAAAAATTCCTTCGGGCCCGAAATGATGACCATTCGGCAAAACGCTCTAGATAATATGATGCCAAAATTAGCAGAAATTGCGAAATCCGACAAGCAAACCGGACAGCATCTCACAATCCTGAATATCAGTTGTAGCGCCCGAAGAGTTTGCAAGGCTGAATGGTCTAGCCGTGATGCCGGGCACGCCGACCGAAGTCTATATCTCCACCCAAGAGCAAACTGCGGCCTATTTCGCGCGGCCGCTGACGGATCAATTCGAAAAAGTCTTCCGCGAAGGAAGTACTCTAGTTCGAAAAACCCGTTCCGTTCCCAAAGATCCTTATGGGTGAGGCAGCCAGGATTTGCTGGACGGCCGATCTGTTGTCCGTGTGGAAACGGCTCACCGAGTTGAGACCCGCCCCAATGAGTTGAACCACCTCGGGTGATCCTGCGTATTTTGAATGACTACCTGATGACGAATCGCTGATCTCGGACAGGTCAATGACCGTGAGGCCAAGACTTTCGAGTTCAGCGGTGTTTGCGACCCCCACACGTGGCACCCCGCCCGCAATCCTCGTCGACAGGCGCAGTGCCTTGTCATCCTTGGATACCAAGATGAACATCTTCTTGCGGATCTCGGGCGAAAGCTGTTTCAACTGTGTCCGAAACAGGTCGAAGTCAATGTCAGGCGCTGCCAGCATGATGTGGTTGATGGGGTTGCGGTGACCAAGGTCTCCTTTCTGTTGCTGATCGAGCAGTCCTTCCATAGTGAGAAATGTCCCCATCGAATGGGCAAATACATCGTTTGACTCGGCATTGGTCCTTACCAAGATATCCGCGATCTCGCCCACCGCCGCCCGCGCGATAAGTGCACTATTGAGATCATAGACATAGCGCGAGGCTTTGGCAGCGGATGCCCATGTCAACAGGACGGGAACACCCTTGAACCCGGTATCCTCAACAAATTGTGCCAACCTCAGCGTGGCGTCGGAGGCCGTGTTGTTGAAGCCATGAACGAACAAAAGAAGCCTTCTGTCGCCGGGTTTCCGTTTTGCCAGTTCCCGGTTGATTCCGGCAATCAGTGCTGCGTCGGATTGGTACGTGACCGGATTGATCACCGTAAACTCCTTGCGCGGATCAGGCGGAAGTTGCTTGGGGCGTTCCAATTGCCCCGTGATGTGGGTCGGAGGAATCGTAACGTCCACCGAGGCAACACCAAGCTCTAGCGCTCGACCCGGCCCCAGAAATGCACCGGGTTCATCTGATGGCCTTCGCGTCGTGGTGATGAATATGCGATGTCGAGTGATGTTGGGTACGGACTCTGCCGATATACTTGGATTGGAGATACCTATGACTTGAGGTGGCGCGCTACACCCGCCAAGCGCCAAAGCGGAAATTACCAAAACAAGGCTGATAACATCTAATCTCTTCTTGGAACGATGCATGCAGGCCACCCTGATCAGTCAAATGTTCTCTTAAATCTCGACAAGAGTACAGCAAACCATTCGCAAAACAAGAAATGAAAAAACGCGTGACATCAGGTCTTCTGTGTCTCGTGACCAAGCGGATAAACATTGCGTACGGCCTGACCTCAGTACCGAAACCTGATGGCAATGTCACGGCTTTTGCACGTGGTTAGAATGATCAGATCGTTACCCGGAAGGTACTCGATCGACCGCCGTCTCGGCCCGAATACCCTTGTCGGGCGACTGCACCGCAGCCATCAAAGGAACTGAAAATCATCCACTGTCAGGTCCGCCGCAGCAACGCTTTGGACCAAAACCGTCTGGCCGCCAACGTTGAGTTGCGCGCCCGCCACTGTGTCCACGATGCCCAAGGCCGCCACAAAACCCGCAAGCCCGTTGCTCCCATTGGAGATGTTCACCTCACCCGTTTCGGGATTGACGATCCTGATCAGGAATCTGTCGAGCCCGTCTTCGAAATCAGTAATCACGTCAGCCTCTCCGGCAGTAAAGGCGCTGAACACGAATTGATCCGCGCCCGCCCCGCCGGTGATCTGATTATTGCCAGCCCCGGCGTTGATCGTGTCATTGCCCGCGCCGCCGTCGATCACATCATCACGCCCACCGCCGGCAAGAAAATCGTTACCGTCGCCGCCAAAGATGCTGTCATTGCCCTCACCCCCGCCGACCCGGTCATTCCCAGCGCCTGCGTCGATCGTATCGCGCCCCGTCCCGCCACCGATATCATCTGCCCCACCGCCAGCAATAATGTTGTCGTCGCCAAAACTGCCGGACATGCTGTCGTTGCCTTCCCCCCCGGACAAGGTGTCATTGCCGGCACCACCGGCAACCACGTCATTGCCGTTGCCCCCCATCACCGTGTCATTGCCGAAACCCGCGCCAATGATGTCATCGCCGTCGTCACCGTCGATCGTGTCATCCCCCTGCCCGCCGCCGATGTTGTCATTGCCAGAACCGCCATTGACGATGTCATTGCCGTCAGCCCCCGCAAGCGCATCGTCCCCATCGCCGCCCGAGAGCGTGTCATCGCCCCCCTCACCGAACACGGAGTCAAAGCCAAGCCCGCCGGATATATCGTCATTCCCGCCAAGGCCACGGATCACATCATTGCCGTCCCCGCCCACGAGGCTGTCGGCGCCCGGCGTGCCGGACAGGTCCAGCCCGAGGTCCTCCACCGGCGCAGTCGCAGCGCTGGTCAGGGATTCGGACGTGCCGAAACCATCGCTATAGCGAACCTCGACCGACAGCGCCGCGTCGACCTGCGCCGCTCCGGGGGTGAAGCTAACCCCGGTAGCACCCGCAATCGGGGTGTCGTCCGCCAGCCATTGAAAGGCGAAGGTGCCCAACCCGTCAGCATCGGTGATCGTGGCCGTGTTGGCGGTCAGCACAGCGCCCTGCTTGGCCGTGCCGCTGATCGTCACCGCCCCGGTGGGCGCATCGTTGACATTGGCGACGACAGCGGAGCGGGTGTTGACCGATTCCGTGTCGCCGTCGCCATCAACGTAGGAGACGCTCGCGACGATGGTGAAGCCGACCTCGGCCTGCGTCAGAACGTGGCTGGCGCCGGTCGCCCCCTCTATTACGCTGTCGATGAAACCGCTCGCGTTTTCCCGAAACCACGCGAAAGAGAACGGTCCCAATCCGTCGGGGTCGGACACGCCGGAAGAGTCGACGCTGAGCGTCTGACCCTGCGTCGCGCTGCCGCTCAGCATCAAATCGCCTTGTGGGGTGAACGCCACGTTCTCGACCGGGCCCGTCGGGGTCGAGGTGACCGTTTCTTCCGTGCCGAAGCCGTCGGTGTACCTGACCGCCACGCTGATCTCGGCGCCGACATCGGCTTGCAAAAGCTGGAGCGTGCCGTTTTCGCCACCCGCGATCGGTACCCCGTCACGCAGCCACTGAAACGAGAACGCACCGAGCCCGTCGGCGTCGGCGATCCCTCCCGCGTTGGCGCTCACGAACCCGCCTTGGCGCACATCACCCGAGATCACGACCGCCCCCGTGGGCGCGTCGTTGACGTTCGTAACCTGCGCCGTGGCAGCGCTGGTCAGGCTTTCAAGAGTACCGCGGTCGTCGGTGAAAGATACCCGCACGCTGATCGTGGTGCCAACCTGCGCCTGGCCGGGGGTGAAGCTCGCGCCAGTCGCGCTGGTGATCGACGTGCCGTTCGCGAACCACTGGAACGACGGCAGCCCGCTTTGCCCGTCCGCATCGAAGAAGCTGGCATTGGCGGTCAGCGCGGTGCCCTGCGCTGGCGCACCGGTGACTGTGACGGTGACGGACCCGGTTACGGGCGTGTTCGCCCGCTCGACCGCGCCGATATCGAGCGCGCCCAACTGCACCCGTGCCTGACCGCGGGCATCCGCGGGTAGCGCCTCGGCGAGATTGAAATTGCCGTCAATGTCGAACGTGTCGGCCGGCAGCAGCGCCGCGTCGCCCGCGTTGATCAGCGGGCTGCCCGCGTCCGGCAGCCGCGTCAGCACCGGCCCGCCGTTGTCCTGCAACGCGCCAAGCAGCGGGTCGCCTCCATTTAGGATGGTGTTGGTGGCATCGGTGATGGTGACATTGGTGCCGAAGAAGCTGTTGCGCGCGACATCAACGACGCCTGAGCCCAGGTCGTCCGGGGTGGCACCGGCAACTAGCGTGTTCCCGGCGACCACCGAATTGGTCACAGTGATGATGCCGGCGTTGAAATCGTCGATGCCGCCGCCGCCGTTGCTGGCGATGTTCGCGGTGATCGTGCTGTTCTCGAACGTCCCATTGGCGGTGCTGCTGAGCGTGATGCCACCACCAAAGCCTGCGGCGGTGTTGCCGTCGATGGTGGTGTTGATCGCCCGCACGCTTCCGCCATCCTGGGCGATCCCGCCGCCGTCGCCGTTTGCGCTGTTCCCGGTCACGAGGCTGTTGACAAGGCGCAGGTCACCGCTCGAGAATATCCCGGCACCGCCGCCGAATGCAAAGCTGTCGCGCACCGTCGTCTCGAACAGCTCCAGCGTACCGTTGCTCAGGATCGCGCCGCCGAGGCTAGCGCTGAGCCCGTCGGTCAGCGTCAGGCCACGCAGTTCGACCTCGGTTTCCAGCCCGCCGATGATGCTGAATACCTGCGTCGTGCCGCCGCCCGAGATGGTGATCTGGTTGAAACCGTTGATCAGCAGGTCCTTGTCGATCTGCAGCACGCTGCTCAGGGTGATCGTCTGCCCGGCGAGGCTGTTGGCGAAAAGGATCGCGTCTCCCCCTACGGCGGTACGGATCGCCTCACGCAGCGAAAGCTGACCCGCGCCAAGATTATCGTCATCAATGTCGCTGATGTTGTCGACTATGAACAAAGCCATTTTGAATTTTCCTCACCCAAATCGCCACAATGGTGGCGCGTGATAGACGTCACACTCTCAAAAATCTTGCCGCCTCTAGGGACTGTCGCCCGACCGGGCCAGCAAAGCCCGTGATCCCTGCGCTCCAAGGGACGACTGCGGTCGCCGGACCGTCTCTTGTGAACACATCTCATGAGCGCTGTTGCTTGCCGCGCAGGACGGACCCGCGGAGCGGTCAAAGGGCTTTCGACTCGAGCGCCAAGAATGACCCGTCCGCCGGACTCGCTCGCACAGAATACCCGTGTCAGCCCCCGGCGTGTCATGCGTCAGATCAATAGCCTCGCACAGCGAGCTCTGGCTATTATCGGACATGTCATCGTCAGTTGTCGTTACGATAAAGGTTACCATACAAAAAACCCTCGACGCTGACTTCAGCGGACATAAAATTGGTAGTACTGAAAGAATATTTCCAAAATACTGCGCCAAATTGCACAAAAATACAAAGTATTTGTGATTTAGACCCGGCACCACCCCCTCAAATGGACGGGCACACGTTGATAGCATTGAGTCTTTTCTCATGATCCGGCCGAACTTATGCGCTATGACCGCGTGAGAAACACCACCGGAGCTGCCACATGACCGATGTCCGATCCTTCCACTTCATCTCAGGGCTGCCGCGCTCTGGCTCTACCCTGATGGGCGCAATTCTGCGACAGAACCCACGGTTTTCCGCTGGCATGTCGAGCCCGATCGCGTCCTTGTTCGAAGGTATCGTGGCCCAGGTGTCAGCCGGAAACGAACTGTCGCGGATGGTCGATGATGCGCAGCGCGAGCGCGTCCTGCGCGGAGTGTTCGACAGCTATTATGCGGACAACCCGGCTGAGGTGATCTTTGACACCAACCGGGCCTGGACTGCCAAGATGGCCGAGGTGTTGCGCCTCTTTCCACAGGCGAAATTCATCTGCTGCGTGCGCGATGTGGCTTGGGTCATGGACAGCATGGAACGCCAGTATCGCAGCAAAACCTTTGAGAATACCGGCCTCTTTAACACTCCCGGAGAGCGCGCCACAGTCTACACCCGCACCGAAGCCCTTGCCGCCTCAAACCGTCTCGTGGGTTTTTCCTATCAGGCCCTGCGCGAGGCCTGCTGGGGAGAGTTTGCCGACCGTCTGGTAATTGTCGATTACGACATCCTTGTGAGCCGCCCTCGCGATGTCATGGGCCTGCTATATGAGTTTCTGGGCGAGCCACCCTTCGAGCATGATTTTGACAAGGTGGAATATGACGCGGCCGCCTTTGATGCGCAGCTTGGACTCGATGGTTTGCACCGCGTGCGCGCCCAAGTGGCCCCCAAGCCGCGCCAAACAATTCTGCCACCCGATCTTTTTGCCAAATACGCTGGCCTGACATTCTGGCGCGATCTCAAGAATTGCCGCGCCTTTCGCATTGTGTCAGAGCCTGCTGAACAGAGGCTCCCCTAGACTTAAGGGGCACTAACACGACCCGGAACACGACCCGGCCCTCTGAAGTCAGACGAGTGAGGTGTTTGTCATCCGCCCCAAGACAAGACGGACAATCAAACGCAGGGTTTCAGGGGACCAGATCAATGGAATGATCCAAGTTTGAAAATGCGGCACCATGCTTGGATGGCCGATTTGGTGAGGCTGACGGACGGCGGCTCTGGGTCAGTCGCGTCAGCGCCGTTTGCCGGGGGGCCTCGTGATTTTGTTGCCACGCGGCCCGGACTGTATGGAGGTGTTGGTCAGGTTCTCCTCTGTAAGCTTCCGCCACCGGCCAAGGCGCGCGGGATCGAGTGTCCCGTCGACTGTCGCGCCCTGAACCGCACAACCGGGTTCATGATCATGGGTGCAATCCCGGAAGCGACACCGGGAGGCGAGCTCGACAATCTCCGCGAACAGAGTATTGAGTCCGGCCGCGACGTCGCTGACATGCAGCGAACGCATCCCGGGCGTGTCAATCACCCAACCGCCACCGGCAATTGCATGCAGCGAACGCGACGTGGTTGTGTGACGCCCCTTGGCGTCTGCCTCGCGAATCAGTCCTGTCGGCTGTGCCTCCTCGGATGATTTATGCGACAGCGTATTGAGCAAGGTCGACTTGCCCACCCCGGACGATCCGACAAGGGCAACGGTTTGCCCGGGGCCGCACCAAGGAGCTAATGTCAGGGCCGCCTCCGGTCCTTTTGCATTCACCATGACAACATCCAATCCAAGTTGAAGCGCTTCTGCCTGCCGCCGGTAGGCGGCAGCATCAGCCGTCTGATCAATCTTCGTCAGGACAATCACCGGGGTCGCCCCGGACTCGTTCACAAGCGCCAGATACCGCTCCAGCCGTGCCGGATTAAAGTCGTCGTTGCAGGAGGTGACGATCAGAAGCGTGTCGACGTTCGCAGCAATCAGCTGCGTTGGCCGACTGCCTTCGGTTTTCCGCTGTAACAGCATCCGCCTTTTCAGCTGCCGCACCAGCAAACGGGTTTCGGGGTCGACCAGAACCCAATCCCCCACGGCGATGTCCGTCGTGCGCGACTGGGCGGAGAGCACCAGCCGCACAGCGCCGCGTTCGGATATCGCTGTGACCCGGTCCCGGTGAACGGATCCGATGCGCATAGGCACAAGCTCTGACTCGCCAGCCTCCAGCTGCTCGGAAAAAAATGCCAACCAGCCGAGAGCGGCCAATGAAACGGTGGACTGATCTGATGAAATGGTCACATCAGCATGAATGGCCGTGGAATGACGTTGTTGCAAGCATATCCTTCGGTTAAGCGCACAGGCGACACTGCGACAAATCCGGTCGAACGCACCCGTCCGACAGCGTAAATATCTGCTCAGATGATTGCTTTCGGGGTGGCGATGGAGGAGGTTACGAGGTCGACGCCAAGGGAGAGTTCCACATGATGATCTACGGCTTGCAGACTTGCGCAATCTGTCAGAAGGCCCGCAGAGCATTGGAGGCGGAAGGACTGGATGTCTCTTTCCGTGATGTCCGGGCAGAACCGCTGAGCGAGACGGAATTATCGGCGCTGATCGAAGAGTTCGGGGACCGCCTCGTGGACCGCACATCGAATGATTACCGAGCGCTCAATGACTGGCTGAAGAATTCGGAAGCCGAGGCGCAGATCGCAGCCCAACCCAAGGTAATGGCACGCCCGGTCATCCGTGACCGAGACAGGTTTTACTTGGGTTGGGATGCAACCGTTCAGAAAGCGTTGCTTGCGGGCTCCTGATAACTCAAGCTGAGCAAGTGCAGCGACTGACCCGATCGACGGGCCGCGCTGAGGCAGAGCCTGTCCATTTCGAACGGCTGGTCAGCGCCATCACTCTCGGCTTCAGGCGTCCGCATTTGCAAGAAGTTACCGCACCGCCGCAGGGCAGACTCGAGCCAAACTGACCTTTGGCCTGCGGACTCGACGGCAATTTGAGTTGGGCTAGAAATGCAGTCGCCTTCAGTCTGCGTGGATTGTGGCAACCTGTCCGGAGACGATCGAAAGGGCTAGTGCGACATGACGACATGCACATGCGCGCCGCTCAATGTTGTACGGCCATGCGACGGTCCGCAGCCCAGGGTAAGCGTGGACTTGCAGTCTTTCCCTGGCTCCATCCTGCGAACCGGTTTGTTTGCTCTGAGCCCGGAACCGTGGCAGGCTGTTCATCGGGTGCGAAGAAACAGTCTGGAACAAGTTTCGGTGCCCCTGACCTTGGAGGAGCGCACAATGAACCTGAGACCTGACCCCACATTTCACGCGACACCAAAACTTGCCATGCGGGCTCCGGCGGAGACGCTGGCCTTCACCCTTATGCTCAGTCCTGACGGCTCCAAGCCCGATGGGCTGGCCATCATCGACGTCGATCCCAAGTCGGTCACATATGGCCAGATTGTTCACCAACTCATCATGCCAAACAAGGGCGACGAGTTTCACCATTTCGGCTGGAACGCCTGTTCCTCGGCCCTGTCCCCGCTGACCGGGCACGCCTTTCTTGAACGGCGATACCTGATCATTCCGGGTATCCGGTCGTCTCGAATCTACGTCGTCGATGTCAAGGAACCGCTGAAGGCCAAGATCCACAAGATTATCGAACCCGAAGAAGTGTTCGACAAGACTGGATATTCGCGCCCACACACAATCCATTGCGGACCCGAGGGCATTTATGTCTCGACACTTGGTGGCGGTGGACCCGACGGAACCGACGGACCGCCGGGCATCTTCATCTTGGATTGCGAGACCTTCGAGATCCTTGGGCGCTACGAGATGGACCGCGGCCAACAGGACAAGCATTACGATTTCTGGTGGAACCTGCCGCGCGACTACATGGTCAGTTCCGAATGGGGCCTTCCGCCACAATTCGAGAACGGGCTTGTCGCCGAAGATCTGCTGTCAAACAAGTATGGCCACAAGATCCATTTCTGGAAACTGCGCGAACGCCGGAATGTTCAGACGATTGATCTCGGTGCCAACCACCAGATGGCGCTGGAGATCCGACCTGCTCATGATCCGGCCAAGGACTACGGCTTCTGCGGCGTCGTTGTGGACACAACCAATCTCCAGGGGGCCATCTTTTCATGGTGGAGAAAAGACGACGGCACGTTCGAGGCCCAAAAGACCATCACCATCGACCCGCGCCCCGAAAAGGTCGAAAACCTGCCGCCACTCCTGCAGGGGTTCGAGGCGGTGCCGCCGCTGGTGACCGACATCGATCTCAGTCTTGATGACAAATATCTCTACGTGGCCTGCTGGGGCCTGGGCGAAATGCATCAATACGATGTCTCCGACCCGATGAACCCCAAACTGGCAGGCAAAGTCGAAATCGGCGGCATCGCACGCGGCACCAAGCACCCCAATGGCAAGGATTTTGCCTATGGGCCGCAGATGGTGGAGATCAGCCGCGACGGCAAGCGTGTCTACTGGACCAACTCGCTATACTCGACGTGGGACGAGCAGTTCTATCCTGACGATGAAGGTGGCCAGATGGTCATGGCCAATGTGGGCGAGAACGGCGGGCTCGAATTGGACAAGAACTTCTATATCGAGTTCCCCAAGGGTTATCGGAGCCACCAAATCCGCCTCGAAGGCGGCGACTGTTCCACGGACAGTTTCTGCTACCCCTCCGTCTGACGCGTGGAGGGCGTCGATACGGCAACGGCGCTGTGGTGGGCCGTTGCCGCCTCCGGCATCTATCACGGGGTCAATCCCGGCATGGGCTGGCCGCTGGCGGTGTCCGCTGCACTGATGGACCGCAACCGTGGCAGCCTTTTCAAGGCGCTGCTTGCGCTGGCGATGGGGCATTTGCTGGCCATGGCCGCAATCCTGTTTCCCTTCACGGCTCTGCTGTTCCTCGTCGAATGGCAGCGGGAGATACAGATCAGTGCGGCATGCCTTGTGATCGCTCTTGGCGTCTACTTGATCGTCAATCGCCGCCATCCGCGTTTTCTCGCCCGCGTGCCGCCTTCGCGACTGGCGCTATGGTCTTTCCTCGCGGCGATGGCTCACGGTGCAGGCCTGATGCTGGTGCCGATCTACCTTGGATTATGCAGAACGGTGGACGCGGATCCGGGTCACAGCGCGGCCGCCACTTTGATGGGGGGCAACACCGCAATAGCTGCCCTTGTCGCTCTCGTGCACACGCTGGCGATGACGCTGTCGGGCGGCTTGCTCGCGATCGGCGTTCACCAATGGCTCGGACTGCAGTTTCTTTCAAGGGGCTGGTTCAACCTAGACCTGATTTGGGCCCTTAGCCTTATTCTGGTGGGGACGATGTCGCTAGTCTTCGTCCACTAGATCTTTCACGTCAGATCGAATGCTGATGGCGCGGCAACCAACGCCCGTTCCGTCCGCGTTGCCGTCATGGCCCAGATCGAAATGCGGCACAAGGGAGTAATCCCCCCGAATTTAAGAGGCTGCAATAATAGAGTTTTCTCGGCAAGATGAACGAGGAGATTTCGAATGAAGACAAGCAGATACAGTGAAGCGCAGATCATGGCGATCCTGCGTCAGGCCGAAGGCGGTGTGCCGGTGGCCGAGCTGTGCCGCGCGCATGGGATGAGCGACGCGTCGTTGTACAAATGGCGGGCCAAGTATGGCGGCATGGATGCTTCGATGGTCAGCCCGATGAAGGCGATGGAATGAGGTGGATTGGACAACAGTCTGGGGGACTGTTGTCCCGCCGAATGAGAACTGCCGGTTGAAGGGGATGTATGCAGACCTGAGCATGCAGGCGGATTTGCTTAAGGAAGCCCTTGGAGAAAAGTGACTGGGCCATCTCAACGCCGCGAGATGGCCGATAACGCGGTGGCGCGACGGGGGGCGAACATTGCTCTCGCCGGCCGGGCCTTGCCATGGTCTTCTCCTCGCTCGCAGCATCATGCCGCTGTTGCGCGGAAAATCCACTTATCCCGGCTGTTCAGATTTTCACAGCCACCTCTTACGGATGCACCAGTTTAAAAACCGGGAGATTACCTAGACAAGGGCGCAAGGAAGGGGGGTGGATTGTTTTGGCGATGGAATTGAAGTTCGGGCGGCAACCGGACACCAGGCTGACACAAGATTTACGCAAGCGCGAAAGGCCACCCGAGGGTGGCCTTTATCCTGTTGATATTGTTTGATCATTTTGTTTGCGGGAGTATGCAATCGCCGTAACCGACCCATTTTCAAATGCATGGCTTAGTTTGGGTGACCTGATCACAGTTTGCGCTTGCCACGCAGGAGCTTGAGCATCGGCCATACGATCATCCCGAGCGTTGCGAAGGCCAGAACCGCAGAGAGGGGGCGGGTGAGCAACTCTGTCGGATCGCCACGGCTGATCAGCAGGGCGCGCCGTACGCTCTGTTCCGCCATCGGCCCCAAGATCATGCCGAGAATGATCGGCGCGAGGGGGATGTTCACCTTTTCCAGAACATATCCCGCGAGCCCAGCCAGCAGCATCACCCACAGATCAATGGGGCGTCCGTTGATGACATAGACCCCAACGCACATCAGCACGAGGATCGACGGCACGAGCAACACGCCGGGCAAGCGCTGAATCTGGGCAAACATCCGCGTTGCGGTCACACCGCCGACAAGCAGGATCAGCACCGAGGTTAGAAGCATCTCGACCATGAACCCACCAACAAGCACCGGATTCTGGTGGAAGAGCTGCGGCCCCGGCTGCAAGCCGTGGATCGTCAGGGCGCTGAGCACGAGGGCCGCCACCACATTGCCCGGAATGCCCAAGGAGAGGGCCGGGATCATTGAGGCAGCGTTGTCCGCGTTGTTGCCACATTCTGCAGCCGCGACGCCCTGCGGGTTGCCCTTGCCAAAGGTTTCGGGCTCATCCGAGGCGTTTCTGGCCGCGTTATAACTGAGAAAGGCCGCGATATTGCCCCCGGCACCGGGCAGAATGCCGACACCGATGCCAATGAAAGAGGACCGCAGCCATGTCGGAACGAAGCCCCGCAGCTCGCCCTTGGCAAATGGCACCGCTTCAAGCCGCAATTGCGCCGATGACAGGCCGCGCAGGTCGCATTTCTCTGCCAGTTGCAGCACTGGAGGCAATGCGTAGAGGCCAACAAGCACAACGATCAAGTCAGGCCCTCCGAGCAGCCAAGTCTGCCCGAAAGTAAACCGTGGCTGACCAGAGAGGGAATCGATCCCCATGGTCCCAATCAGCAGGCCCAGAGTGGCCGCGAGTATCCCCTTGACCGCATCTGACCCCACCATGACCCCGACAGAGGCCATACCGAACATTGCAATCCAAAAGTATTCCGCTGGCCCGAAAAACAGCGTGACTCGCGCCAAAAGCGGGCCCATCGTCATCAGCGCCACGGCGCTGGCAATCCCGCCGATGGCAGAGGACCAGCAGGCCACCTTGAGCGCCTTGGCCGCCTCTCCCCTTTCCGCCATGGGAAAGCCGTCAAAGGTTGTGGCGATCGAGGCGGGCGTGCCGGGGATCCGCAAGAGAATGGCCGGAATAGCCCCGCCGTACATCGAGCCATTGTAAATGCCCGCAACCATGGCAAGCGCCACCAGCGGCTCCATCGAATAAGTCAGCGGCAAGAGGAGTGCGATGGCCATCACCGGGTTGAGACCCGGCAGCGCCCCGATCAAGACCCCCAGAAGCGTGGCACCAAACATCGCCAAAAGCGGCCCGACGGCAAAGACAGCGGTGGTGGCATCGACGAAAAACCCCATCTCACGCCTCGCGCCACAAAGTTGACCAGAATTCCGGCGGAAGCGGTTTCTCCAGAACGGCGGAAAAGACCACCCAGACCAGCGCCATAAAGACCAGCGCCATCAAAACCAGATAAACGGGTTGCCGAAAGCCGAGAACCACAGGCATGACCAGCATCAGCAGAACCGAGGCCGTGAAGAACCCGAGCGGCATCACAAGCGCAATGTATCCTGTCGCCACAACGGTCGCGAGAAAGAGGTTGCGCGGTGCCTCGCTCAAGGGGCGCACTGCATTAACCTTTGCCCGAACCGACCGCAGGGCAATAACCCCGCCAAAGATGGCAAGCGCCAGGCCCAGCACCATGGGATAGGTGCCCCCGGCCCCCGAGTAGGATCTGGCCATCCATGCGGCGGCCAATCCAAGCCCGGTAAAGATCAGACCTGTTAAGAGGTCCTGGCGCTTTTCCATGTTACTGGCCGAGACCGAGCGCCTTAGACACTTTGGCAAGCGCGTCATATTCGTTCTGGAGGCGGGTGCGCAAAGCATCGCCCTTTACAACATTCGGGATCTCGCCCTTGCTGGCAAGGAATTCGACATAGGACGCGTCATTCACCGCCTCGTCGATGGTAGCGGCCAGCTTGTCGACGATCGCCTGATCCATGCCCTTTGGCCCCAGAATGGCGCGCCAGAGCAACGTTTCCTCATCACCCAGACCGACCGCAGCAAGGCCGGAGGCCTCTGGCAGGGCCGGAACATCGGCCGCCGATGTCACCAAAAGGCATTTGGCCTCTTTGGTTTCCACATAAGGCAGCACAGGCGAGATTGAACCGCCATAAACATCGACATGACCTCCGAGGAAGTTCTGGAGCGTTTCGCCCGCGCCACCAAACGGAATTGCGACCGCCTGAATATCGCGCGCCTGAAAGATGCGCTCGGCCGCAAGTTGCATGGTGCCGCCAATGCCATCATTGCCATAGGTATATTTGCCTGGGTTCGCGGCCAACTCGGCCAGGAATTCTTCTCCTGTCGACGCCGGGAAATCCTGTTTGACGCAGAGCGTATAGGCCGTTTCCGAGGTTGACGCGATGGGGGTAAAGCTATCGATGTCATAGGCAACTTGCTGAACCTGCGGCACCGTGGTCAGCGGGCTGTTCCACGTGGCAAAGAGCGAATAGCCGTCAGGCTTGGACTGGATAAATTGCGATGTCCCGACAGAACCGCCGCCACCATTGACATTGAGCACGGCGATAGACTGGCCCAGTTTCTCCTCCAGCAAGAGCGCCAGCTTGCGCGCACTGGTATCGGTGCCGCCACCGGCCCCGGCGGGAATGGTCAGTTCGATGGCGCGTTCAGGGTATTCGGCAAGGGCCGCCCCCGCGAGGATCGTAAGCGCCGTCGCGCCAAACAGTGTTGCCTTGAGTGTCATGTCTCTCTCCCTAGGGTTATGGATCGTTTCAGCCTATGTCGCTGCGGTAGTGAAATTGAGCAGCGCTGCCGCGCGCGATGCGCCATTCCACCGGCACCCCCTCGAGATCAAAGGCGGTCCGCCGGATGATCGCCACAGGATCGCCAGGCGCGAGCTGCAGTTGGCGCGCGGTTTCGGAGTCAGCCGCGCCAAAAGACAGATCGTCAGTGGCGCGCTTCACCAGCACGCCGAAATGTTCGAAATAGACGGGATAGAGCAGCGGCCCCATATCCGCATCGCTCAACGCTTCGAACCCTTCAAAACGGGCTGCCGGGATATAGAGCGTCTCGTACAGGATCGGCTGGTCTGCAAGGCTACGCAGGCGCACGATATGAATCACGTCAGAGGTGCCAAGAGCCGCCGCGGCCTCGGTTGGGGCCTCTGCCCTTGCGCGCAGGATAAGCTTGCTGGAGGGGATGGAGGGCTGTGCACCGTCCCCGCTATGAAGCTGGAAGAAACGGAACAAGGTCACATCGAAGGAAGGGCGGCGCAGATAGGTGCCCGACCCCTGCCGACGCTCCAGCAACCCCTCGGCCACCAACCCGTCAACGGCCTTGCGCACGGTGCCAACGGAAACAGCGTATTCTTTGGCGATACGTGCCTCGGAGGGGATCGGTTCATCCGGCCCCCATTCGACACTGGCAACGCGCGATGACAAGGCATCCCTCAGCCGTGCATAGGCTGGCAAGCGATCGTCTGAATGCAGATCTGCGCGCATCGTCATGTTCTCCCTTGGGCCTGCATACCGGCGTTGACTCATAAAGTCAACTAGACATATATATGAATTAAGAGTGGAGGATGTATGATCAACTTTGACTGCCACGCCCATGTCTATCATCGCGTCGCGGCGATCGCAGGGGCGCGGTATGTGCCGCAAGACCCTGCACCGCTGGACACATGGTGCGGGCATCTAAAGGATCACGGGTTGCGCGGCGGTGTCATCGTGCAGGTGAGTTTCCTTGGCACTGACAATGCCGAACTGTGCCGCGCCCTTGAAGTCTTGGATCGTCGCCGGTTTGCGGGTGTGGCCGTTGTGGCCCCGGACGTGCCAACGCGCGAGATTGACCAGCTTGCCGCCTTGGGCGTGCGCGGTGTCCGCTGGAACCTCGTGCGCGGTGCGGAAATCCCAAATCTCAACACCCCCCTTGTGCGCGACTTTCTGGACCGCCTCTTCGCGCGTGATCTACATCTGGAAATTCACCTCGAAAGCCCCCGCCTTGCGCCTTGGATAGGCTCTTTGCTTGATATCGGGGGCAAAATTGTGGTGGATCATTTCGGTTTGCCCTCTGACGTGGCACCGGACAGCGACCCGTTGCTCTCTCAGATCACGCGGCTTCGTGACATATCCCGTCTCTATTTCAAGCTCTCTGCGCCATACCGGACAGCGTTTGATCTCAACGCTCACGCGGCATTTCTGATGCGGACACTCGGCGCCGAACGCCTTGTCTGGGGAAGCGATTGGCCGCATACGCAACACGAGAGCCGAGTGGATTTCGCCAAGGCGGCGCAGGGTCGTGATATCCTTGCAGCCTCGGATGACGCAAAGGCGGTCAAGGACTTGTATGGGCTAAGCGCGGACTGATACCGAAAGCAGTTCCCGAGGACGGATGTAGGAGCTGTCGCGATAGCTGTCACAATCTTTGTCGCGACAACTGTCGCGATTGGCGTCTCCACTCAGTTGCGAAAACAGCCAAGTCTAAGTAGCAGCCGGTAACCACTCCTCCTTCAACACTTGTCAAGCTGCGGGTTTCGCTAAGTCCCGGACAGTGATTACGGTGAACCGAACGGTCTCTTGGCTGACGTCGACGCCACGCTCATGGAGAAAGTCTTCGACGTTCCGAAGCGAAAGCGGGAACCGCGTGTGCGGGGAACAGGTAATCAACAAGAAGGCGCGGCATTGAGGTCGGTATCTTCATGTCTGGTGCCTAAATCAATGCCAACGCACAAACAGGTTGGCAATGCTCCGGCCTGTTCTTCTCGGCGACGGCGACTGACATGGCGGCGTCCTTCGCGGGGTGCCGAAAAGCCTCCGCCAAGACCCTGTATCCGCAGGTCACGACCTGGCGATGACATCCTGCCACTCCGCGTGACGCTCGAACTGCGCCTTGGCGAAAGGACAGAGTGGCACGATGACGACACCGTCCTGCCGGGCATCCTCCACCGCCTTCCTCACGAGATGTTCGCCAATCCTCCGGCCGCGCTGGGCTGCCGGAACGTCGGTGTGGTCGATGATGATCATGTCGTTGCTGACCCGGCTGTAGGTCATTTCGGCCACGACACCGTCGACCACGACGAAATACCGCCCCTTTGAGGTCGCCTCCTCCCGTTCGACCTTCAGATCCATCGCCGGTTGCCCCGAACCCGGCACCGCCGCGTCGTGCGGCCGCGGCTTGCCGCGCCGTCCCGGCGCGCACTCCAGAGCGTCGCGGTCCCACCCTCCTAGGTCGGCCGTGGCCCCGTAGGTCAACACGAGGAATTCCATCAGCGTCGCTTCGGGGTCGGCAGAAGACTGCACGGCTTCGTAGGGCAGGATGAACTCGGACATGCCTTCATGCCAAAAGGCGGCCTCCGGCCCGACCGAAGCCGCGCGGAAACCTTTCGGCTCCGGATAGGCGTAGGCATAGAAGGCCGGGTAGTCGATCCCGCCGCCGCCGGGCCAGAACCCCACTGATGAAACTTCGCGGTCGTAGGCTTCCTGCGCCACGTCATCGGGCAATGTCGGGATACCCGCCGGATGCAGGGGTGCCCGCCGCCCGGAGAAACGGGTGACAGCCATGTCGAAGCTCCCCCAAAAGAGGTGGACGGGGCTGGATTTGCCGAGAAAGGAGGAGCGGAAGGACTTGAACAGGCCGTCGATGGCGAGCAAAGCACCGTGGAAGCGTTGTACCGCCTCGCCATCCCAGGGCCTATCGCGCTCGTCCTCGCTGAACGGTATCGGAAAGGGCACCTCGTTCGGCACACCACTGAACTTGGGCGTTCCGCCCAGATCCGCGACCAGTTTCAGGAAGTGCCCGTGAAAACCGGCGGCCGTCGACGGGCCGAGGGCGAAGCTTGCCGTCTTCCCGTCGCCGCTCGTCCCCTGAACCTCTTGGTCGACGAAATCGAACCGGATCTCGAGACCCGGCCCATCGGGGATCAACGAGGAGGTCAGCCCGCGCGGCGTCGCGTAGAAGGTGGCGTTCCAGGAGTGGTTCAGCCACGGGGTGTGGGCCAGGCGGTATTTCCCCGCGATCTGCAGGTAGAGATGCAGGGCGGAGCAAGTCTCGCGCCAGCCCAGGTAGTCGAGTTGCGGCCACTTGTGGCTCATTGCAGCGTCCTCCGTTCACAGTCGTGCAAGTTCTGGTCGGGTACCGGTCCGGTTCGCTCAGTCCGGCAGCGGGATGTGTTCGTCCCGGTCGTCGGCCGGGAGGTCGAACTGCCCCTTGCCCCAGTTCTCGGCGCGCCACTCGACCTTGGCCTGCTCGATGCGCTCCTTGGAGGAGGCAACGAAGTTCCACCAGATATAGCGGGGGCCCGGGAAGGTCGCGCCGCCGAGGATCATGAGCCGCGCGCCCCTCTCTCCGGCAGCGACCGTGATCCTGTCGTCGGGGCGGAACACCATCATCTGGCCCGCATCGAACGCCTGCCCGGCAATCGAGATGGAGCCTTCGACGATGTAGATGCCCCTGTCTTCGTGATCGTCCGGCATGGGGAGGCGGGCACCGGCCTCAAGAGCCACGTCGGCATAGAAGGTTTCCGTGAACATCTTTGCGGGCGCCGCTTCGCCGTAAGCATTGCCGAGGATCAGCCGCACGGTCACGCCGCTGTCCTCAATCACCGGGAGCGCCTGCTTGCCGAAGTGCTCGAAGGTGGGCACCATGTCTTCCTGCGCGTCGGGCAGCGCAAGCCATGTCTGGATCCCGAACAGACTGTTCGGTCCGCTGCGGGCCGTCGCGGAGGTGCGCTCGGAATGGGTCACGCCCCGCCCTGCAACCATCCAGTTCAGTTCCCCGGGGTGGATGACCTGATCGGCGCCCGTGCTATCCCGGTGGTGAAAGTCACCGCGAAACAGGTAGGTGATCGTGCCGAGCCCCGTGTGCGGATGCGGCCGGACATCGACACCTTGGCCGGTCAAGAACTCGGCCGGACCGGCCTGGTCGAAGAAAATGAAGGGGCCGACCATCTGCCGATTTGGCGCCGGGAGGGCGCGGCGCACTTCGAAATTGCCCAGGTCGCGCGAGCGTGGAATGATGAGTGTTTCGATCGAGTCCACGCCAACGTCGTCGGGACAACCCGGATCTACGGATGGATTCCAGCTCATGATTACGTTCCTCTTCATTCTTGCAAGCGAGGCCGACTATCACGCAGGCCCCAGACGGCGGCGCGCGAAACGAGTGCGCGGCTGCCTCCACTGTCGCCAGCCTCCGGCGCTGGCACTAGTCTCGCAATGCGCAAATTTCCGTCGCGTCGAGCGGAACGCCCGCCGGGTGGCGATGTCGGGAATTTGGCAGGGGGACAGCGCGGAAACCTGCGACACTCAGGTTTACAGCCCCCAGTGCTCAGGATTCTTCTTGAAGTGCTCGATCAACATGTCCGTCAGAACCCGCAGCTTTCGCGCGGGATGCTGGCCCGGGGGACGGATGACGTAAGCGGCCGCGGGAGGAGGTTGATGATTTGGCATGACCTCAACGAGCCTGCCAGAGGCGACATGCTGATGAGTAATACAATCCGGCAGGTAACCGATGCCCAGCCCCGCGACACATGCCGTCATGAGGGCAATGCCGTTATCGGCCTTGAAGATGCCCTGCGGCTGAAAGGTTATGGTCCTACCGCCATCCGTGAGATGCCAAGTCTCGGTTCCCTGCATGAGCGCCCTGTGCGTGGCAAGGTCGTCCAGCGTCTCGGGCACGCCGTGCTCGGCTATATAGTCGGGGCTTGCAACCAGCTTTCCGGTGATCGGACCGATGCGTTTCGCGATCAGATTCGAATCCTCAAGGTATCCCACACGTATCGCGCAATCGAAACCTTCCGCGATGATATCTACAAATCTGTCACTGTAGGTGGCGTGGACCTGAAGCTTGGGATTGCGTTTCGACAATTCGGCCAGGACCGGCGCGAAATGGGTCGGACCGAAGGTCAGTGGCATCGCCACTCTCAGGCGGCCGCGAAGTTCGCCGGTCGGAAGTATCGTCTCCCTGGCTAACTCTAGTTCCGCTCCGATCCGGGCAGCGTGTTCACGAAACGTGATTCCCGCTTCCGTCAGCGCGGCGCCACGCGTGGTCCTCAGCAGAAGCTGGACGCCAAGTTCTCCCTCCAGCTTGAAGAGCCTCCGGCTGACGATCGACTTCGAGACGCCCAACCGCCGTGCTGCAGCTGAGATACCTCCTGCATCGGCTACATCCACGAACGTCCGAAGGTCCTCGACATCCACTTTCGCGTTCCCAGCTCTGCAACTCAATTATTCGCTGTAGGACACTATCGCATCTCATTCAGGAACGGCAATACAACGGCATGCCTTCCGGCTGTACAATCTGCAATCGGCGTGATCGACGGGCGGCAAAAAAAGGCGACCGAAGCTGACAGCACTCCGTCCGAAGGGAAGAGCAATGACCTATGAAACGATAATACAGGCCAACCTCGACCGGGTCTTCAACGAGCATGATTCCGCCGACACCTCGCAGCGACGCGGGAGTTTTACGCGGAGTTCGCCGAACTTCATGAGCCGGCGGAGTCCGTTCGGGGCCACGTGGCGATCGACCGCACCGCAACTCAGCTGCAGGCGGACCTGCCAAAGCACGCTGCCTTCACCGCGATCAGGCCCGCCCTTGCCCTCGACTACGTCGCCCGCCTGCAATGGCCCGCCACGCCACCCAACGGCCCCGCCGACGCGACCGGTACCGATATAGCTGTTTCGAAAACAGACAAATCCGGAACTTTCTCGTATGTGTTGACCAGCCGGGGACCTGATCCATGACGAAACCTCACATCCGCATCTGCGACGGCCTGTCGCTCTCCGGCCCACTGGCCGGGGATGGCGACCGCATGGAACCACCCCATGCGCTGCTGTCGACAAGGTAGGTGTTGACGCTGTTATCGTAGCGTACAGCACCAACGACCTTTTGGCCGCCATGCCAAGTCGAAGTCGGGCCAGTAATTCTGCGTCGAAGCCATGCGCTTAGGGGCAACGGGTTTGCCCAAAGCGCATGGTCGGCTCTTCCGAGAAAATCGGCCCGAGATCGCCTCTATTGAATGATTTGCGTTAAGGAGCCGTAATGGAAATCGGCATCGACAGCTTCGCCGCGATAATCCCGATCAGACGACAGGTGCCCCACCCTCGGCAACCGATGGGATGAAAACCCTCCTCGGGGAAGTGGAACTTGCCGACCGGGTCGGCCTCGATGTCTTCGGGATAAGTGAGCACCATCGTGCGGAATTCCTCGATGCCGTGTCGGCAGTCATTCTCGCGGCGGCGGCCCGCACCAGCAATATCCGCCTTACCAGCGCCGTGACGGTTCTGAGCGCGGCCAATGCTGGCGGGTTTTCCATCAGTTCGCAACCCTTGGCCTGATCTCTGCCGGGCGTGCCGAAATCGTCGCCGGTCGCGGAGCATTCGTGGAAGCCTTCCCATTATTCGGGCTGGACACCGCCGACCATGACGACCTCTTCGCCGAGAATATGAACTTGCTACTGAAACTTCGCGAAACGACCGAAATCACCTGGAATGGCCGTTTCCGTCCGACGCTCGACGGCCAGGTGTCTATCCGCGCCCGCACCAGGTCCGCCTACCCCTCCGGCTGGGCGTGGGCGGGACGCTGCAATCCTTTGCTCGTGACGACGCACTGGGCCTGCCGCTGATGATGGCGATTATCGGCGGCGGCTGACGCATTCTTCACCGGCTGGGCCCGGCTGACGGCAAAGATCGGCCGCGAACGCGGCTGGTCTCAGCCGACCCGCGAGCAATTCTACGTGATGGCCGGTCCGGAAGGCGCGTTCCTGATCGGGAAACCTGCCGCGGTCGTAGACAAGATCCTGTTTGCCAGCGAGACGCTCGGAGGCGTTTCCCGGATAAACTTCCAGATGAGCACCGGCGCTCAAGACGCGGCGGCGATGATGAGATCGATCGAACTGCTGGACTCCGAAGTCGCACCTACCGTTCGACAACGTCTACAGAACGGACCAACTTGATAAGTGCACCGTTCGGCATGGTCACGCTGCTGCACGCCTGGCCGTTCCCCAAATCGGGGATCTGGCTCACGGTGATCCCGTTCTCTTCCTGCCTCGTCACGAGGACAAGGCCGGGCCGCACTGTCGTGATCTTGAGACCCACGGTCTGATCCGGTTGTTCACGTGCCGCTCCGACAAGCGGCGCGTGAACGGGCTGTCGATAGCATCTAAGAACAGACGAGCGCCGAAATCGTGGAACGTGGTTTCCACCGTCTTCCCACCAAGCCTGTCCCATCGGCCGCGGATGTAGGCGCCTCGACCGGCTCCCTTCAATTGCATCGTAGGCGTCGCATTCGGCGTTCCGAAGTCCGAAACACTGCGTTCCGGCAGCACTCGCTACCGCATCCCATACGGAACTAACATTCAGACCCTTGCCGACTTCCACGCAACCAAGGAGATTTCCCACGCATTCCATAACGGCCAAGGGCCTTCCGCGCAGTTGCCGTGAAAGTCTGATCGCCGGCACCGCATTCGCAACAAGCCTGGCCATTCCATCGGGCTCGGCACTGGCTGCAGGGCCCGCCATTCACGATATCCCGCAAGGAGAAAACGCCATGGGCTATATCACAACTAAAGACAACGTCCGGATCTTCTACGAGGACTGGGGCCCTAAAGACGCCCTGCCGATCGTCTTTCATCACGGTTGGCCGTTGAGTTCCGATGACCGGGACGCGCAGATGCTGTTCTTCCTGTCAAAAGGGTATCGCGTCATCGCCCATGACAGGCGCGGTCATGGCCGCTCCGAGCAGGTCGATGACGGTCACGATATCGACCACTACGCCATCGATGCCTTTGCCGTGGCAGAAGCGCTGGACCTGCGAAACGCGGTTCACATCGGTCACTCCACCGGCGGTGGTGAAGTGGCCCGCTACGTGGCGCAGCACGGGGAAACGGTGGGACGGGTGGCCAAGGCAATTCTCATTGCCGCCATTCCGCCACTGATGCTCAAAACCAACGACAACTCCGAGGGCACGCCGATGAAGGTCTTCGACGGTTTTCGAAAAGCATTGGCCGCCAACCGTGCGTAATATTTCCGCGATGTCCCGGCGGGGCCGTTCTACGGCTTCAACCGCGATGACGTGGAGCCGCAGGAAGGCATGATCCAGAACTGGTGGCGGCAGGGCATGATGGGCAACGCCAAGGCGCATTACGACGGCAACAAGGCCTTTTCGGAAACCGACCAGACCGAAGACCTGAAGGCGATCACCGGGCCGACGCTGGTGATGCACGGCGAAGACGATCAGGTTGTTCCGATTGCCGCGTCGGCGGAGAAGTCGATCAAGCTGCTGGCGAACGGAACGCTGAAGGTCTATCCGCGTCTGTCTCACGGAATGTTTGCCACGCATCCTGATCTCATAAACGCCGACCTGCTGACCTTCATAAAGGCCTGAGCCGCGGCGGCTCTGCAAAACCTGCTCGGCCTTATGCCCGCTCTTTCAAGGTGGCAAAGTCGAGCAGGACTCAGGATTTCACTTCAAACAGCGGTCGCAGAACGGTACCGAATCTGTGCGATCCGTTCCCCTTCTCGCCCCGAATTTAAATCTCTGCCCGCGTCGAGCCCGGATTCATGTCGCGGCGAGCGACCCGGCCCTTTGGGGCCGAAAAAGGCCTGTCATGAGCGCAAGCACGGCGAATACCGTTACGGTCGGCCCCGCGCCAAAGGCTGCCAGGAAAACCCCGAAAATCGGTGCGCCGGCGGTTTGCCCTACGGCAATCGTCAAAAATCCCACCATCAGCCCTGTCGCCGGACGATGCGGCAGGACCCTTAGGCCCCAGACCAGGTAGACCCCCGTAAGCATCAAATAGGACGCCCCAGAAACCGCGCCGCCCAGCATCGCCGTCGCTGTGGATGCCACGGTGTAGCCAACCGCCGGGATGCTGGCCGCCATCATGGCAAGGAACGCGCAGTGAACGCGCTCCAGCCCTAAGCGGTCGATCAGGCTCCCGGCCCAGGCCCCGGCGATTCCGCCGGCACCGATGCAACTCCACAGGAAGCTCGATGCGGTTATGCCCCAATCCAGGCGCTGTGATATCAGTTGGCTGCCGAAAGACCACAGCGCCGTACTCGCCGCGCCCATCAGGAACGCTGCCGCGACCAGCCGGAACAATTGCCCCGTAATGGCCGGAACCCCGCCCGGCCGCGTACCGCCGCGGGATGCAGGCAACGAGATCACGGCGATTACCGCGAGGATTGCCGCAAGGGCCGCGAAGCAGGCGAAGGCAAGCCGCCACTGCCCTGCCATTGCCAGCGCGATCGGCCCGGACAGGGCGACACCCGCGCTGGTCCCGGCATTGATCGTAGTATTTGTGGCGTCTTGCTGCCTCGCGCGAACGGTTGCCGCCACGGCTTCGGCCATCGGCGGAGAGGCCAATCCGGTGCTTAACCCGGCCACGATCACGACGACAGCTAAAACCATCGGCGACGGCGCCAGCGCGATGCCTGCCATGCCGACGGCTGCAACGATGGCCGCCGTGGTGGCAACGGCCCGCGCGCCGATCCACTCGGTCAGCACGGCCGAAACGATGATCGCGACGCAGTAGCCGGCGAAGGACCCACCGGAGATCACGCCGCTCAATTCCGGTCCAAGGCCGAGATCGGCGTCGATCTGCGGCAGAAACAAACCAAAAGCGAAGCGGGCGAACCCGTAACAAACAGCGATCAGGCCAAAGCCCGTGGCGCCGATGCGCAGGGCCGGGCTCATGATCGTGCTTTTTCGACAAAGACAGCTGCCGCCAATCTCGCAGCTGTTATCGCCGCCGCGCCCCGATAAACCGTTGCATGTGTCGCACCCTCGCAAAGCAGAAGCACCTGCTCGGCCAGGTCGGGGTTGTCACGTCCAAGCTCTTCGGAAACGATTTCACGCACCCGCGCCCGGAAGGCTGTTTTGTGCGGTCGCAATGAGCTTGCGTGTCAAATCCATGGGGTCCCCTTTCCAGCGCTCGCGTGCCCTAATGTAAAACGATCGCTTTACATTGCAAGTCCATTGACTGCCAGGGAGCATCCAGCTCTGTCCCGGTTTTCGCAAAACCGGGCATATCGGCTTCGGGATCATTGCAGGAAGAGTAGTCGCCTGCCGTCCTTCAAACCCCAATATTTCGTGTATTTTCGGTGGTCGCCCGACACCCGGACACCCGGTCTATCCGCACAGGTCACAGGGTTGTGTCCCGGATCGCTGCACACAGTGTACCGGCGCACGGCACTATCGCCGCCAGGTGGGAACCGGCAATACCGCCGCAGGCAGACGCGCAGTTTGCGCCCGCCACACTGAGAGAAACCATTGCTGAGTACAGCACATGAAAAGGAGGCACCCATGACCTTTCGCAACGGACTCGACTCACTTCTACGCCCCGAAGACTCCGTCCTCGTTCTGATCGACCACCAGCCCTATCAACTGGCAAACCTGAACAGCCATGATCCCCACATGGTGGTCAACAACTCGACGGCGCTGGCGAAAGCCGCAAAGGCATACAATGTCCCGACAATCCTGACGAGTGTCATCGCCAGTCGGGGCGGAGCAATCTTTCCGCAGATCACCGATGTATTTCCCGGCCAGGAGGTCATCGACCGGACCTTGGTCAACACCTGGCAGGACGAAAAGGTCGTCGACGCGGTAAAGGCCACGGGTCGCAAGCAACTCATCATCGCCGGTCTCTGGACCGAGGTCTGCGTGGCGATGCCAACAATCCATGCACTGGGTGATGGCTGGGACGTGACGGTCGTCACGGATGCGTCCGGCGGCACTTCAGTCGAGGCCCACGAGGTCGCCATCCAACGCATGACCGGCGCGGGTGCGAACATGATGACCTGGCTGGCGGTGGTCGCCGAATGGCAGCGCGACTGGGCCTGGACCGAGCACGCCGAAGAATTGGGGCAACTCCTGATCCAGCATTGCGGAGGCAGCGGCATCGCCCTCCTGTGGGAACAGCAATTGCTGAATACACCGGTTCCGAAAGAAGCCTGACCCAACCGGGATGGCGGCACGTGTCCACGCGCTGCCATCCCACCATGTCGGACCTTCACAGCGTTCAACACGCGGGAACCGATGCCGCCTGAACGGGTTCTTGCGCTGCGCCATCGGCACCTCCATCATCATGAACACACCAAACCTGCGACGACAGGTTAGTTAATGCAACAGACCCCCTGAAAGTCTGATAGGAAAGGCGCTTACGACACGCTCAAAGGCGAAATCTCTGCGGCCGCAGCACGGTGTTTTTCAACAGAATCCGCCCTCACTGCCCAGATGACTGGCGGGGCACCAAGTCCGGCATAGGGGAAATCAAATTCCTGCCGGTTTGTCCTTCAATTGTCTGGATCAACAGATCAACGGCCAGTTTGGCGAGCTCGTCCAAATGCAGATCCACCGCGGTCAGGGGCGGATCAGCCAACTTTGCACGTGAACCGTCATATCGAGTGGCCAAACGCAAAGTTTCCGGCACAGCCCGATGCAGTGATTTGGCTGCTTTGGTGGCGCCGGAGGCAAATGCGTCGACGGGCACATAGAGGGCATCAAGGTCGGGATGATCCGCCAGCAAGGCAGTACAACATTGTTCGGCTTCAGTTTCCCCTCCGGCTTCATCTACGCGGACAAGAGTTAGCGGGATGCTGTGGTTCTCACAAAAGGCGGTATAGGCCGCCTCGGTCTCCAGATAGGAATTGCGGCGTTGTGTGCCCGTGATCAGGGCGACCTTGGTGGCACCGGCATCGCGCAGGTGGTTCAGGACCATAAGGGCGGTCGCATAAGAGTGTAGATCGACGAAAGGAATGTCATCCCGCCCCGGCACGCGTCCGATTGAAACGACCGGGATACCGCTGTTAAAAAAGCGGTCCACCATGGGGTCGTCCGCAAAGGGTTCGACCAGAATGGCACCATCCATCGCAATGGCATCAAGCTCGCTGTCTGCCTCCATCGGCGGGATCAGGCAAAGTGCCTGATTGCGTGTCAACGATGCGACCGCAGCGGTCGCTGCGATTTCCATAAAGAACCCAAGCCGCGATGGCCCGGCTGCAATCGAGAAGGGCATCGAAGATGCAAGTGCGATCATGCCTGTCCGTCCGGTGCGAAGGGATTGCGCCGACCGATTAGGGCGATAGCCCATTTCCCGTGCCAAGTCCTTAATCTTCTTGCAAGTCTCGGGGTCAACATGCCGCCGACCACTGAAGGCGTGGGAAACAGTTGTCTTCGAGACTGCAGCCAGACGGGCCAGATCGCTTATTGTCGGTTTGCTCATTTCACCCCGAGATCAAGAACGCTTCTCTTTGACCAAAGTTAAACGAATGGCCGAGATTTGCAAATCGATTTGCACGAATCACATTTTCTGCTAGATAAAGCTCGTGCAAACCGATTTGCATCGCCACGTTTCGGGCTGCGTTCCTGAATTTTGCGACAACAGGGAGAAAAAAATGACAACACTTGATGAACCACACGACCCAACCGATGAGGTGCTGCCGTTGCGCAGCCTGATCCTGTTTGGTCTGCAACATGTGCTAGTGATGGCGGCATCGCCGATCACCGCGGTATTTCTCGTTGCAAAGGCGTTGAATTTTGATGATGCGGTAACCGTTTCACTGATCAGCGCGACATTCCTCATCTGCGGCTTTGGTACGATCCTGCAAAGCTTTGGCCCTGCGGGATTTGGTGCGCGCCTGCCTTTCATCATGGTGCCGGGTGGCGCGCCAATCGCGATCTTTCTGGCGATTGCTATGCAAACCGATGTCCAGACCGCTGTCGGTGCAGTGATCATGACGGCGATCTTCTATTTTATCGCATTGCCGGTGTTCCGCAGGCTGTTGGCCTATTTTCCGCCAATCGTCGTGGGAACCATGTTGCTTCTCGTTTCGATCAACCTTGTGCGGATCTACGGAGGCACGATCACGGGAAAACCCGGATCGGAAGGGTTTGCTGACCCCGTGAAGATCGGACTGGCCTTGGCCACCATTGTTTTGACAGTGCTCTTTGCCCGATTTTTCAAGGGCACACTACAACGCCTTGCGGTTATGCTGGGTCTTGTCGGTGGTACGCTGATTGCGATGGCGCTGGGACAGGTCAATCTGTCCGGTGTTCTAACCGGTCCAGCGATTGCCGTCCCTCAGTTGTTTCCCTTTGGCATGCCCACGTTCAACCTACTTGCCGCCCTGCCGCTGATTGTCTTTTCCATCATTTCGATGGCCGAAGCGACAGGGCAGACCATTGCAACAGCTGAGATTGTCGGTCGACGTGGGGATGCGCACGCAATCGTGCCCAAAACGATCCGTGGTGATGCGCTGACATCTCTGGTTGGTGGTTTGTTTGGCACATCCTTAATCATCACATCTGGCGAAAACATCGGTATCGTGCGCGCCACCAACGTGAAATCACGGTATGTGACTGCTGTTGCCGGCGTCATTCTGGTTGTAATCGCCTTGATCGCGCCAATCGGACGATTGGCGTCTGCCTTGCCGGGGCCGGTCGTCGGGGGCACTGCAGTCATCGTATTTGCCATCATTGGTGTTATCGGTATCGATCTGTTGCGCCGTGTCGACCTGCGTGAGCATGGCAATATGTTCACCTTGGCCACAGCCCTGTCATTGGGCTTGCTGCCCATCCTGGTGCCCGGCGTCTACAGCCAGTTTCCACAATGGTCCCAGATGATCCTTGGAAACGGTCTGGCGATGGGAACGATCACAGCCGTGATCATCAACGCCCTGTTCTACCATATCGGCGCAGGGACGTTGAGTGAGACCGAACAGGCCGTGGCCGAAGCGGAGACAGGCGTATGACTGCCCTTCGCGAGCGTCTGGCCGCCCAAGGCGATCTGTTGTTGTTGCCGGGACAGCTCTATGCTGACGGCGCATGTCAAAGCGGGAAAGGGGTGCTTATCCGAAAGGGTAAGTACCACGAAATCGACGATGCAGCGGCGCTTGCCGCCTGTCATCCTGACCTGTCGCCGGTTGACCTTCCCGATCATCTGATGATGCCGGGTTTCATCGACACCCACACGCATCTGACACAGTCTCTTGGAAAGTCGCTGGTGTTTGGCGAGCCGTCCGAGATTTTCCGCCGTATCTGGGTGCCGCTTGAATCCAGCCTCTCCGAGCGGATGGTTTATCTATCGACAAAACTATCTGCGTTGGAGTGTTTGCGCGGAGGCTTCACCACCGCAGTAGATGCAGGTACCCGTTCGAGAGGATGCATCGACGCACTGGCACAGGCGGCACGGGAAACCGGACTGCGCAGTGTGATCGGATTGATCTGCAACGATCTGGGCGGTACTGCACATATCCCTGACCGGGCGGACATTCTGGATCGGGCGCAGCGCCATCTGGACGGGTGGCAAGACGATCCCTTGATCCACCCTTCGTTGGCAATTTCCATTCCCGAAGTCGGAACCGATGAGATGCTGTGTGATGTGTCGCAGATGGCTGGTCAGGCTGGGGCCATTTTCCAGACCCATGTCAATGAACACCTTGTCGCTGTCGAAAGGTCTCTTGTGGATCGTGGCATGCGTCCGCTGGAACATCTGGCGCACATCGGTGCGCTGGGACCGCATGTTCTGATTGCCCATTCGACATTGGTCACACCAACTGAACTGAACCTGTTACGCGACAGCGGAACAGCGGTTGCCTACAACCCCGTCGCCAGCGTCTGGAAGGGAAATGCCATTGCACCGGCCCTGCAGATGGAGGCCTTGGGCATTCGCTTTGGTCTGGGGACTGACGGCACACGGGCAGACGGGTTTCGCCTGATGGATGCCGCCGAAAGCCTTCAGCGTGCAGGCTTCGGTCTGGCGACTGGCGATTCATCCTGTGGCGGCGGCTGGCTTTGGCTGGAAGCTGTAACCAGCCGTGCCGCCGACAGTGCGGGATTGTCTAAGGTCACGGGGGCGGTGAAAATCGGCCTTGAGGCGGACTTTCTTCTGGTTGATCTGGATCGGCCCGAATTCACGCCGACCTATGATTTGATCTGGGAGTTGGTGCGTTACGGAAACCGCGACCAAATCGATGCGGTATTCACCCAAGGCAAGCTTCGGCTGTGGCAGGGCTGGCCTGTCGATTGGGATGCCCGCGCATTGCTGGCAGAGATCCGCGCGCATGCGGGCAACGCGATTGAGAGGTCTGACATCAAACGCATTCATCCGGTTGCCGCAGCACACAAGAAGGCACGCACATCGTGACCGTTGAATTGCTTCTCATTTTATCTTTGATCGTGTTTGCCTCTGCGTTCGTTCAAGGTGCAATCGGCATCGGTTTTGCACTGATTGTGGCACCGATCATCGGCCTGATGCGACCCGACCTGCTTCCTGTCACGTTGCTCATCCTAATGCTGCCGCTGAACAGCCTTGTCGCGTGGCGCGAGCGGCCACATGTGGACTGGAACGGCGCAAAGTGGATCACCGTCGGGCGGTTTGCGGGCACATTTGCCGGGCTCTGGCTGTTGGCCGCACTGTCTGCAAGTCAACTGGATCTGGCCGTTGGCTGGTTCACTATTATTGCGGCTGGTGCAGCGCTGTTTGCACGCCCCTTTGATCCAAACAAGCCTACCGCGCTTGGGGTCGGTTTGTTTACCGGCATCACCGAAACCTCGACAGGAATCGGGGGGCCACCGCTGGCCCTGCTATATCAACATGCGTCAGGACCGGTTTTGCGCTCGACCGTTGCCGTGTGCTTTCTGGCGGGCGAGGTTCTTTCTTTGATTGTGCTCGCAGGCGCGGGACGGATCGGTCAGGAGCAACTTCTTGCCGCCTTGTATCTGTGCCCCGCTGTGCTGCTTGGAAGTGGCCTGTCGCGGCTGACCCATAGCCGCATCAGCGGGCCGGGGCTTCGTCTGGCCGTGCTTGTCTTTGCAATTGTCAGCGGTCTCTTTCTGATCTTCAGGTGAGGCCGCACAGCACCCGGTATCGTCGTCGCCCGGGCTATGAAGCCGGGCGATGGCTGGCTTCATAGCTTGCGCGTCGAAAATAGTAGTGGCCATTGTCGCAGAGCGCAGCGAACTTCCACTCTCCGCCGTCGATCGACTTCAACGGCCCTAACTGGACCTTCGCGAGGTTTGTCATCGCTGCTGCGCAGCTTCCCCGAACCGGGCCTTCGCGGCATCGTGCAGCATTATCTGATGGCACCGTAAACTTAATGCACGGCCTCCATTGATGTGCGATGGGGCCGCATGATCACAACCAACACCGCACCGCTTTATCACCGCCACCGATTTCCACCTGAGGTGATCGCCCAAGCGATCTGGCTGTATTTCAGGTTTCCGCTCAGTTTGCGGATGGTCGAGGATATTCTAGCCGAGCGAGGTATCATTGTTTCGCACCAGACGATCCGAACCTAGGCTGAGAAATTTGGACGTCATTTTGCCGCCGACATTCGCCACAGATCGGCCGGTAAATTTGATGGCAAGTGGTACCTCGACGAGGTCGGGATCACGATGCGCGGCAAGAAGCATTGGCTGTGGCGCGCGGTTGATAAGGACGGATTTGTTTTAGACGTTTTGGTACAAAGTCGTCGCAATCGGGCCGCAGCTAAGCGCATCATGCAAAAACTTCTGAAGCGGCAAGGGGCAGCCCCGCGTGTCATGATAACGGACAAACTCCGGTCATACGGAGCGGCAAAACGCGAAATCATGCCCAGTGTTGAACACCGATCGCACAAGGGTCTGAACAACCGATCTGAGAATTCGCACCAACCGACGCGACAACGGGAGCGAGGGATGAAGACGTTCAAATCACCTGGTCATTTGCAGCGGTTCCTGTCCATCCACGATCCCATAGCCAACTTGTTCCATCTTCCGCGCCACGAAATGCCGTCCACCGACTTCCGCGAAATGAGATCGCTCGCCATGCAAATTTGGCGCGAAATCGCTCAGGTTGAAGTCGCGTAAGGATCAAACTGCTAGATTCCCTTGGCTGGAGTCGGTTAACTTTACGGTGCCCGCGTCGTCACTCTGGCTGGAGCGGCCTTGTCTGCACGACAAGATTGGTGACAAAGCGCTGAACGGGATCTTCGTTCTGGTTCAGAGTCACAACACGCGCCTTGATCAGGCCTTGCGTCGAACGCGATCTCGATTGCCGGGCCTCAAGAATCTCGCTGTCGGCGCGCAACGTGTCGCCCGGTCGAACCGGCCGCAGCCAGCTGAGCTCGTCGACACCGGCGCCGATGATTCCGCCGGCGGGTGACATCTCCGATCCGATCAGAAGACGCATCGTCAGTGCCACGGTGTGCCAGCCGCTGGCGGCGAGACCGTGAAAGAACGTCGCAGTCGCGGCCTCTGGATCTAGGTGAAAAGGTTGTGGGTCGAACTGAGTGGCGAAGGCGATGATGTCGTCTTGCGTCACCGTCAGGCTGCGCGTTGTGAAGGTCCGGCCGGGCGTGAAATCCTCAAGGTAAAGAAGTGTCATTGCGGTCTCTCCTGCCAGCGCTTCAGTTTAATGGCGATCCCGATGACCAGCCCGTAGACCAGCATTGCGAGGCCAATCGCGGCAAAGACGCCGCGGACTCCGAGCGGCGTCACTTGGATTAGAACGAATGCGCCAAGTACCGCGACGGTTACGCGGGTCAGGCTGCTGATGATGGGCCAGAACATGCGGCCAGCACCTTGAGATGCGAAATAGAGCGCGAGGCCTACGCCGAAAAAGGCGTAGAAAGGGGCTACGATGCGGAAATAACTGCGCCCGACGGCGAGCGCGGCCTCGTTTGACGGATCAAGGAACAGGCCGAGCCAGAGGTCCGGAACGATCGCTAGGATCAGCCCAATACCCCCGACGATGACTGCCGCTGCCAGTGATCCAGTCCACGCCACCCGCAGCGCACGGTCGGTCTGACCTGCGCCTACATTCGCCCCGACCATCGCGGTCATGGCTGCGCCGATGCCGAAGATCACGGGGATCATCAAGAACTCAAGACGGGCCCCGAGGCCATAGCCTGCGAGGGCCGCTTCGCCGAACTGCCCGACGAGGCCGACCATGACCACCGTCGTGAAGACAGTCAGAACCGTGTTCACCGATGCCATCATTCCAACGCGCAGGATGTCGCGGAACATACCGACGTCAATCCGTTGTGCCGCGCCAGAGAAGATCAGTCCGGTCCTGCCCGTGGCAATCAGCGTGATCGCGACAAGCGCCCCAATACTGTAGGCCACGATTAGGCCCATCGGCAGCCCGACGATGCCAAGGGCGGGGAACGGGCCCCAACCGAACGCGAAGGCGCCTGTCAGCGGGATGGATCCGGTTGCAACCAATAGCAGCATGAGGGAAGGCGTCTGCATGTCACCAGTCCCGCGAATGACGCTGAGGGCCGTGTTGAAGAGCCAGATGGCGAGACAGCCCGGAAAGAAGACGGCGGCATAGGTAGATGCTGCCGTGATGGCGTCAGAGCCACCGCCCAGACGGGCGAACACCGCTTGCCCAGCTGTCGCCATCAGCGCCGCCGACACAAGTGTAAACCCGACGGCGATCAGGCCGGCGGTCAACGCTAGCGTCGCGGCGCGCTGCTGCTGCGATGCCCCGAGGGCGCGCGCAATCGCGGCGGAAACCGCCCCGCCGATTGCCCCCGCAGACAGCATCTGCGTTAGCATGACGAGAGGAAACACCAGCGCGAGCCCCGCAAGGGCCGTAACCCCCAACACACTGGCATAATACGCCTCTGCGACGCTCTGGGCGGCTTGAACAAACATTGCCAAGACGTTCGGCGCGGCCAGTTTCAGCAAAGTCGGTCCGATCGGGGCAGTCAAAAGCGCGCGCGTGCGAGAGGCCCGCAGCGTGGCAGCGGCACTTGGAGCTTCAGTGTTTTCCGAAAGAGAAACCTCGCTCATTGCCGCTCTCTCACGCGAAAACAGGATGCAGGCGAGCCGCATAAGGCATGTTGCCTCGCGAGGCAGAACCGTTCTTTTATTTGCATGCTGCCCTCTTCAGACGCGCCCAATACGGCTTTTCAGCCAATAAGTTCCAAAAGGGAACTCTATATGTGTAAGTTCCCTTCCGGAACCTGTCAATTCCTGATACGAGAGGGGTATGAAATGGAACGAGCTTCACTCAGATGCATGCCCAGTTGCCCGCGGATTGTCCGTCATTGGCGACCGTTGGACGATGCTGGTTGTTCGGGAGTGTTTTTTGGGAATTCGGCGCTTCGATGCGATGCAGAGCCGCTTGGGCATTACGCGTCATGTCCTTGCAGATCGTCTAAGAACTCTCGAGGCCGACGGCGTTCTGCGGCGCGAGGCCTATCAGGATCGCCCTGTGCGGTACGAATATCGGCTCACGGACAGAGGCAAGGCGCTTTATCCCATACTCGTTTCTCTGATCGACTGGGCCAATGCGCACGTTCCTTTGGAAGGTGAATCGGCGGTGACCCTTCTGTCGCGCAGCACCAATCAGCCGATCGCACCGATGCTGATCGACCGGAACACGGGCGAAGATATTACGACCCGCACCGTGCGCGCCGTCATGAACGAGCCTGTCCCGCCTCAAGATGGCTGAGGGCGGGGCGGCACCGTAAAGTTAACTGACTCCAGCCAAGGGAATCTAGCAGTTTGATCCTTACGCGACTTCAACCTGAGCGATTTCGCGCCAAATTTGCATGGCGAGCGATCTCATTTCGCGGAAGTCGGTGGACGGCATTTCGTGGCGCGGAAGATGGAACAAGTTGGCTATGGGATCGTGGATGGGCAGGAACCGCTGCAAATGACCAGGTGATTTGAACGTCTTCATCCCTCGCTCCCGTTGTCGCGTCGGTTGGTGCGAATTCTCAGATCGGTTGTTCAGACCCTTGTGCGATCGGTGTTCAACACTGGGCATGATTTCGCGTTTTGCCGCTCCGTATGACCGGAGTTTGTCCGTTATCATGACACGCGGGGCTGCCCCTTGCCGCTTCAGAAGTTTTTGCATGATGCGCTTAGCTGCGGCCCTATTGCGACGACTTTGTACCAAAACGTCTAAAACAAATCCGTCCTTATCAACCGCGCGCCACAGCCAATGCTTCTTGCCGCGCATCGTGATCACGACCTCGTCGAGGTGCCACTTGCCATCAAATTTACCGGCCGATCTGTGGCGAATGTCGGCGGCAAAATGACGTCCAAATTTCTCAGCCTAGGTTCGGATCGTCTGGTGCGAAACAATGATACCTCGCTCGGCTAGAATATCCTCGACCATCCGCAAACTGAGCGGAAACCTGAAATACAGCCAGATCGCTTGGGCGATCACCTCAGGTGGAAATCGGTGGCGGTGATAAAGCGGTGCGGTGTTGGTTGTGATCATGCGGCCCCATCGCACATCAATGGAGGCCGTGCATTAAGCTTACGGTGCCGTGACCGGTTGAAAGAGTGCATTGTTTGTCATGTTCAGACTTTCGGTTGGGAATTGCGTTCGTTCAGCACGGTTGCTGTGGCGTGTTCGTTCAGGCCGACTTGCGGTAGCGTTCGGCGGGCTGGGCATTGCGAAAACCGGGCAGCATCGCTTGGCGGGTGGCGTCATAGGCTTCCCATTGCCCGGCATCAGGCAGCGGCGGGATGGTGACGGTTTCGCGGCGGTCAAAGCCGACCAGCGCCGCGTCAACCAGATCGCCCACCTCCATCACATTGGACAAAGTGTTGACGTCAGCCCCGACATGATCCCAGATCTCGGTGCGCGTCGTGGCGGGAAGCACGGCTTGGACGTAAACGCCCTTCGGCCCAAGTTCGAGGCTAAGCCCCTGCGACAGGAACAGCACGAAAGCCTTGGTTGCCCCGTAGACCGTCATGCTGAACTCGGGCGCCAGTCCGACCACCGAGCCGATGTTGACGATCGCGCCCTCGCCGGATTTCGCCAGACGCGGCGCAATCGCGCTGGCCAGCCGCAGCAGCGCGGTGGTGTTAAGCGCCACAAGCTGCGCAACGGAGTCGGTGCTTTGCTCGATGAAGCTGCCGCCGATGCCGGTTCCGGCGTTGTTGACCAGAATCCCGATGCTGGCGTCGTCGCGCAGCCGCGCCTCGACGGTGGCGAGCTCGGTGGCTTGCGTCAGATCCGCCTGAAGGATGTCGACCGCTACGCCGGTTTCTTGACGCAAACGGGCAGCCACAGCCTCCATCCGCACCTGGTCACGGGCGACCAGCACAAGGTCATGGCCGCGGCGCGCGAAACGGTCGGCATAAATCGCACCAATTCCGGTCGATGCGCCGGTGATGAGGACTGTGGGTTTGGTCATGGCATTGCTCTCTTTCTGGATCGGGGCTATATTCATGACACGCATCATGATTGATCTCTAATATGATGACCATCATGAATATGTCAAGAGCAGGAAACAGAGAGGTCAAGCCATGAAAGTGTCCCGCGAACAGATGGCAGAAAACCGCCATCGGATCCTTGCCGAAGCCAGCCGCCTGTTTAAGGATCGGGGCTTTGATCAGGTGTCGGTGGCCGAGGTGATGCAGGCCGCTGGGCTGACCCATGGCGGTTTCTATGGGCATTTCAGCTCGAAAAGCGATCTGATCGCACAGACGCTGGAGCATGCCCTTGCCGGGGATTCGGGGGTCAGTCGCGGGTTTGACGCCTATCTTGAGTCTTACCTTTCGCCCCGGCACCGCGACCGCGCCGCCACAGGCTGCCCGACGGCAGCGCTCGCTTCGGACACCCGCCAACAGCCTGCCAAATCGCGCGCCGCGATGGCCGCCGGGCTACAGGCGCAGATTGACCGAATCACCGACGCGCTGTCCGATCAGTGCAGCCAAGACTCGCGTCGGGCGGCGATAGGCTCATGGTCGGCGATGGTCGGCGCGATGATCCTTGCCCGAGCCGTCGATGATGGTGCCTTGTCGGACGAGATACTGGAGCAGACGCGCGCTTGGATTTCAAAGGCGCAACAGCCCTGAATTCCGCCCTTTGACGGTCAGGGAACAGAGCGGGGGGCAGGACGGACCCGCCCCCCGCGTGTTTCGGTTCTGTCGCAAACTTTAGCAAGGCTTTGAAAAGGTTAACCTGCGGGCATGATTATGCCGCAAGCGCAGCAAATTTCTGGAAGGGGGTTGTTCCGTTTGCTGCAAACTGGTCCTTTCGGATCATGTGAGCGACTTCGATACAGTGACAATGCCCTTCGTGATCTACTCGGTCGCCTCTTCGGTTGCGCGCAAAAACGATCCTATGGTTCCGGAGTTCTCGGATTGGCTGCACGCGCAGGTGCAAGCCGATGGTATATCGGCGCGGCGCGACGTGGCAAATGCACTTGCTCGTCCAGACTGATCTCGTTTCCGTCATGGACCTTGTTTTGAACATGGGTTTCCACCCGGCAGGCCCATTTGCGAGGGATACCAGTCAAGCAATGTGGTTGGAATGAGGGTCGGCCGAGGGCAGGTTTTTATCTGGCACCCCAGCTACTTCGCCGTTGTAACTGCAGGGCCCGCACCTCCAACTCAGTCAAAATGGGCTCACTACTGGCATTCACCGCAATTGGCTCGAAGGTTGGCTGTCATGAACCAACCATGCCTTTGCAAACTCCGCTTCCTGCGCGTAGCAGACTTTGGTCCAAACCGCAGCATCGTGGTCGTGCCTCTCGGACTTTGAATGGTTGCTTTGCTGCGCTCTAGCTTGGTCTAATTGGGTGCCGCGAATGACCGGAAATCGCCCATATTGTGGAAAAATTGACGTTTGCGAGCGCAGAAATTGCGGCTCTCTTCCCGAGCCTTCTTGAACTCGGATAACTCGAGTTTACTGCAGCGCCAATTTGCAGCGCAGAAAATTGTCCAACAGTCGCGAGACATCATTGTCGAACCCGTTCCACGGCAAGCTGCCGCAAAAGGTGATCGATCCGACCGAAAAGACCGATCCGCCTTTTGGCAGGTCGAAATAGATCAGATCTGCGTGTTTGGCGTCTTCCTCCGGCCCGCCGGTCAGGTTCGTCAGGTGGGTAAGCTGCTCTTCGGGGACCAGCATGAAGGCCTGATTGTCGCCTGCGGAGCGTGCCAGCAAAACGTGGTCCTGCGGCGAGCCGATGCGATGATCGACATGGTCAAGCTCGAAGCCTGCGGCACCGTTGCCGCTGAACCCGTAATCGCCGAACAGATCATCGGTTACGCCCTCAAAGAGCCAGTCGAACCTCGGATCGAAGCACATCCGCTGATAAGGCGCACCGTGAAACTCGCCCTGCGCGGCAAAGCCGATCCCGACGAGGGCCTGCGGTGCCCGCCCGCTGCGCCGCCAAAGGCCCCCGTAGGTGCCATCGAAGGCGTTGTAATACTCGCCCGGTTCCGCCGCCCATGCGCGGATGCCGTCCTCGGCTCGGCGGATTTCGAGCAGGCTGTCATTCTCGGCATGCCGGGCGATGCGCCAGTAGAAGCCGTTGCCCCCCAGATAGAGCAGATTGCCACCCGAATCGCGATAATCGCGCAGTGCGTCCAGAGTCTCGGCGGTGTGGTATTCGGGGTGGGTGGTGGTGGTGACGGCCTTGTACCCGGCCAGAACCTCAGCCCCTTCGGCATGCAACTCGTGGTCGGTAATGATATCATACTCCATGCCCTTGGCATGCAGCCAGCTGATCAGGTGGCTGTCAGCCGGGAAATGCCGCAGGCCCGAGCAGGTAGTAGCCCCGAAGGTAACGAAACCAGGCCGGAAATTGAACAGCGGCCGCCGGTGCGAGGCGTGGCAGATGCCCGACCCGTCGGAATGGGTGTTGTAGGTTGACAGGCCATACTCACGATATTCCGCCGGATTATACGGATAGGCGCCCCAATCGCGCATGCGGCTCTGCCATGCCGGGTCGTAATCGGGCCGGGCATGGTTGCCGTAGACCACATAGGTTAAGGTCGGGATCAACACGCAGAGATCGGCGCGCCGCATGCCCTTAGGTGGACAGACATAGAACGGTAAGGCGTCGCTGCCATGATCGCCTTCGATGTGCATGACATAGACGCCCGACGGCATGTCATCGGGTACGGTCAGGGTGAAATCGGTCTGCCAGCCGAAATCATAGATATCGTCCTCGTGGAAATGGATAGCGCCGTAATGCGCGGGCTTGTGCCGCCAGCACATTTCGGAGGCGTCCCAGTCCGAGCCGGTCATCGCACGGGTGGGAAAGTTGACAAGCTGCAACGCCGGTCCGGTCAGGGCGGGCACATGGGCCGACGAAATCGCGAGCGCCAGATCCCAGGCCGCGATCATTCCTTCCGGGCCTACGATGGCCGGGGCCTCGATCTTGCCGTTGAAGAACTCTGTCGCCCGGGTATCAGCCAAACCTGCGGCAAGGACGACAGGGGCCGTGATCGCGGCGCGAGACAGCGCACCGCTTGCCTCATGCGTCTCGCGGCTGTGGTGTCCAAGAACCGTCTGGACAAGCGTCGCGTGACCATCCGTCAATCGCGCCTCGATCTGCGACCAGCGATGCGGTGGCAGGGGCACCGGTGACGTGACCCGCGCCGCCCCCGCTGTTACGAAAAGGCAGCCCTCTGCATCGAGCCCCATTGTCAGTGGACCGCAGGACAGAACCGCCTGATCACCTCCATTGAGGTACGTGGGTTGGATCGTGGCAGACAGAGTGACGTTGCCCTGAGCGGGCAGCGTGATTGCTGCGTCGCTATGGCCGTAGGAACCGGGAAAGAACGGCTGATGCCGGGCTGGCAGATCGCGCGGTGCGAACCATGCGCTTGCATCCACTTCGGTGATGCCCATGCCCACTGGGTTCGGATCGGCGCAGATCGACCTGGCCAGTCGTGCGCGATAGCGGCCACCACTGGTCGACGAGACCTTGAAGGCGATATCTTCGCCCGGCCGCGCCGAGAGACGGTCGGTATAGCCGGTTAGGGGGACTTCATTCATGCGCTTACCTCAGTTGCGGGCCGTAGACGAGATCGGGGAGCCAGGTGACCCAGTCCGAGAAAAAGACGAGAAGCAGGATCATCAGCATGTAGGGGATGAGCAGCGGCAGCACCCCGACTGATATATCCTCGATCGAGATTTTGCTGATCCGAGCTGCGACGAAGAGATTGACGCCGATGGGGGGTGTCAGAAAGCCGATCTCGCAGGTCATCACGGTGAAGATGCCGAACACCACCGGGTCGATGCCGAGGCTGGTCACGAGCGGAAAGAACACGGCGGTGAAGATGATGATCTGCGGAATGCTCTCCAGCCACATGCCGACGAGGATGTAGAAGATCCCGATGAACAGCATGATCATCCACGGATAGGCGATCAGCCCCTGAAACAGCGCGAGGATATCGCTGGGAATGTCGAAGATCGTCACCAATTGGCCGAACGCCTTGGTGGAGCCGAGGATAAACAGCACCGTGCCGATGACGATGGCGGTGAACTTGAACGCGTGTAGCAGCTTGGCCCATGTCAGGCCCTTGTAGACGAAAAGCCCGACGAAGAGACCATAGGCAACTGCCACCGCCGCCGCCTCGGACGGGGTGAAGATGCCGGCATAGATGCCGCCGAGGATCAGGATCGGTGCGAAAACCGCCCATTTGCCATCCCATAACGCCCAGAGCAGCGGGCCCCAGCGAAACCGCTCTTCGGTGCCGCCATAGCCGTTCTTCCACGAGATGACGAAAACCACGACCATCAGCATCAGCCCCAGGATAAGACCCGGCAGGATTCCCGCCAGAAAGAGCCGCGGGATGGAAACATCGGTGACCAGCGCAAAAATGATTAAGAGATTGGAGGGCGGGATCATGCTGCCGAGTGCGCCCGCCGAAGCGGCGATGGCCCCGGCAAAGCGCGAGCGATAACCTTCCCTCTGCATCGCCGGAATGGTTATCGAGCCGATAGCGGCGGTGGTCGCGGGGCCCGACCCCGAGAGCGCGGCGAAGAACATGCAGGCCACCACCGTCACCAGCCCCATGCCGCCCTTGTAGGCGCCCACAAGGCGCTTTGCGATGGTGACCAGCTTTTCCGACATGCCGCCCTGTTCCATCAACTGCCCCGCAAGGATGAAGAGCGGGATGGTCACCAGCGGAAACGGCTCGAACGCTGTCCAGGCCGCCTGCGCCATCAGGGTGAGGGGAATGTCCGCGATCAGCAGGCCCGCGACCGTGGCCAGCCCGGCGGCGAAGGGAATGGGCACGCCGATCGCCATCGCAAAGACGAAGACCGCAGCCATGACAAGGGGGCCATTCATAGCGGCAGATCCTTCCAGCCGTCACGCCCCCACCGCCAATAGACCTGAAAGATGCGAAACAGCATCAGGCCAAAGGCCATGGGGATGATCATCTGCACCCATCGCTGCTCGATCCCTAGGCCTGGGGTCATATAGGTGACGTTGAACAGAAGCTGCGTGTAGATCGTGGTCTGCACGATCATGAAGATCACGAAGCCGGCCCAGAGCGTATCGGCCAACACCACGGCCCCTACCTGCAAGGCACGCGGCAGGCGGCTGACCAACAGGGTGATGCGGATGTGCGCGCGTTCGCGGACCGCCATCGTGGCCCCGAGATAGACCGCGAAGATCATGCCGTAGACGGCCGTCTCTTCGGCCCAGGCGGCGGCGGTCGAAAAGAAGTAGCGCAAGATGACCTGAAGCAGGACAGACCCCACCACAACCGTCAGGCAGATCGTACAGATCACCTCTTCGAAATACCTGTCTAGCTTGGAAAGCAATGGTCCCGCCTCCACCCTGAAGGTGTCAAATGGCACGGAGGAGCGCTGCCCCCGTGCGGTGGCTCAGAAAGGGTTACTCGACCTCGGCGCGGATAGCTTCCACAAGGGCTATGAAGGCATCCCCCTTGTCGGCGGCATAGCGATCCTGCACACGCAGGCCCGCCTCGATAAAGCCAGAGAGGTCGACTTCGGTTGTTTCCATGCCGCCCTCGCCAGTCAGGAAGACGCGGATTTCGTCGGTCTGCTCTGCCATTTCCTTGCGGTGATAAACACCCGCCTCGGCGGCCGCCCGCATCACCGCGTCGCGCTGCGCCTCATCGAGCTTATTCATCACGCGGTCGCTGGCAAAGAGCGGTGAGAAATAGGTGAAATGCTCCAGAACCGTGAAATAGGGCATGATCTCGTAGAACTTCTGCGATTTGATGAAGGAGGTGCCGTTATCCGCCCCTTCCACCGTGCCGGTCTGAAGCGCAGTCGGCGTATCGGCCCAGGGCAGCGGAATGGGTGCCGCGCCGAATTCCTCGTAGGTGTCGATCATCACCTGGTTTTTTGGGACACGCACCTTCAGCCCCTCCATGTCCTCCACCGAGGTGATCGGACTTCTGGAATTGTAGAAATCGCGATCCCCGACAAAACCGTAGGTCAGCAGATGCACGTTTGTCGCCGCCTGAAGCTGCGCGGCGAAATCGCGCCCGACCTCACCTTCGAGCACGCGGTAAGCATGCTCCTTGTTTTGAAAGATGTAGGGCAGAACGAACGCATCCATCAGCGGAAAATGCGGCGAGATGTTGTTACCGGTGATAACGAACATGTCCACGGTTCCAAGCTGCATCGCCTTGAATGCCTCGTCCTCGCCCATGAGCTGACCACAGCAGCGCACCTTCACGTCGACGCTGCCTTCGGTATATTCCTCGACCAGTTCCTCGAACTTGTCGGCGAGCACGGCATAGGTGCTGGTCTCGGAGGCCGCATAGCCGAGATTGATAGTGACATCTTGCGCCGAGGCCGTGCCCGCGACGAGGGTCAGGGCCGCAAAGGGCCCGGCGAAGATCTGAAAGGGTGAATGTGACATGATCGCTCCCGGTTGCATGTGGAATTTTTGTTTTTGTTATCCGGTCAGGGTAGCCGGGCCGGACCTGCAAGTATAATATCAATTGATTAGTTTCTAATGCATAAAAGGTATCATGAAAATTGGTCTGCGCCATATCCGCTATTTTCTGGTCCTCGCCGAGGACCTGAATTTCCGACGCGCCTCGGAACATCTTCACATATCGCAACCTGCCCTCACCCGCACGATCCAGCACCTCGAGGCGGAGTTGCACGTCACGCTGTTCGACCGTTCACAGAACTTCGTCCGCCTGACCGATGCGGGCCGTGCCTTTCGCGAGGGCGGTCAGCGCGTACTAAACGGAGTGGAGGCCACCATCGACCTGACGCGCCGGGTCAGCATCGGCGAGGCCGGTGCGCTGCGGGTGGGCTATACTGATTTCGCCATCGCCGATGCACTGCCCGAATTGCTCAAGCAGTTTCATCAAAGGCACCCCGGCATCACCGTGCGCCCGCATCACGGGGTTACTACCGCACAACTTCAGCAGTTGAGGGACGACAAGCTCGATATTGGATTTGTTACCGGGCCGGTGCGACAACCAGGGTTTCGCAGCCGCGTAGTGCAGACCGACCGTCCGATCTGCATCGTGCCGGAAGGCCATCGCCTGGCATCGCGTTCCTCTGTTGAGCTGGCCGAATTGGCTGATGAGGATTTCGTGCATGGGCCGACCGAAGCCTGGGCGCATTTCTACGACTATCTCTTTCCGCATTGCCGCAAGGCTGGCTTTCAGCCGCGCATCGTGCAGGAGGCTTTCAACTCCGTTGGAATTCTTGGTCTTGTGTCCTGCGGAATGGGCATCACCATCTTGACCGAAAGCATCTACGACTTCGCCACTGGCGGTTTGGTGCCCTTGCCGATCTCTGACATTGACGACGTAATGGTCACGGAGGCTGTCTGGGCATCCGAAAACCTGCGCCTCCCGACCCAACACTTTGTTGATTTTCTTGAGCAGTCGGATAATCACTGACTTCAAGGAGCTCAACAGCATACATAGAAGACGATGCTTGCAGAAGCCGGTCGAATGCATGCGCCGACCGATCGCGAACATTTCCAGACCTGGCTAGGCGGTGTTCGAGCTCTTCATGAGGTATGGCACCACGCTGATCGCGGCCGGACCACCGGGCAGGTGCCCCCGCCTATCCCGCCAGTTCCGCCGAGATGTGGCAGGAACTGACCGACGCCCGGACAGACGAGTTTCGCAACAGCCGCCTGCGCAACGATGGCGATGTCGAGGGCGCGCTGGACGGTGCCACTGTGATCGAGGCAGGCTTCAGTAACCTGTTCTTCAGCCAACCCGTGACCACATCCAGCACCCCGAACAGACCGCCGAGTCGGGACCCGACGCCGAGATCATCCCACTCACCCTGCGCGAACCGTGCCCCTGTTGCTACGGCCCCAGGCGCATCATCGAGATCTTCCGCGGGGCCAAAAACCGATGTCGCGGGCAACACCACGGAAGCAGGCCGCATGACAAGCCTCCTCTCAGATTCCAGACTACGCCAACGGCGCCCCCCCGCAGGCCCGGTCCAAACAGGCTGGCCGCACTTGTCGCGCGCAAGCCGAAGAGGTTGCTGCCGTTGCCTTAGCAAACAAGATGGCCCGGATGATCTGGGCAGTTACAACAAAGCAGGAGAATTATCGAATGGCGTGACCTGAAACTGAAAGGGGAAAGGGCACGACATGGCCGCAAGGCTAGGGTGAGCGATCGTCGAGGAGTACGCGATACGGACTTCGAAGTTCAAGGCAGGAAAATTCAGACCCGGGGCACGAGCGCTGACAGCTCTCTAAATCGATGTGACCCCAGCCTTCCGAACAGCATACCGGCCCGTGGCGTCATGAAAGGCCACACTCAGAGGCCTGACACACGTCCGATCGAAGACCCCGCCGAAAATCGAAGATAACGCTTGCCAAACAGGGGGCATCCACACACGTCATGGTATACGATGCCGGCCGGTGGGGGCATCCACCGCATCAATTCAGACTTCACGATCTGCAAGGCAAGCTTAGTCAGAAAATGCGGATCACGAATGTGACGGAGGGAGGGGCTGCGAACATGATCAGCCAAAAGACGATGAACGTTCGAAGTGCGCTGATCCATGTACATGTGGCACCACAGATGGAAATGGCTGAGGGAATTCGCATGAACGAAGTCCATGCCATTTTTAGCCAGTGATGGCTTCCGATCAAGCTCGGCCGTTGTTCAAAGACCTCATGCGGAGAATAGCCGCGCCAATCTCCGCACTTTTTGCGGAGTTAAATCTTGCGGATGCGGCGAATGAACTGCATAATCGCCGCATATAGCGCGGAGTTTGCGATGTACATCTGGGAGAGGCCAGACTGGCCGACACTGACCTGGCGCGACAGCAGCATCGCGACACCGCTGGCGGCAGTGCGGCACGATCAGGGCCGCCTGATTGGCCGGATGGAATCCCTTGGGTTCAAGCTGCGCGAAGAAGCAGTGCTGCAGACGCTCACACAGGATGTGCTCAAGACCAGCGAGATCGAAGGCGAGGCGCTGGACGCCACACAAGTCCGGTCATCGCTCGCACGACGCCTTGGTATCGATATCGGGGCCCTGCCCCCGATCGACCGCAACGTCGAGGGCATCGTCGAGGTGATGCTGGATGCGACCAGGAACTACACCGCACCCTTGACGGCGGAGCGTCTGTTCGGCTGGCATGCCGCCCTGTTCCCCACCGGACGCAGCGGCATGACACGGATCCGCGTCGGTGATTGGCGCGACGACAGTTCGGGGCCGATGCAGGTAGTGTCGGGACCGATCGGCCGAGAGCGCGTGCATTTCGCGGCCCCTCCGGCCGACAGGATCGCCGCGGAAATGGACGTCTTCCTTACATGGTTCAACGCACCTTTGGCCACCGATCCGGTGATCAAGGCGGCTCTGGCGCATCTGTGGTTCGTGACGATCCACCCGTTCGAGGATGGCAACGGCCGCATCGCCCGCGCCATCGCTGATCTGGCGCTTGCGCGATCCGAGGCCAGCCCGCGGCGTTTCTACAGCATGTCGGCGCAGATCCGGATCGAGCGGTCAGACTATTATGATGAGCTGGAGCGCACCCAGAAGGGCCCGACGGATGTGACGGATTGGCTGACCTGGTTTCTTGCCTGCCTACGCCGGGCAATCCATGGCGCCGATGGTGTCTTGGCAGCAGTCATCGCCAAGGCCCAGTTCTGGGAACGCGCCGCAGCGCTGGCGCTGAACGAGCGCCAGATCAAGATTCTGAACCGACTGCTTGACGGTTTCGAGGGCAAGATGACATCGTCCAAATGGGCGACCATCGCAAAGTGCTCTCAAGACACCGCGAACCGCGATATCGCGGCATTGCTGGATCTGGGGCTTCTTCGCAAAGGCGAGGCTGGTGGCCGCAGCACAAGCTACGAGCTCACCCTGTGAGCGTGTCTGCGGACACACTGCCTTGACAGCAGCCCGCCAGTTTGGGCTCAGTTGTTTGGCAATGACCACACGGAAAAGAAGCGTTGGATTATGCATTCTTGGGAGGCGAAAGAACGACTCCACAACCAGGTCTTGTCGGGCAGAGCGCCGTGACAAGCCAGCGGCACGGCGCTTCTTCCGGCGCGCAATTGGCACCAACGGCGTCCCCGACCGTGTCGTCATCAATAAAAGCGGTGCCAATCTGGCGGGGTTGGAGGCTGTGAACGTGATCCTGAAATGCACTGGAACAGGGCAGAGCATCAAGATCCTGCAGGTCAAATACCTGAACAATATCCTCGAGCAGGATCATCCGTTTATCAAGGGCGTCACCGAGCGCACCCTCGGCTTCAAAGCGTTTCATCCCGCCTCGGCCACGCTCGAGGGCATCGAGACCACGCACTTGATCCGCAAGGGCCAATTCAAAGCCAAAGGCGCGACCGCATTCCAGCAGTTTGCTCAGCTCGCAGCATAATTATGTCCAGCGCAAGCCTACTCTCAAATCATCTGAAAATTTGCAACAGAACCGTTTCCCCGCCCAAGGAAAGGGCCCGCCCCGGTATCCGGAGCGGACCCGCATCTCATGTCTCAGAGCATGATCTCGTGTGACTTGAACGAGATGTTCCGTGTCTGGGCCGTCGCATCCGAGATCTTGCGGATGTCGCCCCAGCAGTGCTTGTAATCCGGCAGCACCAGTTCGTTCACGCCAGCGTTCACGACGTTACCTTGGCTACCCGCGGGCGAGCCAAACACCATCGCCACCGTGTTTTGCTTGAGCGTCGGCATCGGGTAAGCCATGCCTTGCGTCACCCCGTTGTCGTTGATGATCTCGAGCAGGTCGCCGGGGTTCAGCCCTAGGTCGACCATGTCATCCGGATGCATTTCGACGAACGGGTGCGGATAGCGGTCCTGCACGAAATCGTTGTTCTGGTCGAGGAACTGGTTCTGCCAGAAGATGTTGGCGCGGACGTTGTTGATCCAGAACCGGTGCGCTGCCTGTTCGCGCGCCTTGCCCGGAGCCTGCCATCCACGCCAACCCGCCGCGCAGAACAGCGCCTTGCCGTCCTCGCGGCCGTGCCGTGTGAACACGCCATCGGTATAAAGGCGCGTCGTGCCGACAAGCTGGCCATTCTCATAGCCCGTGACCGGTTCCTGCACGCCGTTGTTTCCAGCTTCGCGCAAACGCTCGTAGGTCACCGCCGTATGAGCAGCGCCATAGCCGTCCATGAAGGCGTCTTCTTCGGTCTCCCAGTCATAGCCTTGGAACTGGTCGGCATAGGCGTCTTCGCCCATCTCGCGCAGCACACGCTCCATGTGTTGGGCCATCCTCGCCGCGATGAGCGCATCGGGCAGAGAGTTGCCGAAAGGGTCCATGTACTTTTCGGACAACCGCAGACGTCGCTCGCCGTTCATCGAGGTGAGGTTCATCTCGCTCGCTTCGCAGGCGGGCAGGATGACATGGGCATTCTGGCCGATCTGGCTGTGGATGATGTCCACGTCCACCACGAAGAGACCGCCCGCATTGATCGCCGAGACGATGGCATCGACGACCTGTTCGCGGGTGCCACCCGCGGCCATGTCGATTGCATCCTTGACCATATCCGAACGCCTCTTGTGAACACGCTTGTATTCGGAGGCGTTCAGCGTCGTCTTGTAGTGGTCACAGGCCCAGATGTGATGCACGCCGCCCAGGCCACGGATCAGGAACTGGTCGACATACTCGGCCGGGCGCCCCACATGGCCGTCGGCCGGGCGGAAATACCCCTCCTGGTGGCCACCAAGACGGCAGGCGCCACCGCCTTCGCGGCCGATATTGCCAGTCGCCAGCGCGATGTTCACCAAGGCCCCGATGGTGCGATAGTTGTCGTTACCCCAGATGATGCCCTTTTCATAGCAGGTCACACATTTGCGGCGGCTGCCGTCCTCGTGGGGCTGCGCGATCCATTCGGCAGCCTTCTGGATGTCGGCAGCTGGCACGCCGCAGATTTCCGCGGCCTCGTCAAGCGAGGTGCGGCAGGTCTGCATCGCGTAGTCCAGACTGCCCAGACCCGCGGGGTGCGCCTCGTCCTGCGCGACCGCTTCGCCACTCTGAAAGGTCGAAGCGGCGATGAAGTCCGCATCGATCCAGTCCTGATCGACAATATGCGTCAGCAGTGCGTTGAACAGGACCATGTCCGTGCCCTCGGCGATTGCAAGGTGCAGCACGTTTTCCGGCCCGGCATATTGCTCGGACGACGCGATGGTCAGCGTCCGACGCGGATCGACGACGATCATCTTCGCGCCACCCTGCAGGCCCTTGACCATGTGGTTCAGGTAAAGATTGGTCTGGGTCTCCATCGAGTTTGCGCCGACCATGAAGATCGTGTCGGTCAGCTCGTAGTCTTCATAGGCGTAGTTCAATTCGTCCACGCCCATGTCACGCGAGGAATGGACCTCGGAGTTATAGGCGGGGCGGTTGTGGATGCGGCAGTTCTTGATCTTCATGCTCTCGAAGTAGAGCTTGCCGGTACCCCAGGTGTTTTCGTAACCGCCGGCGCTGCCGCCATGGTCGAACATCGAGACAACGATGTCGTCCTCCGAACCCTGCAGGACGACCTTGGCCGTGACCCGCGCCACGAGGTCGAGCGCATCGTCCCAGGACGTCGGCTGCCAGACGCCATTGCGCCAGACCAAGGGGTCAGACAGGCGCTGCTGTTGCGTGCCGGTCACTTTAGAAGGCCGGTTTTCCGCCATGCGTGCGCCGCGGATGGACCCGAGGCCCGAGTTGACGACGCAATTCGTATCAGGCTTAACCACCAGATGCACATCTCGACCGTTCTGGCGGACGACGTTGTACATCGATGGGGCATACCACGCCTCGGTTTCCTGATATTGCTGTTCGCTCAGGTCCACGCCGAACTTGTTCTGGCTTGACGCCGTGCCGCCCTGACGGTTCATCGGCCAAGTGTACGCCTTGTAGCCGCAGCCAACGATGCAGTAGTGGCAGGTCACGTTGAATTCGTCAGCGTCCGCGGGGATGATCGGCAGACGGTCGATCTGTCTTTTGTAAGCCATTTATCTCTCTCCCTCAGAGCACGTTGGACAAGCGGCCGTAGATCAACTCGTCTACGCCGTTCGCATGGATGTCACCGTTGTCGTCCACGCTCAGCAGGAACTGGGCGAGGTTGCTGGTGGCGTGGCCCCAGATTTGCTGGCCGCCAGATTCGCAATCGAACCGCGAATGATGCCCGGGACAGTTGAGCGTCTTGTCCTCGGCGGCGTAGCTCATCAGCCAGCCCTTGTGCGGGCACAGGACCGAAAACGCCACGATGTCGCTGTCCGGCCCGACCCCGCCCTCGACCGCCTGTCCGAGCTTGAGCAGCACACCGGGGCTGTCGGCGTCAGGATAGGCCACGTCCATCGGTTCGTTCACTGTCAGATCGGCGATATTGGCAAGTCGGTTGGCCGGATAATCGACACGGGCAAGCGCCTGTGCCTTGGCTTGTTCCGGCGTCATGACGGTGGCCGCAACGGCGCCTGCCGTGGCCATCATGCCGCCTCTCATGAACTGTCGACGCCCCGCGTCGACCAATTTGGTGCACTTCATTGGCTGGTTTCCTCCCTGGCTCATCAAGTGTTGGATGATGACCAGTATCGTACGGAACCCAGTTACGGCTTGCGACGCCGTCCACGGACCTGCTGCGTTGCGGCAATGCGATGAATTTCAATGAGAAAATTCCGTGTTCGGAAATCCGAACATACGGTGCGACCCTTCAGGAGCCAGACAGGTCGAGTTTCTGCATCTTTTCCCAAAGCGTCGTTCGGGCGATGCGCAAGAGTTTTGCTGCCTCTCCGATCTGCCCCCCGGTCCGATCCAGGGCGGCGATGATCTGCACCCGTTCGGCTGCATCGCGGGCCTGGGCGAGCGACATCATGTCATCGGGATCAGCAAGCCGTTCGGGGAACAGATCGGACGGTTGCAGCAATGGCCCTGCCGCCATGGTCAGGCCGCGCAGCAATCTCGCGCGCAGGTCGCGTCCGCCGCCGGGCCAGCCATGGCCGCGCACGGCCTCTTCGGCAAGCGCACTTATCCCTTCGATTTCAGGCCCATGGCGCGGGGCCAGTTTGCGAAAAAGCTGCTGCATCAGCCAAACCGCGTCATCGGGCCGGGTACTGAGCGGAGGTATTGGGATTTCGGTGCGCACCAGACGGTAAAACAATTCAGCGTTGAACTGGTCTTGGGCGATCAGCGCCTCCAGATCGTGACCACCGGCTGCGATCAGCCGTCCGTCGAACCCCTGGTCGATGCGGTCCAGCAACCGCGACTGGATCTGTGGGCCCGCCTTTCCGATGGCGTTGATGAAAAGGGTGCCTTCGCCGACCCTGTCAAAGCCAGCCCCGTCACCGAACAAGGCGTCTTCGGCGCTGGCTTCGCGGGCAAGGTTGACGGCGACGAAGGGTGCGGCCGATCGGTCGGAAAGGTCGTGAATGCGCCGGGCGACCAGATCCTTGCCCGTGCCCGGACCGCCCCGGATCAGCGCGGGATGGCTTTCAGTCGCCGCTTTCGCAATCATGGCTTCGATCGTCCTCGCCGCGACAGAGATCCCCATCAAGGCTGGAAAGTCCTCATTCCGAACCGGATTCTCCCGATCTCCCAGTAGCAGGCCAAGCCGTTCCAGGAACACGGACATGTCGAAAGGCTTGGTTACGTAATCCGCGGCGCCCGACTTGATCAGCCGAACGGCTTGGCCTATGCCGCCTTGCCCGGTGATGAACAGAAAGGGGGGCGGGGTGCCGGTGCGCACCAGTGTCGAAAACAATTCCTCACCCGACCCGTCCGGCAGGCCGATATCGCAGATGACCGCGTCGATCACCTTTTTCGGAGTTCGGATCGCGCCAATGGCCCGCCCCATTTGCTTGAGCCAGAGCACGTGCGCGCCTTCCAACTCCAACCTTTGCGCCAACGATGCGCCCATGATCTCGTCATCCTCGACAAGGACGATGTATCTATTCCTCAGCATTCGCCGCTCCTTGGGACATTGGCAGGCTGACCGTGATAAGCGTCACATCGTCTGGCCGCGCATGACCGACACAGCCGCCCAGCCCCCTGGCGAGCTCTCGCACCAGCCGCAACCCGACGCCCCCTCCGGGCGACAGGGGACCATCCGCGAGCAGCCTGTCCAAGGCGGCCAGCGGCATGTCGGGCCCGGTATTCGTGACCTGAAGTGTCAACGCGTCTGCCTGCAGGGAAACGTGCAGGCCAACGCGCCCGGATTGGCCGGACGCCGCGCAGGCGTTCAGCAACAGGTTCAGCGCGATCTGGCGCACCGGCCCGGCCGGTGTGCTGCAAACGGTTGGTGCCGCAAGGTCGACGCACCAGTCGAGATCCAGCCGCTGCCGTGCTACCTCGGGCTGGATCAGCAGTTTTAGATCTTCGAAGTCATCAGCGGACAGACCCCGGCTTTCAGGATCAATCCGGTTCTGGTCGAGCGTCACGCGGGTCACGTCACGCAGATGGCGCAGGCCCCGATCCAGGAGGTCGGCGGACTGCCGCACCACATCAGGGCGATCGGGATAGCTGCGTATCGTATCCGTCGCATTCAGAAGCCCGCCAAGCGGGTTGTTGATCTCGTGCGCCAACGACGAGGACAGGCGCCCAAGCGCGACGAACCGTTCCCGTTCCGCCAACCTCCGCTCGGCTTCGGCCTTGGCGGCCACGGCGCCGACCATCGAGTTATAGGTGTGCGCCAGCCGCGCCAGTTCGCCATCGCCGCGCGGAATGTCCGCGGCCGGGATGGGATGCGGCTCCCCCTTCGTCTCGGTCATCTGGCGTGCCAGCGTCGTGACCGGCTGCAGCATCCTTCGTATCGCCAGGAACCCCGTCATCGACAGAAAGCCGATGGCAATCGCATTGCCCATAATCAAGTAGAGCAGCGCCTGCCTGCGTTCCGACAGAAGGTCAGCGACGTCCAGTTCCGTCGCGATCTGCCCTACGGTGCGTCCCTGATAGGTCAAGGGCGCAAGCAGGCTGAGGACGTTTGACGCGCCATCCACCGACAGGTCATCCAGCGCCACCGCATCAGCGGTAAGCGCTGCGATATCACTGTCCATGGGAACACGCTTGGGGTCGGTCGCGGCCAGAACCTTTCCGCGCTCGTCGGCCACGGCGGTCAGGACCATCCGCCGCCCCTCGCTCCCCTGGGCCGCCCGGTCGAGCGTGTCGTAGACCTCCCATATGTCATGGCGCAGGACAAGCGGTCCGAGAGCCACTGACAATCCCTCGACATGCATCCGCGCGAGTTCTTGAATCCGTGCGTCCTGAACCTGCGCCAGCGACCGCAGGACCAGTTGGGATGCCACCGTGCCCACAAGGACCATCATAGCCGCCGCAAGAAGCGGCAGCTTGATCGACAGGGGGCTGGGGGCAAACCACTTCATGACTCAGGGTTCCAGATCGGCCATGCGGTCCGCGATTCCGTCGAACAGACCCGCCGTCGCGTTCTGAAACCCGTCGAGTTGCAGCGAGGTGAGCGCCTTTTGGCCTTCCTCCGTCTCAGCGAGGCTCATCAACGCGGTTTGCAGGGCCTGAACCTGTTCGGTTGCAAGGCTGTCGCGCCGCGCGCAGACCGGGGGAAAGCCCAACCATTCCGACCGGGCGATCACGCGTGTGCGCGCAGTGAGACCCGGCTCGATCACTGCAAGCGCTTCCCAGACATAGCCATCGACGCTGCCGGATCGCACTAAGCCATCCGCCACCGCGCGCACCACATTGCGGTGGCCAAAGGTGAAAATGGATCGGCTGAAGAAGCCCTCGACCTGTTCCCCCATCCGGCGCAGATCGGTCGCGGTCACAAGGTAGCCAGAGTTCGAATCCGGGTCGGAAAATGCATGAGTGCCACCGCGCAGGTCGGTCAGACTTTCTGCTCCATCTTCGGCCCCCACAATAAGGTAAGACTGGTATCGCGGGCCACCACGCCACACAGGCACGGCAACAAGATCCAGCAAATCGGCGTGCTGGAGATACGGATAACCGCAAAGCCATGCCGCATCGACACTGCGTTCCAGCAAGAGACCGGTGATTTCCTGATAGGTGCGGCGCTGAACCAATTCGATCTCGCGCCCCATCCCGCGAGACAAGGCACGGCGCAGGCCATCAATTACGGCAGCATCGTTGTCGAGAAACACGGGTGTCAGCCCTAGGCGAAACACCGGTTGCGCCCATGCACGGCCAGCAATGAATGCTGCAAGTCCCGCTCCGACAAACGTGCGTCGGCTAATTGAATACTCCATGATCTCAGGCCCCTCCCCTGGCCGGGATCCAGACTGCCGCTACCGATCAGATGGCCGATTGATTGACCCGCGCCGACAATTGGGCCGCGCCTTCGCCGCGTTCGGAATTGTCCATCGTTATATAAAATGGGACACCAGAGCGGCTTGAGCATTGGATACTCTGGTTCGTTTGTGTGATCGATTATGCGGCTTGTTTTTGATGTTGCAAGCGGCGTTGGCGGGTTGTCTGCGTCTTGATCCTCATCGTTATACACAAAACAAGCACCTCTGGAGTTCATTTTGGATAGAGGTCAAAGCGCCAAAGTTCACGGCCGTCGATCATGGTGACCATGAGTGACCCAGGGTATGACAGGGGATGAAGTGCGCCGGGCCGTGCAGATTGCTAATGAACGCCAAGAGACGTTTCTTGCCAGATGGAGGGAAATCCATGGCTGGACTGACGGAATCTGAAATCGGTGTCAATTCGTTGCTGGATCGGCTGATTCGTAGCGATATACGACAGGGTGCCGCTTTGGCAATCGGTCAAAGTTAGGCTTCGACGCGTCATAAATGTGGCCAAAATCAGGCAGTGATAGGCACTGTTTCCAACTTGACCTCAATACGCGGCCAAATCTGCATAACCCTTTCGGAAGTCTTTGTGCGGAGTCACCATAGCTCAGAAGTTTGAACCTTTGGAAGCGATCCGCTTAGGGGAAACCGAACTGAGACGAATGGGTAACGGCTGCAAATGGCACGGGATTTCAAAGCGTCAATTTACAGTTTAAGCGTAGGCGCATTCCTGATGACGATTGTGCCAGCCAATGCAACGACGGTCATTCTGTCCGATCCCGCCGCCCGGCGTGGAGGTCCAATTGCGCAGAGCTTTCTTGATACTCATGGAGACAATGTCAGCCTTCTGAGCACGCGCAATGGTCTGTCCTGTGTTGCAAGTCAGCCTCTGAGGATTGACGAGTCGCTGTATCTCGCGCCCGATGGCACTGCGATTGCATATTCTGATGTGATGCGCAGTCCGGCCAGCTCCATACAGGCCGTTGCGCGTCCCGACTCACCTGTCGCGTTTCGCATCCAATTGAAATACTCGCCCGACGCGGCAAAGCCCGTGATACTGCAGATCGGCGACCAGATACTTAACATCGTGACTGCACTGGAAGCCAGCACAGACAGCCTGTGGCTGACAGGCGATACTGCCCGGATACTGGCCGGGGCATTAAGCCGTGGTGACAGCCCAAGCCTGCAGGCGACATCGGCGGGAACCGGACGGCTGATTACGGACCAGATCCCTTCGCCGGATATGGCTGGCCTGGATGCCTGTCTGGTCACACTGGAAGTGCGACTGAACGATAAGGGTGCTCCGGAGTTGGATATGTCAGATGTGGATATGCCAGATCTGGACAGTGCGGATGTCCCCGTAAGTGACGAACCAGACAGCATCGGGACGCAAGGAACCGAGGCATTGACTGTGGCTAATACGGCACCGTCTCAACCAGAATGGCCCGTTCCGGTTTCAGGCTTGCGGGTTGAGTTTGTTGCGCGTCCCGATCCCGAGACCCGCGTGGCAGCAAGTGCGTTGGAGGGTTGCCGCATGCGTGACATTCCCGAAAGGGTGTTTCTGGGTCGGCTGAGAGCGGTGACTGGCTTTTTCTCGCAGACCCAAGATGTCTATGTCGCCTTCGATGATCAGGGGAAGTTGCAAAGGGTCTACATTCCAGGGATTTTTGATTCCGACTTGACCACGAGTACGAACCGCGCACGCGTCAGTCTGGCCGCCGATTCCAATCTTCCCGACCAGCCCAACAAAGTGAGCGGATGCTTGGGAGATGCGCTGCTTGAAGCTCCAATCTGTGTCTTTTCCAACGAAGACGACGATAGCTACACTCTGGCCGAGTGCGGCGTGCTGGGCATGTCGGAGATGCGCGAGGATTTCCTGGACTCTTTTTGGGAGCCGTCATTCCCTGGCTCAGATGAGTTCAAGCCGGTGTTGATTTCCAACATTGGCAATACCGATAGCAGGCCTGACGTTATCAGCTTTGGCGGCCATAATTTTGGCACCTTTTCTGGGGGTAACGACCGCAACACTCCTGACGGCAACGGCGATGGTAACATAGAGGGTGGCGACAAGGTTCCGCACGTTCCTTTGCCCGGAGCAATCTGGCTGCTGCTGGGGGCACTGAGCGGATTGTACGGTCTTCGTGGATCGTGGCGAGGCCCGTTTCATCGCCTTCGCCTGAAACTGTGAACACGAAAAGCAGGTGCGCCTAGGTGTTCGTGATATCGTGGCGGCACGCGCGTCAGACACTGGTACGGTGCCGGAGTTCTGGCGCTGTGGAGGGATAGTTTCCGGCCCAACCCGCACACCGAGTCATTTGCGCAGGGGCGGGAAATGAAGCATGATGGGTAGCATGACTTCCTGCACGCGGTCTCTGGTCCTGTCCGTCATCCTTGTTCTATTTGCTGTGATGCCAACTATGGCCTGCACTGTGCCGCCGAATTACATCGAACTTGCACGTCAGCTCATGCTTCAAATCAATCAGGAACGCGCCCATTTCCATCTACCAGACTTTCGGATGTCATCCCAGCTCACCAAGGTTGCGCAGGCGCATGCCTGCGATAACGCCAGTCACAACCGGCTTAGCCATATTGGCACAGGTGGCAGTTCGCTAGGCGCTCGCGTCATCACAAAAGGCTATGACTTTCGTTTCGTTACAGAGAATGTGGCGCTTGGATACTCGACCCATGTACAAGTACTCAAAGCCTGGTTGCAGTCGTCATCGCATAGGAAAAACATCCTTGATGGGCGCACGAATGAGCTGGGTGTTGCGGTCGCTCTCGGCCGCGACGGAAGAATGCACTGGGTGATGAATGGGGGCGTGCGTTGACCTGCGGGCGCGTCGACCAGGCCTAGGTCGTAATCGAGATATAGCACCCGGCCCTGCAGGTTGGGCAGGTTGTTGAGTGTCACGGAGACCTGAGACCTGATGGGGTGGATACCCCCTCCCGACGGCATCGCAATGTGCCAAGGTGATGTGGGTCACATCACACAAGGAAGAGGAAGGATCCATGACAGAAGTTACCATCGTTGGGCTGGATTTGGCAAAGCGGGTTTTCCAAGTTCACGGTGCCACGGCCAACGGCAGCGTTGCTATTCGCAAGAAACTGTCACGGGGTCAGGTGTTGGGTTTTTCGCAGATCTGACACCCTGCATGGTTGCTATGGAGACCTGTGCCACAGCCCATTATTGGGCGCGTGAGATAAATGCTCTGGGGCATACCGTCAGGTTGGTGGTGTCTGCCTACGTCAAGCCGTTCGTCAAACCCATAAGAATGATGCGGCTGACGCCGAGGCCATGGCTAAAGCAGCCAGCCGCCCGACCATGCAATTTGTCGAGCCGAAGTCACCCCGACAGCAGGCGCGTGCCACGGTCTGTCGATCCCGCGATCTGTTTGTCCGCCATAGGGCACAAACCATCAACGCGCGTCAGGCTCATTTTGAGGCGACGGCCGAAATTGTAAGCGTCGCCGCATGAGATGGTCGCCCAAGGGAGCCCACCGCGTAGCCCCTGTCCGTGCCGCCGTTCTTGACGGTCGGCTAACCGGCGCGTACCAAAGAGCAGCCGCATGACCCCCAAGTTTTGCCCACTCGCCTCTCAGAGTTATCATCAATGATCGGCGTGATCCGGAACCATGCGGCATAAAGGGCGGGAAGGAAGAGCAGGACCAGCACCGTGCCGACGGCCGTTCCACCAATGAGCGTATAGGCCATGGACCCCCAAAAGACCGAGTGCGTCAGAGGGATGAAAGCCAATACGGCCGCAAGTGCGGTCAGGATCACAGGTCTGGCACGCTGTACTGTAGCTTCGATCACCGCGTGATAGTCGTCCAGACCGGCGGCCCGGTTTTCCTTGATCTGCTCAGTCAGGATCAGTGTGTTGCGCATCAGGATACCGGCCAGCCCAATCATGCCCAGAATGGCATTGAACCCAAAGGGCTGGTTGAAAGCCAGCAAGGCAGGTACGACTCCAACAAGCCCAAGCGGTGCCGTCAGCACGACCATGGCCATGGTCGAGAAAGATCTCACTTGCAACATGATTGCGATGAGCGTCGCCGCAATCATGATCGGGAAGACTTTCGCCAAAGCGGCGTTGGCCTTCACGGATTCTTCCATCGATCCTCCCAGTTCGATGCGATAACCGGCCGGAAGGGATTTAATCAGCGGCTGCAGGGCTGTCATGATCTCCTTCGAGACCTCCGGAGGCTGAGTTGCCTCATTGATGTCCGAGCGGATTGTAATAACCGGGGTGCGGTCCTGACGCTTCAGGATCGGTTCCTCCAGGCGCACTTCGGCATGGCCAATCTGGTCGAGTGGAATTTGTCGACCGTCTCGACTTATCAGGGAAAAATCTGCCAGATGCGACGGGTCCAGTCGCGCGTTCCCGGCGCTACGAGCCACGATGGGGACATTGCGGATGTCTTCGCGTAAATATGTTATCGGGATGCCACTCAGGAAGAATTGCAACTGTTGGCTTACTTCCACCGGCGAGAGACCGATAAGGTTCAGGCGATCCTGATCTGGAACGAAGCGAAGCACGGGTGTGCGGTTGCCCCAATCCCGGTTGGCCTGCCGCACATCCGGAACGTCCCGCATGATATCGAGGGCCTTCTCTGATATCTCGTAGAGCTGCGCGGGCTCAGGTCCCATGACCCGGAACTCCACCGGAAAGGGCGTATACGGCCCAAACACGAGTTGAGTGATACGCACATAGGCCTCAGGCGCAAGCCCCTGCGCCACAGCCTCTCGGAGGCGGTGCTTTAACGCTTCGCGGGCTTCCGCATCCGGCGTCAGTACAACGATCTTGGCAAAGGCCGGGTCGGGAAGTTCCGGTGCCATTGCAAAGAAGAACCGGGGAGCGCCCTGGCCGACATAGCTGGTGACTACCGCAGCTTCGGGCTGTTCGTCCAGCCAGTTTTCGAGCGTCTCGACCGTGGCGGTCGTCGTCTCAATGCTGGTGCCTTCCGGCAGACGGACTTCCACCAGCACTTCGGGGCGGTCAGAAGTCGGGAAGAACTGCTGCTTGACGCCCCCCATGCCGACGACGGAGAACGCGAAGGCGATACCGACGATGGCGCAAGTCAGGACCTTGTGCTGCACGGCAAAAGTGATCAGACGCCGCAGACGCCGATAATTCGGTGTGTTGTAGATCGCTGCGTGGCCACCCTCGACAGGCTTGATCTCGGGTAGCATCTTGACGCCAAGATAAGGCGTGAAAACGACCGCAACGATCCAGGATACGATAAGAGCGAACCCCACAATCCAGAAAATGTTGCCGGCGTACTCCCCCGCCGCCGAGCGGGCAAAGCCCACCGGCAGGAACCCCGCAATCGTCACCAGTGTTCCTGACAGCATCGGCGCTGCAGTGTGACTCCACGCATAGGCGGCCGCTTTGATGCGATCCATGCCCTCTTCCATTTTCACCACCATGACTTCGATGGCGATGATCGCGTCGTCCACGAGAAGTCCCAAGGACAGGATCAAGGCCCCGAGAGTGATGCGGTCGAAGAACCTTCCAGTTTCCAGCATGACGAGGAACACAACGGCCAGCGTCAGCGGGACGGCGGCGGCAACGACGATGCCCACGCGCCAGCCTAGGCTGAGCAGGCTGACCAGCAGCACCACGCCGAGGGCCATCGCGAATTTCAACATGAACTCGTTGACGGCGTGACTTACGTTTACCGCTTGATCACTCACCTTCTGAAGCGATAACCCCAGCGGCAGCGTCTGCTCAATGGCCCCGATTTTGTCCTCAAGCGCTTTTCCGAGTTCCAGGGCATTCCAGCCTTCCTGCATCACCACTGCGAGCATGATCGCGGGCTCACCCTGATGCCGGATCACATAGGTCGGAGGATCTTCATAGCCACGGCGGACTTCGGCGATGTCGGAAAGCTTCAGCGTCCGCCCCGCTGCGATGATCGGCGTGTCGGCGATCTCCCGGATACTCCCATAAGCGCCGTTGATCCGAATGAAGACCTGAGGGCCTTGCGTGTCGATGGAGCCCGCTGGTGTAAGGGTGTTCTGCCGTTGCAGGGCCGCAATGATATCCAGAGCCGAAACGCCGAGCGTTGCCAACTTGGTATACGAGAACTCTACAAATATTTGCTCAGCGCGCTCTCCGAGAATGTTAATCTTCTTGACGCCCGGCACATGCAGCACGTCCTGGCGAATTGTTTCGGCCTGCCGGGCCAGCTTTCGCATCGGCATGCCCCTGGCCTCTAGCGCATAGAGTGCAAAACTCACGTCCGAATATTCGTCGTTGACGAAGGGACCAAAGACACCCTGTGGCAGGTTGCGGGCTTCATCCCCTAGCTTCTTGCGGGCTTGATAGAATTGCTCTTCGACGGCAGATGGCGGCGTGTCGTCTCTCAGCGTCACCGTCATATAGGCATAACTGGGACGTGTTGTCGTCTCGACCCGATCATACCATGTCAGCTCCTGCAACCGCTTCTCCAGCGGTTCGGCGACAAGATCCTGCATTTCCTGCGCTGTCGCACCGGGCCATGCCGCCGTGACCGTGAGCGTCTTGATGGTGAAGTTGGGATCTTCTGCCCGCCCCAGTTTGAGGAAGGCAAAGGCCCCGGCGGCCACGAGCAGGAGGATCATGAAAAGGGTGACGGCGTGTTCGCGAACGGCGATCGCGGAGAGATTGAGGTTCATCAATTATCTCCGCTCTCAGTTTCGGGTCTGACAGAGGTCCCTTCTTGCAAGAGATGGGCGCCCAGTGAAACTATCGGCTCACCCGGTTCCAGACCGGAGACAACGGCATGCTCGCTGGTTAAACGCACAAGCTTAACGGGACGAAAATGCACGGTCGATGTCGCTCGGTCCAGCATCCAAACGCCGATCTTGGTGCCATCATCCAGCAGAGCCCCCAGTGGCACTTGTATCGTCGGCTGGCCGGTCCGCCTTGCAACCCGGATGGTGACCGTCGCGCCAAGAGGTGCTGTCGCTGCCTCACCACCAAGCACATAGCGAGCCTCGTAGGTGCGGGTCCGGGGATCAGCCGAGTCCGATAATTGCCGCAGATGTGCGGAGTGGCTGCGTGCCTCGGTGCCATATACGCGGGCCTCTGCCACAGAACCGATGTCTGGCCGTATTGTCTCGGGAAGTGCGATCAGGGCTTCGCGAGGGCCGGTCTGTGCAATCCGGATCACGGGCTGCCCGGCTGCAACGACCTGGCCAGGCTCGCCGACCGTTTCAATCACAATACCATCCGCGTCTGCCACAAGGGTGGAATATGATGCCTGGTTCTCAGCAAGCTGTGCTTCGGCCTCGGCCACGGCAAGCTGTGCCTCTGCGGTATCCAGCGCGGCTTTTGCCTGTTCGTAGCGCTGCGAGCTTGCAGCCAAGCCATTGTCCGACAGAGTCGCATAGCGCTTTTCATCTGCACGGGCCTGCATCAGAACAGCGCGCGCTGCGGCGACAGCGTTACGTTTTGCGATGAGTGCGAGCTGCAGATCGGTCTTGTCGATCCGCATCAGCGGCTGCCCGACGGAGATTTTCTGACCGGTGTTCACGAATCGTTCCTCGATTTTTCCAGACACGCGAAAACCGAGATCACTTTGCACTCGTGCCGCAATAATCCCTGTGAAGCTGAGTTCAGCATCATCCATAGGCACCGCTTTCGTCAGCCTGACAATCGGCGGCATCTGCCGCGGGTCGCTCTCGGCGGAGGCTTCCTGCGTGGGAATGGCAAGCGTGGCAAACCCAGCCGCCCCCAACACAGCGATCAGGATGCTTCCCAGCACAATGACGCGTTTCTTATTCATGACCATCGCCTTGCTTCAAAATAGATTGCACTCACACTCTATATAGTATATAGATTACGAACGCAATCTTTAATGGAGAGTAGCCATGCGAGTGAGCCGCAAACAGGCTGAAGAAAACCGCGAGAACGTGATCAACGTGGCGAGCCGCCTTTTCCGGGAGAATGGCTTTGACGGCATCGGCCTTAAGGACCTGATGAAGGGCGCCGGCCTGACCCAGGGTGCCTTCTACAAGCAGTTCGCGTCAAAGGAAGACCTGGCGGTGCAGGCATCCAGCCGCGCATTCGAGAGCGCCACGCGGCACTGGTCTTCCGCAGTCGAGGCGAATCCCGAGGACCCGCTTGGCGCCGTCCTCGCATTCTATCTCAGCATGGGCCATCGCGAGGAAAAGATGGACGGTTGCCCGATCGTGGCGCTCGGCTCGGATGCGGCTAGACAGGGCAGCGATGTGAAAGCGTCGTTCGAAACCGGAATCAAAAGACATCTCGACATCCTCGACAACCTGGCGGGCAAGCCGTGCGGCGAGAAGCCAAGTGCGACGTCTATGGCCGTCCTGTCGACCATGGTCGGAGCACTGGTTCTCTCACGGGCCGTCAATGACAAGGCACTGTCGGCAGGATTTCTCCAAGCGGCTGCCGCCAACGCTCTGAAAGTGGCCGGCAGGGATACTGAAACAGGAGCAAACCAGTGATATCGCAGGGATCGGTTGAAGCCGACACCGAATCGACCTCGCCATCTGAACCGATGGAATACACCGGGTTTGAGTTGGTTTCAGCTTGGGCGAACGGCAGTATCCGCCCTCCTGCGATGGCGGATGTGATGCCCTTCACATTGCTGCCGCCTCAGGAAGGCGAGGTCACTCTTCGGGCTAGACCCGAAGCACGTTTCAGCAACCCGATGAAGACAATGCACGGCGGCTGGATCATGACGATGCTCGACACTGCCATGGCCCTTGCGGCACAAACCACTCTCGCACCGGGCGAAGCCTGTCCATCACATGAAACGACCACGAAATTCATCCGACCAATTCTTGCAGAGTCGGGCGAAATGAAAGTCATTGGCCGAGTTCTGTCGCGTGGCCAGATGGTGATCACTCTAGAAGGTCGAGTTGAGGACGCCGGAGGCAGGCTCCATGCACATGGGACGTCGACATGCCTGATCGTGCGCAGCAGGCCATGATGTCCAAATCGTCGTCCAACGCACCCACGCTACACCCCGAAGAGATGCCCCGGCGGTGTTAGCCAAGCAAATCCCAACCCAAAGAGTGTGGGGCGAACGGCACTATTCCGGACGAGACCCACGAGAACCGAAAGAGGTAAGCCCATGAATGAGACCACCAAGAAAGTCGCGCTGGTGACAGGCGCATCCTCAGGTATTGGAAAAGCGACCGCCAAGGCCCTTCAAACTGCGGGATACCGCGTATTCGGAACCAGTCGCCGGGTCATCGCCGATATATCTGATGGCATCACCATGCTGAGTTGCGACGTCACCGATGACGCATCAGTGACGAGTGTTGTCGCAAAGATCCTGGAACAGGCCGGGCGCGTTGATTTGGTGGTCAACAACGCCGGGGTGGGACTATTGGGCGGCGCGGAGGAGTCCTCGATCACTCAAGCTCAGGCACTGTTCGATGTGAACGTCTTCGGTGTTTTGCGCGTGACAAACGCAGTCTTGCCGACGATGCGTCTCCAGAAGGGGGGGCGGATCGTCAACGTAAGCTCGGTACAGGGGTTCATCCCCGCGCCCTACTTCGCTCTCTATGCATCCACCAAGCATGCGGTCGAAGGTTATTCCGAGTCACTTGATCATGAAATGCGGACATTTGGCATTCGCGTGACGCTGGTCGAACCCGCTTATACTCGCACATCGTTCGAAGAGAGCCTCACCAGCCCAGACAATCAGATTGATATTTACGATGCAGGCCGTGCAAGCATGAATGTGACTGTGCGCAAGGCGATGGAGAAAGGCGATAATCCGGAAATCGTCGCCAAGACTGTACTAAAGGCCGCGACCGACGCCAATCCGAAGAAGCGATACGCAGCAGGAAGAATGGCGCGGCGAGTCAGTTTCCTGCGGCGCTTCGTCCCCACCTCCGCATTCGACAAAAGTCTGCGCAAGCAGATCGGGCTACCTGTATGAACCCTGGAAACGTCGAGGACAGCAGGACATCGCACCCCGTTAAAAGTGGGGCGATTACCCTGGGACTGCCATGATGGCCATGGTGGGTATCAATATTGGTGCCGGTCCAATGGTGCGTGCGTGCCGTATTGCCTGGTTTGATACAGGCCGTTCCAATCTATCCCAGATCGTCGCTTTGGCCGCCATCGTTTATGGCGTCCTTCCTGCGGCGACCGTATTCGGACAGGCTTGGACTCCACGTTCATTTGATCCTGTGTAGTACAACGGGTACTCTTCATCTAGAGCACCCGCCATGGCCCAAGCGGTTGGAAAACCTCTCTGAGCCGTTTGACCGTATCCGTCAAATCTGACAGTTGCGAACGGCTGTCGAAGGAGCACCAAAACCGCGCAGACCGCAGGATTTCCTGCCTATCAGTTGATTGGCGCGTTCCTTGCTTCTGCGGGCGTCATGCCCGTCCACACCTGGAAGGCGCGATAGAACGAGTTCGGATCTCGGTAAGCGAGGAGATGGCTGGTTTCCTCCGCACTCAGTTTCTGATCCCGCAGATAGGTCAGGGCCAGCGATGCCCGCGTTTCGTTCAGCACGGCCTGGAACGACGTGCTTTCGTCCCGCAGCTTGCGTTGTAGACTGCGTTTGCTCACTCCGAGCCGCGCGCTGACCTGGCCTGCCGAAACTGTCCCGGCGGGAAGCATTTCGGTCAGAACTCGCCTGACGCGGTTGCTGATCTGGTTGCCGCCCGTCAAATTCTCAAGCTTGACCAGAAGGTCCTGCTCAACGATTCTGTAGAAATCGGTATCGGCCGAAATCAGTGGTCTGCGAGCATCCTCCATCGTGAAGATAATACCCGGCAGGCGACCTTTCTCGATTGGCGCGCCGATATAGTCCCGATAGGCTGGCGTTACATGTGTCGGATCGGGAAGGTGAATAACCTGAGGTACGACGTAATGCGCAGTGAAGGTTCGGGCGAGATCGAGGAAAAATACCACCTCGGTCATGGCCATGACGGTCGGCATGGTATGGTCGTCTTCCGTAGCAAAGGCGGCGGAGAAGCATGTGTCCGTTTCGCTCAGCTCCAGGCGTATCGGCGCGCAGAGCGGCTTGAACACGGCAAGCCGTTTCAGTCCGGTATAGATGTCGGGGCTTGCCGAGAACGCCAGAAGTGCCGGCTGAAACGGCCCATGTGATACGCCGCATCCCAGTGTCAGCGGCAGCTCAGAATCCTCGCTTTCGGTAGCAAACGCAGTCCAGAGCGCGAAGTAGGTTGATGCGTCTACGCCGGTGTCTGTCGAATCCAAAAAACCTGCGTCCAGCCCGCAGCGGGCCAGCACCCGAGCAGGCGACAGACCGAGGATATTGCAGGTCTGACGGACATGCGCAGCAATGTTGTACTGTCGGGAGTTGGACATCGGCGTTCCCTTCTCTGGACCGTATCGAGACATCTTCTTACCAGCCTTGCACCTCGGCTCGAAGGCGCAACGATCAGCTTTTGTCATCTTATGTTATAGATTTGGCGTCATATGCAAGTGACGATCCGCGCCAAAATTGCGACTATGTACCAGAGCCTTGCGATACGGCAGGGCGCAGTATTCTCAGCCATACTGAACACGGAGATGAACGTGACGCGCGAACTTAAACTCAATGGCCAGACCGTCATGGTCGATGCCGAAGACGGAACCCCGCTTTTGTGGGTGATCCGCGATGTCCTCAAATTGACAGGAACGAAATTCGGCTGCGGGGTCGCTGCTTGCGGGGCCTGCACCGTACATATCGACGGGCAGCCGACGCGATCGTGCCAGACCTATGTCGAGGATGTCGAAGGGGCTGAGATCACCACGATCGAAGCCATCGGCGGCGACCGCATCGGTGCCGCCATCCAGCGAGCCTGGACCGAACTTGACGTGGTACAGTGCGGTTATTGCCAGTCCGGCCAGATCATGTCGGCGGCCGGTCTCTTGTCGGAGAATGCCAGGCCGACGGCAGAGGAAGTTGATCAATACATGCAGGGCAATGTCTGTCGCTGCGCCACATATCCGCGCATTCGCGCCGGCGTTCTGCGTGCGGCCGAGATATTGGAGGGCTGAGATGACCATGACCACATCCCGACGCGGCTTCCTCAAAGGGGCCGCAGCCGCCACCGCCGTTCTGCTTGTCGGAGCCCGGCCCGATGGCACCCTGGCCGCCGGATCGGACGCGATGCAGTTCAATCCGTTCGTCCGCATCGCTCAGGATGGCCGCGTGACCGCCATCGTCAAGCATTTCGAAATGGGACAGGGAACATCGACCGGTTTGACCACGCTGGTCGCCGAAGAACTGGGCATGACAATGGAGCAGATCGACTACGAATTTGCCCCGTCCAACCCGACGCTTTATAATAACCTTCTTTTCGGGGCGTTCCAGGGCACTGGTGGGTCAACGGCCATGGCAAACAGTTTCGGGCAGTATCGTAACGCCGGTGCCGCCGCGCGTGAAATGTTGATCGCGGCTGCCGCTGATGCCTGGGATGTCGATGCGGCCAGCTTGGATATTATGGACGGCCAGATCACCGGAAGCGGTAAAGCCGCCCCGATTGGCGATTTTGTGGCGGCCGCCGCCAAGCTGGAAGCTCCCGCAGAACCGCGCCTGCGCAGGCCCGAAGAATGGCGCCTGATCGGTAAGGAAAAGGCCGTTACACGCAAGGACACGCCGGTTAAGATTGACGGCTCGGGCAAGTTCGCAATGGACATGCAGTTGGACAACCAGCTTGTGGTCGTCATCGCCAGAGCGCCCCAGATGGGTGCCAGACTGGCCTCTTTCGACGCGGGTGACGCCGAGGGGATGAAGGGTTTTGTCATGGCGAAGGCGATGCCGGACAAATCGGGCGTCGCAGTCTATGCCGAAACCACCTGGCAGGCGATGATGGCGCGAGATGCGCTCAGCATCGAATGGGATGCGTCCGAAGCCGAAACGCGGTCCTCTGACGTGATCCGCGAAGAGCTGATCGCCGCCGTGAACGCAGACAGCACCTATCAAGCCAAAGGGGAACAGGCCAAGACCGCCGCCCTGGTGGACGGTGCCGCGCACATCATCGACAAGACCTTCTACTTTCCACTTCTGGCCCATGCGCCGATGGAACCGCTAACCTGCACGATCGAACCTACCGATGACGGCGGTGTAATCTTGCATGACGGGGCGCAGTTCCCGACATTCGGCCACAATACGTTGAGCCAGGTACTGGAACTGCCGATGGATAAAATCCGGATCAACACGATTCTGGCTGGCGGCTCCTTCGGGCGGCGCGCCAACCCGACTGCGGACTACAACCTCGAGTGCGCGATGGCCTTCGGCCTGACTGACCGCAGCCGACCGGTGAAGCTGGTTTGGTCGCGCGAGGACGACATCAAGGGTGGCTACTACCGCCCAGCCTTCGCCCATCGCGTCCGGGTGGGGATCGACGATGGCGGCAAGATCGTCGGCTGGGATCACCGTATCGCCGGCCAGTCGATCATGAAAGACACCCCGATGGCGCAGATGATGATTCATGACGGTGTCGACCATTCTTCGGTCGAGGGCGTGGCAGACACGCCCTATTTCATCCCGGGTATGGCTGTGGGGTTGACCGACCATAAAAAGGCGACAAGCGTCCTTTGGTGGCGTTCGGTAGGGCATACGCACACCGCCTATGTGATGGAATCCATGATCGACATGGTGGCCGAAGAAACCGCTGCGGATCCGTTGGATCTGCGCCTGTCCATGCTGCCGGGCGACACGCCCGCACAAGTCCGCATGGCCGGTGTCCTGCGCAAGGTGGCCGAGATGGCCAGCCGACAGGGCACAGCACCTGATGGGCATGCGCGCGGCTTGGCCGTACACCACTCGTTCGGCTCTTTCGTGGCTGAAATTGCCGAGGTGTCCGGCGGCGGCGTTGCGCCTGTGAAGATCGAGAAGGTCTTCTGCGCGGTCGATTGCGGCGTCCCGGTGAACCCGGACGTGATCAGGGCACAAATGGAAGGTGGCATCGGGTACGGTATCGGCCACGTCATGCGCGACAAGATTACCCTGACTGACGGCCAGGTGGATCAGTTCAATTTCCCGGATTACGAACCACTGCGCATATCGGACATCGGCGCGATCGAGGTGGAGATTATTCCGTCCACCGAGGCACCCTCTGGCGTCGGCGAACCTGGGACACCCCCGTCGGGGCCCGCACTGGCCAATGCCATAGCGCGTGCAGGGGGGCCGAGGCTGATCGAGCTTCCGATGTCGGATCACATTGAGTTTGCCTGAGGATATGCGAGCGCGGCCCCAAGATTATCGGGGCCGCGTTTTTATCACTCCATCGCACGTATCTCCGTCACGAATTTCCGCTGTCCGCAATTCGTCAAGGGACCGCTCAAAACGGTTCTGTCGCAAAGATTCTTGGGTTGCTGTTGGCGCCGCGGACGCATCGCATTCGGAGATCAGCTCGCCGCGAAGGTTGGTACGGCGCTTGCAAGACGTTGGCATGGCGTTGACACAAAATGCGCAAGCAAAAACCCGACTGTTTAGGTCGGGCTATATCTATTTGACATCGTCATAAGATTTGGTTGCGGGAGGGCGCAGCCGTCGTAACCTACCTGTTTTGACCTGTGCGGTCTGACCAAAAAATCGCAATCGGGGCGGACAGCGGCCGCTCGCGGGTAGAGCGGCACCAAGGCGAAGTCGGCAGAACCCGCAAGTCGATGGTGTCACATTGTTGACAGAAACACCACATAAGTTCCCCGTTCATGTTGGAATGCAGTGTCCGAAAATGATCCATATCCTTGTATCTGGCCTTGTGCTATTCATCTCGATCTTTCTTTCATGGGCTCTTTTCCTCACACTGCGCCAGTCGAAGGCGGAGGCGTTGATTAAGCGCGAGCTGAAATCTCTTGAATTGGCGCCGCGTCAGATCTACGCCGACGGCGTGATTGTTACAACAAATAGAATTCCGGTATTCGCAGGCGGTCGCCTGAAGACGAGGGTCGGATCTGAAACGAGCCTGGAAGCGGACCCTCTGGTGGCGCTCTTCTTGTTTGTGAACGAGTTGGGGGCCGATGCTCTTGATGGACTGACACTGGATGTGTTCCTGCGCGACCACATGAAGTCCCTGACGATCAAAAAACTGGGTCGCTTGGAGTTTTTCGTGGCAGCTGCCGAATTCGGGGACGTCGAATTCCAAAAAGCACGCCGCATCATGATCCGCAAACAGCGGGAGGCGGCCGATGCAATCCGGTCGAACTGGCGAGGGCGGCTTTCACGGCGAGTCGAGACGGTTGCGCAAGCCGCCACAGAACGGGACAGCATGATAGATCAGAAGCAAAGATGGTCGCAAGAGCGCGTTAGCCCGGTGGCAGATGCCGCTTTGACGGATTGGCTGCGCGTGCAAGGCCCTGACATGTGGCATGAGGTCTGCATCACTGTCGCGTGGTCGGAAAGCGGCGCGGCCGGGCTTGTGCCGTTTGTGGAATGGCTTGTGGAACAACCCGACCTTGACCGCGCGTCAGCGCTTTTGCTGCTGGCCAAGGCGGTTCTCGATGCGATCGATAGCGAACCCTATGAACAACATAACTGCGCGCGGAACCAAGCCTGGATGAAGATAATTCACGATAGGATTCTAGCGCAAAGCGACAGCCCCATGCGTTTTTCAATACCCCAAGCGGAAAGAGCTGATGTGGAGGCATTTTTCAGTTGTGGGACTAAGCTCGGATGGCCAGTTCCCGAGACCGATCTCGACCCGGCCGGGGTAACAGCGCATCAAGCCGCATATACGCTTGTCAAAAATAGGCCGGTAGAGAGCTTTGCAGCATGGAAGGCGCGCGTTTTGACTTGAAGTGAAACAACTGTCCTGCTGCCGCATAGGTGAAGAGCGGAGTTAGTCAGAATAACGTCGGCTATTGACGCGCGATACTGTGGAAAACCTGGGCGCCAGTAGCCAGTTCAGTGGCGCTGCAATGCGACATGCTACCGGCGATGAACGGCCGCTCAGGGCCGGGCACGTCGAACCACAGGTCGCCTTCACAAGGGGCGGGAAGCGGAAGTTCGCTGCGAAGAACACGAACGGCCGCAGTGCGCAGGAAGTGAGCATTGATATTCTGGGCAAATAAATCAGGGCGCTTGGCGCGCGGCTGTACGGTGCGGAATATTAGAAAATCCCCGGCGGCTTGTTGGTCAGAACTGTCTGACGTCAGCACCTATGGGACAGATATGAGGATTTGAATAACGGAGGGTTTCTGGTTCATCGTAGCCTTTAAGGAGCGAAGATGAACAAGAAGCCCGGAACATCGAAAGACGCAGCTGACAAGCTGGTCAAAAACATCCGCCGCAAGACCCGCCAGACCTACTCGGCGGAGGAGAAGATCCGCATTGTTTTGGCCGGATTGCGCGGGGAGGAAAGCATCTCGGCGTTATGTCGTCGTGAGGGCATTTCTGACAGCCTGTATTACACTTGGTCGAAGGAATTCCTTGAGGCTGGAAAGCGTCGTCTTTCCGGCGACACGGCGCGTCAAGCGACATCGCCTGAGGTGAAGGAGTTGAGATCTGAGGCCATGGCCCTGAAGGAATGCGTGGCCGACCTCACCTTGGAAAACCGTCTGCTCAAAAAAGCATGACAGGGGCTGGGGAGTTCGAGGAATGAGGTATCCAGCAACCGAGAAGTTGGAGATCATTCGCACAGTTGAAGGGTCGCATCTGCCAACCAAGAAGACCCTTGATATGCTGGGCATCCCGCGCACCACATTTTACCGATGGTATGACCGATATGTCGAAGGTGGCTTTGATTCCCTGGCAGATCGTTCGCCACGTCAAAAGTCGGTCTGGAACCGCATCCCTGATGTCCGCCGTGACGATCTGATCGAGTTTGCGTTGGAGCATGAGGCACTGACCACACGCGAGCTGGCCGTTAAATATACCGATGAGAAGCGATATTTTGTCTCTGAATCATCGGTTTACCGCATCCTGAAAGCCGCTGATCTGATTGCTGCGCCGGACTACGTGGTGATCAAGGCCGCCGATGAGTTCACGGACAAGACCACCGCCATCAACCAGATGTGGCAGACTGACTTTACCTACTTCAAGATCATTGGCTGGGGCTGGTATTACCTGTCCACCATCCTCGACGACTACAGCCGCTACATCATCGCCTGGAAGCTCTGCACGAACATGCGGGCCGAGGATGTGACCAGCACGATCGAGCTGGCGCTTCAGGCATCGGGCTGCGACCAAGCCGTGGTCCGACACAAACCCCGTCTGCTCAGCGACAACGGCTCCTGCTATATCTCTGGCGATCTGGCCACGTGGCTGACCGATCAGAAAATGGACCACGTTCGCGGGGCGCCATCCCACCCACAAACCCAGGGCAAAATCGAACGCTGGCACCAGACCATGAAGAACCGTGTTCTGCTGGAGAATTACTACCTGCCCGGTGATCTCGAGCGACAGATCGGGGCCTTCGTCGACTACTACAACAACCAGCGCTACCACGAGAGCCTGAATAACGTCACACCCGCCGACGTCTACTTTGGACGGGACAAAGCCATTCTGAGAGAAAGGGAGAAGATCAAGAAACTGACGATCCGACAGCGCCGCTTGCAACATCAAAAACAAGCCGCATAATCAATCACGCAACCGAACCAGAGCCTCCAATGTTCAAGCCGCTCTGATGTCCCATTTTATATGACGACAGACAGTTTCTCCTTGTGGGCTGACGAGCTACGTGAAATTTCTGGCGAGAACGATCCGATACTGCAAAAGGTGAAATTGGATAGTTTTGTTGCGGAGCGTTTTGAGAAAAGCATGGCTGCGAAGTCACAGGAGCTAACTGATGCTCTCAAGCGCTTTACGCTTTATTCTATGCAGCAGTATCGAACCCGATATTTTCTGGCGCGACTGTCTCAACATGTTGAAATGGCCTTCAGCGGTGTGAATACACGTGGCAGCCTAGAGCCCTTTGCGAAATTGGAAATTGAGCACATTCTCCCTGACAGACCGAATGCTGCGCTTCGAGATAGCTGGACAAACGAAAACCCTCTCGCTGACTATGACGACTTCAAGAACCGCTTGGGCAATCTGACCTTACTCGAAAAGCCAATCAATATTGTCGCGGGCAATGATTTCTATGCTGACAAGATAGAAGAGTATCGCAAAAGCGGAAGCTATCTCACACGTAGTCTAGTTGGATTGACCGAGGTCGGACAGAACTCGTCAATTTCAAGGATCAATACCAAACTGGAAGCTTTCACAAGTTGGAACGCAGCATCTATTGAAAAGAGGCATTTGCTTTTGATTTCACTGGTTAAGGATGTTTGGAAGACGACCCCGATATCGCCCTGAGCCACCTTAGTGATGCGTCATCTATTGGGTGCAGCAATGATTGCACTAGGCGCCCCACCTCAAGCTACCCCCCCTCCCAATGGTTCCTCCCCGGCCCTAAACGTATACGGGGGGGCTGAGCGCGGCATTTCGCTAGCGACAGGCACTTTAACCGGGGAATCCAGGCGGAATCCACCTGCCGGGCAATCATGGAAAAAGAGACTCGTTATCAAAGGCTTGCGGAATCACGACCTTGGCGTGATGGATTCTTTTGCGGAATCCAAGGAATCCACTTTGCGGAAGCCACCTTGCCGCAAGCCAGCCAGCGAAAGCCACCCGCTGCGAAGTCATTGAATCCCAGTGTATTTTTCGTTTGACAAAACTGCCCCCCTTGACCTACCCCTTGATCATCGAAGATTTGCGCCCGGAGGGGCCCCCTCGCGGGCGCGTTTCATTTCCCGACATCGCGGACCCTGATCCTGCCGCTGGCCCTCACGGCCGAGCGTACGTCCGGCCGCCCTGCCCCAGATCAGAGACCCTTCCCATGGACCTTGTCTTCGCGCCAGGCGAGATCGAGACTTGGCCTCTCGACCGGCTTCGCCCCTATGCCCACAACGCCAAGATCCACGGCACGGACCAGGTGGCCAAGATCGCGGCCAGCATGGCTAAGTTCGGCTGGACCGTGCCCTGCATGGTCGCCGATGATGGCGAGCTGATCGCCGGGCATGGCCGGGTACTGGCGGCCGCCATGCTGGGACTGAAGGACGTTCCGGTGATCCGGCTCAGCCACTTGGACGAGGCCGAGCGCCGGGCCTACCGCATAGCTGACAACAAACTGACCGAACTTGGCGAGTGGGACGAGGCGATGCTGCGCGAAGAAATCGCGGGGCTGCTGGCCGAGGATTTCGATCTGTCGCTGCTCGGGATCGCCGACGAAGACCTGGACGCCCTGCTGCGCGATCCTGATGCGCTGGAGGGATCCGTCGAGGGCGAGGATGACATTCCGGACCCGCCGATTACGCCGGTGTCGGTGGCGGGCGACCTCTGGCAGCTTGGATCGCACCGGCTGATATGCGGCGACAGCACATCCGCCGATGTGGTTGGTCGGCTTCTGGGGGACGTGCGCCCGCTCCTGATGGTGACTGATCCACCCTATGGCGTGGAGTATGATCCAAGCTGGCGCAACCAGGCGGGTGCCGCCAGGACAAAGCGCAGCGGCAAGGTGCTGAATGATGATCGCGCCGACTGGCGCGAAGCTTGGGCACTGTTTCCGGGCGACGTCGCCTATGTCTGGCACGGTGCATTGCACGCAGCCACCGTGGCGGTAAGCCTGGTCGCGGCGGGTTTCACTGTCCGGTCGCAAATCATCTGGGCCAAGGAGCGTCTTGTGCTCAGCCGCGGCGACTATCACTGGCAACATGAACCGTGCTGGTATGCGGTCAAGAAAACCGGCAAGGGTCACTGGGCCGGGGACCGGAAGCAGACGACGCTGTGGCAGATCGCCAATCGGGACCAGGACGCCGCCACCGTGCATGGCACCCAAAAGCCAGTCGAATGCATGCGGCGCCCAATCCTGAACAATTCCAGCCCGGGTCAGGCCGTGTTTGAACCCTTCATGGGATCCGGCACCACGCTGATCGCGGCGGAAACCACCGGACGGGTATGCTTTGGGATCGAGTTGAACCCGGTTTACGTCGATGTGGCCATCGAGCGCTGGCAGCAGTTCACAGGTGCCAATGCCGTGCTGGTCGTGACTGGTGAGACCTTTGCCGAACTGAAGGCGGAAAGGCTGGCGGCATAAATGGTGGCAATGCGGGACAAACTGAGCCTTCGTCATCCATGCCCGAATGGCGGCTTACCCATCTCGTCCGGGCTCGTGGGAAAACAGCGGGTTCTTGTTGCCATGGGCGTCAAGAAGATAGCCCACGTAGAAATTGGGCCCATAGGCGTCGCGGAACGCGATCATCGCGTTGAGGTCGGCCAATGCCGGGCGTCCGTCGAAGGGCGTTTTGACCTAGAAGTCGGGCAAAACGGCAGGCTGGCCCGAACGCTCGGGAAGCGCGCAGCTCAGGCCCTCCGAATCTTCCTCCATCTCGAACCCAAGAGCAGGCTGGAACGCCGAGTGAATTGCTTCGCGCGCGGTATGTCATCGGTGCCGACGGAGACATAGCATGTGAGGGTCCAGTGTTAGAGGAAGGTTTGACCGTCGTGTCGGATTTCATCAGTTGTCCAGACACCGAAAAACTGCACGGCTTCGGCTTAGGGTGCAGGAACCCAAGCAAATCCGGCATTCAGGTCTAGCGCGGCATCCGTCGTCCTATTGCTCATTTCCAGACCCTAAAATCGCCCGGCGCGACCGATAGCTGTTGAACGCTTTGCGGCAGGTGATTGAAGCGTTCGGAGCCGATGGGGCAGATCAGACCGAAAGTCGCTGAAGGAGCTCTTCCTCTGCGGCCTTTTCCCCGGCGTTGCCCTCAAAGACGATGGCACCGCGTTCGATCAGAACGAAGCGGTCGCAGATCGACAGCGCCTCGTGGATGTTCTGTTCGACCAGCACGATCGCGCAGCCCGCGTCCTTCATCTCGCGCAGGATCGCGAATATCTCGGCGACGATCATCGGGGCCAGCCCCTCTGACGGCTCGTCGATCAGCACGGCGCGTGGTTCGGCCACCATGATGCGGGCCATGGCGAGCATCTGTTGCTCGCCGCCCGAGAGGGTCGTTGCCGGTTGGCGGAACCGCTCTGCCAGGCGCGGAAAACGTTCGAGAACCGGATCGAGCTTCGAGCGCGGTTTCGAGCCCTTGAGTCCCATGAGTCCCAGTTCGAGGTTTTCCTGCACCGTCAGACCCGGAAAGATGCGCCGGTCCTCGGGGATGATGGCAAGACCGGTGCGGTTGATCGCGTCGGGTTCACTGCCGCCGATCTTTTGGCCGTCCAGCCGGATCGTGCCGGAGCTGGGTTTCACCCAGCCCGCGATATTCTTGAGCAGCGTCGTCTTGCCGACGCCGTTGCGCCCGAACACGCCCAGAATTTCCCCGCGCCCGACCTGGAGCGAGATGCCTTGGATCACGTGGCTGAGGCCGTAGTGGCTGTGAAGGTTCTCGATGTTCAGCATTGGCTCATCCATGTCCGAAGTAGGCCGCCTGAACGGCGGGATTTGCGCGCACCTCGGTTGGGGTGCCATCGGCGATCTTCTGGCCCTGGTGCATCACGATGACGTGGTCAGACACCGCCATGACGATCCCGATGTCATGTTCGATCAGCAGGATCGACACGTGATCCGTCAGACCGCGGATCAGCGCCTCGGTCTCTTCAGTGTCGGCGTGGCTCATCCCCTGGGTCGGCTCGTCCAGCATCAGCACCTTGGGTTCGCACGCGAGGCACATCGCGATCTCCAGCCGGCGCTGTTCGCCATGGCTGAGATAACCGACCTGTTCGTGGACCTTGTCGTGCAATTCGAAACGCGCGATCAGCTCGTCGACCTTGTTTGCCGCGCGCCCGGTGCGGCGCAGCGGGCGCATCAGATGCGACGGTGGTTCCAGCACCTGCGCGGCAAGCCTGAGGTTCTCGCGCACCGTCATTTCGAAGAACAGGTTGGTGATCTGGAATGACCGCGCGAGGCCCGTGCGCTGCACCTCGGCCGGGGCGGCGCGGGTGACGTTGCGACCGTCGAGAAAGACCTTGCCGCTGCCCGGTTTCAGCGCACCGGAAATCAGGTTGAACAGCGTCGTCTTGCCCGCGCCGTTTGGCCCGATCACGGTCGTGATCTGATTTGGCAGGGCATCGAAGGAGATGGCATCGACCGCCTTGAGCCCGCCAAAGGATATGCCCAGGCTGTCGGTTTGCAGGATCGGAGTCATGGCGTTCTCCCTCGTGGATTTTCCCCGTTTGGTGCGCGGCGCAGTTCATTGTTGCGCAGGCGAGTTTCAAGCCAGGGTTTGACCAATCCGATCAGCCCCTTGGGCAGGAACAGGATCGCGCAGATAAAAATCAGGCCAATGACGATCAGGTGGTGTTCGGTGTAACTGCCGACGACGGATTTCAGGAAGGTCAAGATCATTGCACCGTAAAGCGCACCCGCCAGCGTCCCGACGCCGCCGAGAATGACCATGATCACTGCGTTGCCCGAGGTGGCAAAGAACATCAGCTCGGGCGATACGAACCCGCGCAGCATCGGGTAGAGCGCCCCGGAAATGCCTGCGACCAGCGCCGCCAGGACATATGACACCATGCGCGGCCACCAGGTGGAATAGCCCAAGAACGGGACACGCTTTTCGTTTGCCTTGTTGGCGATGACCAGCCGGCCGAAGGGCGTGGTCAGAAGATAGGCGATCGCGCCGTAGAGGATGGTGATGATCGCCAGCGTCAGCAGGAAAAACGCGACCGGATTGGCCGCCGAGATGGTTACGAACCCCAGCGGGATGTCGAGCACGGGCACGCCGATCAGGCCGTCGGACGCGCCCAGCTCGCGGGTGTTGTAGACCATCTTGGCGACGACCTGCGCCAGGCCGAAGGTGATGAGCGCAAAGTAGACCCCGCGCACCCGGTTGGCGATGAGCCCGCCAATGATACCCGCGACAAGCGACGCTGCGGTCGCAGTGCCAAGGGCGAGCCAGAAGGACGGCACATCGCGCAGTACCAGCGCCGACACATAGGCACCGACCCCGAAATAGAGCGCTTGGCCAAGGCTCAGCAATCCGCCAAAGCCCAGCAGGATATCAACCGACAAGGCAAGACCGCCCAGGATCAGCGCCTCGGTCGCAAGGCGCAGATAGAATACGTCGCCTGTTGCGGCAGCGAAAACGGTGCCGATCACGACGATTCCCAGTAGGGCGGCAAGGAAGATGTGGTTGGCCCGCATCGAAATATCCAGACGGTCATGCATGGCCGATCCTTCCGAACAGGCCCTGCGGGCGGAACATCAACACCAGTACCATGACACCGAACACGATAGGTTCGGACCAGACCGGCGAGATGACGAGGCTGGAAATCGCCTGAATCTGTGTCAGCACGATTCCCGCGACCACAGCGCCCCAGATCGACCCCATGCCGCCGACGATCACGACCGTGAAGGCGATCAGGATGAAATCGCGCCCCATTGTCGGGAACACCGAATAGATCGGCGCCAGCAGCACGCCCGCCAGACCCGCCAGCGCCACGCCAAAGGCGAACGCGCCGGAATAGACCCAGCCGACGCGCACGCCGAGGCTGGCCGCCATGTTGCGGTCGAAAGAGGCCGCGCGCACGATCGCACCAAGCCGTGTGCGATAGACGACAAAGGCCACGGCAAGGATGACGGCGGCGCCGATGGCGATCAGGAACAGCCGGTAGGTGGGAATGAAGATGCCCATCAGGTCGGTCGCACCGGGCAGCGGGTTCTCGGGCCGCTGCGTGTTCGGACCGAAGACGATCTTCAGCACATCCTCGGCAATGAGCCCCAGACCGAAGGTCAGCAGCAGGGTCGAGACATGCCGGTCCGCGCCGTCATAGACGCGCCGGATCAGGTAGCGTTCCGTGACGATCCCCAGCGGGATCATCATCAGCGGAACCATCGCCATCAGCACCCAGTAGTTGACGCCGAAGGCGGCCAGCGCCAGCGCGCCATAGGCACCCACGGCATAGAATTCGCCGTGGCTCATGTTGATGACATCCAGCAAACCGAAGATGATCGTCAGACCCAGCGCCACGAGGATCACGGAGACCCCGAGCGCCAGGCCGTTGAGCATCTGCGGAGCCAGAACGAAATGCAGATACTCTGCCATTTGCTCTCTCCGCGGTTTGCCTAGAAGCGTTCACATGTGTCCGGGCCGATGGCGGCATCGCCGTCGATGGTATGGGCGATGGTGAACGCGCCGTCCTTGATCTGCACCACGTACATCGGCTGGATCGCCTGATGGTCGCCCGCGCGGATCGTCTTGACGCCCTGGGGCGTGTCCCATTCAAGCCCTTCGAGCGCCGCGCGCACCTCGTCCGTGCCGGTGCCGCCCGCTGCTTCGACCGCCTTCTTGTAGGCAAAGAGCAGGCCATAGCTGTCGGCGCCGTAAAGGTCCGGGTCGGCCCCGTTGCGAGCGTTGAATGCCTCGACGAACGCCTTGTTTTCCGGGCTGTCGATCAGGGTCGAATAGCCGACCCCGGTAATGAACCCTTCGGCGGCGGCGCCAATGGCGTCGATGTTCTGGCTGGTCACGGTGCCGGACGCGCCGAGGATAGTCAGACCGTCACGTACACCGAAATCCTGCATCTGCGTGAACAGGCGCACGGTGTCGTTGCCCGCGACCGAAGTATAGAGGACTTCAGGCTGGGCGGCGCGGATACGACCGAAATACTGGCTGTAATCCTTGGAATCGAGCGGCGCGAAAACCTCGCCCGTCGATTCCGCGCCGACCTGTTCGGCGTTGCTCTTGAACGCGGCCACGGTCGAGCGGCCCATCTCGTAGTCTGGGCCGAGGTAGAACACCTTGGCGCCCGGCTTCTCGCTTTCGACCCAGGCGGCGAGGGCCGCCGATTGTTGGCCTGCCCGCGCGTTGACGCGGAACACGTTGGGCGAACATTTCTCGCCTGTGATGGCATCGGAGAACGACACCGTCGTTGCCAGCAGCTTGCCTGCGCGCTCGGCCACCTGGCCGACCGCGAGCGTGGCACCGGAATTGACGGTGCCGGTCAGGAAATCGACATCCTCGGCGGTCATCAGCTTTTCAGCCTTCTGCACGGCGACCGCCGGGTTCGCCTCACTGTCCTCGTAGATCAGTTCGATCTGGCGACCCATGATGCCACCCGACGCGTTGATCTCCTCCGCAGCGAGGTCGAGCCCCCAGCTGACCTGCTGGCCGATCCCGGCATAGGTGCCCGAAATCGGCGTCACCACGCCGACGCGGATCGGCCCGTCCTGGGCCGTGGCCGACCCCGCGACAAGTGCCGCAACTGCGGCAGTCTGCAAAAACCCCTTGATAGACACTGTTATTCCTCCCTTTGGTTTGTTCAGCGGCCGACGAATGTCGGTTTGCGCTTTTCGTGAAAGGCCTTGACGCCTTCGGCGAAATCTTCGGATTGGCGAAGGCGGCTGTAGCAGTGGCCTTCGAGTTCGATGCCGGTGGCCACGGTCGCGTTTTCGCTGTCGTTGAGCAGCTTCTTCGCGGTGCGTTGCGCCATCGGTGAAAAGCTGCGCAGCTCGTTCACCAGCCTGGCGGTCGCTTCCTCCAGCTTGTCATCCTCGACCAGCTCGACCGCGATCCCCCAGTCAAAGGCCTGCTGGCCGGAGATCCGGCGCGAGCGCATGACCACGTCCTTGGTGCGTGCCAGCCCGATCAGCGCCTGCAACCGCGCCGAGCCGCCCGAGCCGGGGATCTGGCCCAGCTTCTGCTCGGGCAGCGCATAGAAGGTGGATTTGGCGGCGATGCGGAAATCGCAGGCCAGCGAGATTTCGAAACCGACGCCGAAAGTGTAGCCCTTGTTCGCCGCGATCACCGGCTTGGCGCAGCGCCAGGGGGCCGCGACATTGTCGGCCAGTTGGCTGACATGTTCAGGCGATGCATCGAGGAAGCCGTGAATATAGCCACCTGACGAAAAATGCTCACCCTCCGCCCGCAACACGATGACTCGCACCGCGTCATCGGCATCCAGCGCCTCGAACGCCGCGCGCAGTTGATCGCGCTGATCCATCGAGATCACGTTCATCGGGGCGCGTTCCAGAACGATGTCGCCGCGTTCGGCTTCGGCGTCCACCTCGATGCGGAATCCGTCGAGTTTGGACAGCAGCGGTCGGTCGGAATAGGGGTTTGTCATGGGTCGTCTTCTCCTAGCAGGCGGCCTTATCCGGCCGCGGTCTCTTCGGGTTCGGGGGTGTAATTTCCGGCCACCAGTTCCCGGCGCAGCAATTTGCCGACCGGCGATTTGGGAAGCTCGGACACGAAAATGATCCGGCGGGGCCGTTTGAAATTGGCCAATGCCGAGTCGCGGCAATGCGCGTCCAGTTCCTCGGTGCTCACGGCGTGGCGGCGTTTGACAAAGGCGGTGACGATCTTGCCCCAGCGTTCATCGGGCAGACCCACGGCGGCGCAATCCTCGACCGCCGGGTGCATCGACAGGCAGCTTTCCACCTCGACGGGCGACACGTTTTCGCCACCGGTGATGATCATGTCGTCGACGCGGCCCGTCACGTACAGATCGCCCTCGGCGTCGAAATGCCCGCAATCGCCGGTAAAGTACCAGCCGCCCTTAAGCGATTTTTCGTTCGCGTCCGGGCGTTGCCAGTAGCCTTCAAACGCTTCGTCTCCGGCAAGCGTCGCGATGATCTCGCCCTCTTCGCCCTGTGTCATCACGGCAGCGGGATCGCCCGCGCCCATCCTGACGACACGCAAATCCTGATTGAGTCCCGCCTTGCCCGCCGAGCCGGGTTTGGACACGGCGTCCTGTTCGATCGAGAAGGTGTAGATCTCGGACGAGCCGTAATGATTAACGAAAAGCTCCGGCTGAAACGCGGCCTGAACCCGTTTGAGCAACCCGTCCGTCATCGACGCCCCGGCAAACCCCAGACGTTTGACAGCGGAAAGGTCCGTTGACGCAAAGTCGGGGTGTTCGAGAAGGTCGTGATAGAGTGTCGGAACCAGATACAGGCTTCCGATCCGTTCATCGAAGATCAGCCCCAGCGCATCGGCACAGTTGAACCGGGGCAGGCAGACGAAGGTGCCGTTCAGCAATGTCATCGCCAGAAGCGAACGCACCCCCATGGTATGATAAAGCGGCATGACCCCAAGCGTTGCGTCGTTCATCGGCATCAGATTCTGCGCCACATGCGCCAATGCCCCCGCCCGTTCGGCACGGTGGCGGCGCGGCACGCCTTTGGGCCGGGCGGTGGTGCCGCTGGTATAAAGCATGATGGACCAATCGTCGGCGCTGGCCTTTGGGCTTGCGTCCGGTGCCGAACCGGCGACGACATCCTCGAACCTGACCGCGCCGTCGACATTGGTTTCGTATGTCAGGCACGGCAGATCTGTTGCTGCCGCACGCACGGCATCCACGCTCGATCCGTCGCAGGCAATGGCGCGGGCGTCGCTGTTCTCGGTAAAGAATGTGATTTCGTCGGCTGTCGCCCGCCAGTTCACCGGAACGATCGTGATACCGGCCATTTGGCAGGCCCAGTGGATGCTCGCGGCGGCATGGTTGTTCTGCATCGCCGTCACCAACCGGTCGCCATGGCGCAGGCCCATGTCCGCAAGGCCTTGGACAATCGCCGAAATCTGGCGCAGCCAATTGGCATAACTCAGACGTACATCGCCATCGACAATTGCCAGCGCATCCGGATCGCGGGCAGCACTTGCGATCAGGGAACGACCTAGGTCAAGCATTGTCTGTCACCTCCCTGAGGGTTTGTGCTGCGTCCAGTGCGGCAGCGACGATCGGTTGGTATCCGGTACAGCGGCACAGATGCCCCGACAGAACGTCGCGGATGCGTTCCGCGTCGGCCTGCGGTTCGGTTGCGAGCAACGTGTCGAGCGACATCAGGATGCCGGGGGTGCAAAAGCCGCATTGCAGCGCGTGATGTTTGCGAAAGGCGTCCTGCAGGACGGACAATCTGGCGGGGGCAGGGGCCAGAGCCTCGACCGTGTCGATCTCGGCGCCTTCGATCTGGACCGCGAATGTAAGGCAACTGCGTGCCATCGCGCCGTCGATCCGAACCGTGCAGGCGCCGCAGACACCATGTTCGCAGCCGACATGGGTGCCTGTCGCACCCTGGACGCCACGCAGGAAATCGCTGAGCAACATGCGCGGGTGGGCTGTGCCCTCGGCGGGCTTGCCATTCAGGGTAAAGCGGACGAGGTACCTTTCGGTGGCGGTCAATCGGCGCATGTGCGGGCCTCCTTGAGTGCCTGCGCGCCCAGATGGCGCACCAGATCACGGCGATAGCGGGCGGTTGCATGCAGGTCGCCCCGCGCATCGAGCGACCAGGCGAGCGCGTTGAGCGCCTCGGCTTCGTCCTGCGGCGAGAGGTTGTCCCAATCCCTGACAAACGGCGTGTCGTTGACGCCGCCGACGGCAAGGCGGACGCGCTTGGGCGAAACCAACGCGGCGCAGGCGACGATGGCGAAATCGCCCTTGCGGCGGCCGAGCTCGGCAAATCCCGTGCCGGTGCCTTGCTGGACATCGGCAAAAGTCACCGCCTCGATCATTTCGTCATCGGCCTTGTCGGTCAGCATCATACCGAGGAAAAAGTCGGCCGCCTTCACGCTGCGCCGCTTGCGCCCGCGCCGCAGGATCACCGTGCCGTCCAGCGCGGCCAGGGCCAGCGGAATCTCGGCGGAAGGATCGGCATGGGCGACCGAGCCGCAGATCGTGCCGCGCGCACGGGTCTGGGGGTGGCCGACCCAAGGCAGCATTTTCGCAAGCAGCGGGTTGCGCCAGGTCAGGTCGGGATCGTCCAACAGGCTCGCTTGCCGGACAGCGGCAGAGATTTTCAGCGTGCCATTTTCCGCCGCGACTTTCCGCGCGTCCGGGGCCGGCATGACATCGACCAGGACCGCCGGCGTGGCAAGCCGCATGTTCAGCATCGCCACCAGCGACTGACCCCCGGCAAGGATGCGGGCGTCGTCACCGGTTTGCGCGATGACTTCGCAGGCTTCGTCGAGCGTTTCGCAGCGGACATAATCGAAAGCGGCGGGTTTCATCGCCTCCCCCCGATCCAGCCGCGCATGCGGGCGATGATGCCGTCGGGCTGTGGTGCGTCTCCGGCCCTTCGTCCGAGGGCGGCAAAAAACTGGCCAATGACGATTTTCGCAGCACCGTCCAGCAGCCGCCCACCCACGGATGCGACCTTGCCACCGACAGCGACGTCATAGCTGTAGCCGATCACCGTGCCGCCCGATCCGTCCGGTGTCAGCGTGACCCGGCCCGACCCCTCGCCGGTGCCAAGCGCGCCGCCGGCCTTGCCGGTCAAGGTGGCGCTGTTGGGCGCGTCCAGATCCGATAGCCCGACCTGCACCCGGTAGCGCCCCTTGACCGGCCCGACGCCCAACGTGACATCGGCCAGAAAGCGGGTTGGCGACAGGCGCTTGACGCCATGTGCGCCGGGGATGATCGCGGCGAGTTGGTCTGCGTCCATCAGCAGATCCCATATCTGCTGCGGTGCGGCACCGACGCGCGCCTCGCCCTCACCGGACAGCCCCTTGCCGGCGCTGGGCCGTGGCAGCGCAATGCCTTCGGGTGCTGCGGGTTCGTCCGGCAGATACGACGCGATACGCGCAGGCGAAAGCGGCAGGGTGACATCGACATTGCCGCAAGCCGGTGCCAGCGCATCGGCGACGGCATTGGCGATGCAGACCGGCGTGGACATGCAATTGCCCTCGCCCACGCCCTTGGCCCCCAGCGGCGTCAGCGGCGAGGGCGTGCAGGTATGCAATATCGCCAGGTCAGGGATTTCATGCACCGTGGGCACCGGGTAATCGGCTAGGGTGCCCGCCAGGAACGCGCCGTCGTCGTCATAGGCGTATTCCTCGTAAAGCGCCGCTCCGACCGCCTGGGCGAACGCACCGCGGATCTGCCCCTCGACCATACCTTCGTGCAGGATGGTGCCGCAGTCGTGCATCGTGACGTAGTGGTCGACGCGGGCTTCATGGGTCACGGGGTCGATCTCCACCCCGCAGAAATCGAAGATGAACGCGTGGCACAGCGACGAGTTGATCCCGTCCTCTTCGGTCGGGGCGGTCAGTTCCGGCGCCGTCCAGATCGCGGTCTCGCGCATCGGCGCGGCGATGCCTTCGGGCAGGGTGCCGGGCGCCCAGTGCCCGGTCGAGGCGACGCGGGCAAAGGCGAGCGCGGCCTCCGGGTTGGACGCGATGAAAACCTTGCCGTTCCCGAATTCGATATCTTCGGGCCGCGCGTTGAGCTGGCTTGCGGCAATTGCGGCGATCCGGTCGCGCAGGCGGTCGGCGGCGATGCGCACCGCCCCGGCGGAGGCGGCGGCAAACCGGCTGGAATAGTTCCCGGCGGCGATGGACCAGGCGTCCTTGCCGGTGTCCATCGCCGCCACGACCGTGATCGCGCCCGGCTCCAGCCCGAACCGTTCGGCGACGATGCTGGCGGCGATGGTCTTGTGGCCCTGGCCCTGGGGCACGGAATCGATCTGCACCGTGATGCTGCCGACCGGGTCGATGGCGATGGTCGCGCAGGATTGCGCGCCGTTCTTCGGCCCCGCCTTGGCCCGTTCCGCAGGCGTCAGGGCGGTCGAAAGGTATCCCATGTTCGACACCGACGGCTCCACCGCCACGGCAAGGCCGATGCCGTAAAGCCGTCCCTCGGCGCGGGCCGCGTCGCGCCTTTGGCACAGCGCGTCATAGCGGCCGTCCTTCAACGCCGCGTCGAAGGCTTTTTGATAATCGCCCGAATCGTAGGTAGCACCGCTGGCGGTGCGGTAGGGAAAGGCACCCCTGGGGATCAGGTTGTCGCGGGCAACATTCACCGGATCGAGACCCTGCTCGACGGCGATACGCTGCATCAGCCGTTCCAGCGCGAAATAGATCTGCGGGCCGCCGAACCCGCGGTTCAGCCCTGTCGGCGTCTTGTTCGTCATGACGATGCGGTTGCGCACGCGCAGGTTGGCGATGTCATAGGCACCGCAGAGGTTGCCGTGCATGCGGTAGAGCGTCGCCGGCTCCGGCGCCCGCAGATAGGCGCCGACATCCTCGACCTGATCGTAGTCGAGAGCGGTCACGCGCCCCTTTGCCGTAACCGCCGCGCGCAGTGTGATGGCGCGATTTGTGGCAGACACCGAGGCGGTGAGATGCTCGAGCCGGTCCTCGACCCACTTGACGGGACGGTCGGCCAGCCGCGCACAGGCGGACAGAAGCGCGATATAGGGAAACACGCCCTGCTTGATACCGAAGCTGCCGCCGGAATCCTCGGGCGTGCGCAGTCGCAGACGGTTGCCATGCACGTTCAGCGCCCGCGCGATCACCGGATGGATCGAGAACGGCCCCTGAAAATTCGAGGTGATATCATAGGACCGCGTGTGCGGATCCCAGCGGGTCAGCACGCCGTAAGTTTCGATGGGCGTGCAGGAATTGCGTGGATAGCGCACCGAAATCTCGACAACATGGTCGGCCTCGGCAAAGGCGCCGTCGGGATCGCCATAGGAAAAATGGCGGTCGGCGCCAAGGTTGCCGCCCATCTCGTCATGCAGGACCGGCGCGTCGTCCGCGAGGGCCTTCAGCGGGTCAATGACAGGGGCGAGCGTGTCATAGCTGACGTCGATGAGGTCGAGCGCGTCCTCGGCGAGGTAGCGATCCTCGGCCAGAACCACCGCGACCGGCTCGCCCACATAACGCACCTTGTCCTGCGCGATCGGCCAGCATTCGATGGGCAGCTTGACCCCGACCATCAGCGGCGATGCGACGCTTGCGTAATCCTCGCCCGTCAGGACCGCGTGAACGCCTGCCAACCTGCGGGCGGCATCGGTCGAAATGTCGGTGATCCTTGCGTGCGCATGGGGGCTGCGCAGGATCGCGGCATGCAAGGTTCCGTGCGGCGTCGGCAGATCGTCAAAGAACTGGCCGCGCCCGGTCAGAAGCGGGGCGTCTTCCACCCGCAACATCGTCTGATGCAGCCCGTCCTCTGGCATGCGTCCTCTCCTCCCAAACCGTCAAGCGGCGTGGCAGGACACTAGAGGGCGGTATTGATGAAACCGATTGCCAAGGGTCGCAGAATTTACCGAGGAGTCTCAAATACGGAGGAAATCAGAAGTATCCCCAAGCCGCGAGATCGACCGGAAGCTGCTGGGCGGTACGCCGGTATGATCGCGGAAGAATCGGGTGAAATGCGCCTGTGCGGTAAATCCCAGCTGATCGGACAGCGCACCGAAGCTGAGGTCCGACGAAACCACGGCGCTCACCGCCCGTTCCAGCCGGATCATGTTGGAAAACACCCGTGGCGTCACGCCGGTCGAGCGTTCGAAGACCCGGAAGAAATTCGCGCGGCTCATGCCAGCGGTCTGCGCGAGGCTGTCGATGTCCGACACCTCTCCGGCAACCTTGTGCAGCTTGCTGATCGCCTTGGACACGCGCCAGTCGATGGCCTGGCTTTGCGCCGCGTCGCGCAAGCTTGGCCCGACTGACCGCCATTCGGTAAACCGTTCGATCACCGACACCATCAGGTCGCCCAGCTGCGTCTCATGATCGGCGATGGCGGTTGGGGCATGCACCATGCTCGCGGTAAGTGTCATGGCCTGCTTGCGGATCTGCGGCGTGATCGCATCGACGGTTCTGTCAAAGAACCCGGACCCGGCGCTGGCGACCCAGTTGGAACGGAACTCGGCCAGCCAAGAAGGTTCGATATAGAGGGCAAGGATGATCGTGCGCGGGGCATTGGGCCGATGCACATAGGCATGCGGCGTCCATGCGTTGATCAGAACCGCGCTTTCGTCGGTCAGCGGCACAACCTCGTCACCGACGAGAAAACTCGTATCGGCACCCTCGACCTTGAGCAGGACATGGCAATGCGGGTGGGCGTGACGCACAAGTGGACGATCCATGTCGAGCAGCGCTACACGGCCGAATTTTCCGGTTCTGATCCTCAGGGCGTTGGACATCAGGCGGCGGTAACGCGCTCCTCGCTTTCTCGCTTTACGTTCTGGCCACATAATATGCGCCAAAACACCTGCGAATCAAGGTTGAATGCGCCCGGCGGGTCGCTCAGTGACCGAAGACACCGACGTTCTGGTAAACGTGCTTGAGCTCGCAGAAATCAAGCAGACCGTCGAAACCGTGCAATCTGCCCAGGCCCGAACGGCGAAAGCCGCCGGTTTCGGCTTCGGCGAAAAGCCTGTTGTGGTCGTTGATCCAGACGGTGCCATTGCGCAGGGCGCGCGCCAGCCGCCATGACGCATCGCCGCGATGGGTCCAGACAGATGCGGACAGGCCGAAGACGGTGTTGTTTGCCCTTGCCACCGCATCCGCCTCGTCTCGGAACGTCTCAAGCACCACAAGCGGGCCGAAAATCTCGTCCTGTACGAAACCGGCGTTCGGATCGCCATGCACGACCAGCGCCGGCGACATGAACGCGCTGCCCTTCGGACCGTCGAGCGGGCCGCCGCGCAGCACGACCTCGTCGGCGGTATCATAGACCGTTTCGCAATCACGCATGACCCGGTCGCGCGACTGGATATCGATCAGCGGCCCCATCGCCGTGCCGTCCGACATGCCGTCGCCGATGGAGACAGCCTGAAGCGCGGCGGAAAGCGCGCTTTTCGCTGCATCAAGCCGGGATTCGTGCACCAGAACCCGACGCGCCGCGGTGCATTGCTGGCCCGAGATGATCGTGGCCGCGGCGGCAAGTTTCGGTGCCACCGCGCCGATGTCGGCATCTTCCAGCACGATGCAGCAGGATTTGCCGCCCAGTTCCAGCGACAGTTTCTTCATCGTCGGCGCGGCGTCCGCCATGATCCGCTGGCCGACCGCGTTCGAGCCGGTAAAGCTGATGACATCGACATCGGACGATGTGACCAGCGTTTGCGCCGCTTCATGACCGACCTCGAACACCACATTGACCACGCCTGCGGGGATGGCGGCATCCTCGAACAGCGGGGCCATGCAGGCCGCGGTGAACAACGCCGTTTGCGGCGCGGGTTTCGTCACCGTCGTGCAGCCCACCGCCAGCGCCGGAGCGAGCGACCGGATCAGCAGCACGGCGGGTGCGTTCCACGGCACGATGATGCCCGCGACCCCGGCCGGCTCGCGCAGCATCACCGAAAACTCGCCGGGCGCCACTTCCATCGCGTGGCCGGGATTGTGGCGGGTCAGGCCCGCATAGTAACGGATCTCCGAAATCGCCGCGCCCAATTCCCCCTTGGATGCGCCAAGCGGTTTGCCATTGGTCAACGTGAGCAATTCCGCAAGGCGTGCGAGATCGGCCTCCAGCGCGTCGGCCCACCGCAGCAGGGGCATCTGCCGGTCGCGGGGTGATTGCGGCCAGAGCGTGGTGTCGAATGCGGCCCGCGCGGCGGCAATGGCGGCTGTCGCCTGCGCAGCACCCTCGGCCCGGACATGCCCCACGACCGCCCCGGTCGCCGGGTTGATCGACGCGGTCTTGTCGCCCGCGTCCGAATAGGAGCCGCCGATCATGTGCCGCGCGATCAGGTCAGTCGTTGTCATGTCTTTCTCCTAAGTGCTTCTGGCCTGCGGGCAATCGCTCAGGATCCGAGCAGGGATGCGAGTGTGGCGTCAGGGTCGATCACCGCGTCCAGATCAAGCTCCTGTTCGCCCGGCACGCGAATTCGCTTGAACCGGAATTCAGGTGCGTCGAGCGGCACCGTGGCATCCAGTCCCATCTTGGCCCCGAAACCATTGTCGGAGGACGGGTCCAGCTTGGAGCCCTGCGAACCTGATATGACAACAAGATCGCGATCCGCCTGGAACCGGGTGGCCACCGCCCATTCGACCATTTCGGGGTCATGGATATCGACATCCTCGTCGACGACGATGGCATGCTTGATGTCGTAATGCGCGGCGAACGCACCTAGAAGGACATTCTTGGCCTCGCCCGCGTGGCTGGCCTTGATCTTGATGTAAAGGTGATAGCGGCACGTCCCGCCGGGGGCGAGGTGGACATCGCGCACGCAGGGAAACATATCCTGAAGGGTCTTCAGGATCGTCGCCTCGCGGGGGATACCGCCCAGGATCAGGTGTTCCAGCCCTCCGCCGACGATGGTGTGGAACAGCGGCTTTTGCCGTGTGGTCACACAGCTCACCTCGATCACATGACGGTCGGCGCGTTCGCCGTAATATTGCGGGAATTCGCCAAACGGGCCTTCGGGGCGGCGCAGGTTGGCGCGGCAGCGTCCTTCGATCACGATCTCGCTTTGCGCGGGCACGAACAGGTCGACCGAAATACCGCGCACCACATCTAGCGGCGCACCGCCAAGCGCACCGGCGACGGTCAACTCGTCGAAATCCATCGGCACGATGGCTTGCGACGCCAACAGACAGGCAGGCGATGCGCCGATGACGATCGCAACCTCCAGATCATCGCCCGCTTCCTCGGCGGTGGTAAAGAAACTCAGCGTGTGCCGGGGCAGCAGCAGCGCGCCCAACTCGCGCGGGCCGGAGACCTGCAGGCGGTGTATGGCGACGTTCTGGATGCCGGTGCGCGGGTTGCGACAGATCATCAGGCCGGCGGTGATATAGGCACCGCTGTCATGTTCATTATGGGTCGGGATGGGCAGCAGCGCGGTCAGGTCGATGTCGCGCTTGTGCACGACCTCCTGACATGGTGCGGCCTTTACCTCGTTCACGGGCAGTGGCGACTGCGCCGCTTCCTCGAAGGCCGACAGCAACGCGCCTGGCTCGACCCCAAGCGCCTCGGCCATCCATTCGCGGCGCGACAGCAGGCCCGATATGACGACCCCGTCGGCATGACCATCGGGGGCAGGGGCGACAAGGGCGCGGCTGCCGTCATGCCGGTTGGCCAGACCCGCGATTTCAAAGGCCAGCTTTCGCCCGGTTTTCGTCACGGCAAGCCGGTCGGTGGTTTCCAGATGGCCGAGCCATTGCCGCAGATGCATGTCCCGGCGGGAACCCGGCGCAGTCGGTTTTCGGCTCATGTTCATACTCCCAATTGGCAGCCAGACGCTATTGCCCCGGAGCAATCAAAACCATTAATATTGGCTAATCTCAGCGATAGCGTTTCGTGATGGGGCAGTGCGGATCCGAAACTGAAGGTCAAGTGCGATGGAATTGAGACAGATGCAGTATCTGCTGGCGATCTACGAAGAAGGGTCGCTGACCGGGGCGTCGCGACGGCTGAATGTCGTGCAACCGGCACTCAGCCAGCAGCTTCAGAAGCTGGAGGCGGAGATCGGGCAGCCGCTGTTTACCCGCGCACCCAAGGGCATGATCCCGACCCAGGCGGGTATCGAGGCCTATGAACATTTTGTCAGGATCACCCGCGATCTCGATACCGCCCTGAATGCGCTATCGGGCGACGGCGGGCCGGTGCGCGGTACGGTTTCCATCGGGGTGGTCAGTTCCGCCGCCAACAACGCGCTTGGCGAAACCCTGCAGAGATTCACCGTGAAGTACCCGGATGTCAGCGTGAAGGTGACGGGCGGCTATACCGGCGAGCTTCAGGACCAGTTGCGCATGTCGCGGATCGACCTAGCGATCATCAACATGCCGCCGCTCAAACAGGATCCGCGCATCGTGGACATCGTCAAGGAGGATTTCTGCCTGATCGCCGCGCCGGACACGCCGATCACTGGCAAGGCGGGACTGCGGCTTGAGGATATCGAAACGATGAAACTGGTGATCCCGTCGCAGCGGCATGGCCTGCGCACGATCATCGACCGGGCCGCGAATGGCGAAGGGCTGGCATTGTCCCCGTCCATGGAATTCGACGAGATGAAGCTGATCGAGGATTTCGTCTGCGCGACCGATTACGTCACGATCCTGCCGCCCATCGCGGTCAATTGGGCGCTCAGGTCCGGACGTCTCAAGGCCTATCCGATCCGGCCCGCGATCTCGCGGCGGCTTGTCTACCAGATCAATCCCAGCCGACCGCTGAGCGCTGCGGCCCAGATCCTGATCGACGAGATCCGCGAGGACATCATCGAGTTTTCATATTCCCTCGGCAATCTCGTGGGCTGATGGCGTTTTCGGGGCATATAGGGCGTCGTGATCCCCCGTATCACGACGCCTTTCTTGCTTTCGACGCCGCCGGACGCCACGCAGGGTCAAGGACGCCACGCAGGGTCAAGGGAGGATCATCGACATGGTTTCGTCAGCGCCGCGCCTGATCGTCGGAATATCCGGAGCTTCGGGTGTCATCTATGGCATCCGGCTGCTTGAGATTCTGCGCGACATGCCCGTCGAGACGCATCTGGTGATGTCCCGCTCTGCCGAGATCACCATCGCACACGAAACCGACCGCAAGATCGCCGACATAAAGGCGTTGGTCGATGTCTGGTACAAGCAGGAGGACATCGGCGCGGCAATATCCAGCGGATCGTTCAAGACGCTTGGGATGGTCGTGGCGCCCTGCACCATAAGGTCCGCATCCGAGATCGCGGGTGGCGTGACCTCGACGCTGCTGACGCGGGCCGCGGATGTGGTGCTGAAGGAACGGCGCAGGCTGGTGCTGATGGTGCGCGAGACGCCGCTGCATCTGGGCCACCTGCGAACCCTGACAACCCTTGCCGAAATCGGCGCTGTGATCGCGCCGCCGGTGCCGGCCTTCTACGCCAACCCCGCCTCGCTGGCCGAGATGATCGACCACAGCGTCGGGCGCGTGCTGGACCAGTTCGACCTTGATACCGGCACGGTGCGGCGCTGGAAGGATGGCGACGTCAAAGGCACAGCTCGATAAGCCGGTTCACCTGCGGGGCGCGGACCACACCGACCGCCGCCAGGTTGGCCGCCATGCGTGCCGCAACCGGTCGCGCATCGCGACCAAGCGCCAGCGAACCGTCGCGGATCAGCCGGAACAGCATGTCCTGCTCCATCCGTTCCGCCTCGATTTCCCAGGTCTTGACGGCGTCCCGCAGGCGGTCCCGCGCCGCCGTGTCCTCGACATCGCGATCCTTCAGCCAGCGGCGCACGCCACGCATCGGCACCACGACCGAACCGTGCCAGTCGCGCACTGCGGCCACGCATTTTTCGGCGGCGTCCGGGCCAAGGCTGCGGCCCTCCTGTGCCAGCCACAGCGCGAACAGCGCGAGGTTCACATCCGCGCCACGTTCGTCCTGAAGCGACAGGCAAATTTCCGGCACGCCCTTGCGGCCATATCTGTCCAGCGAATATTGCCAGAAAGCGTGATCGGACATAAGACGTCGCCGCCTCCGGTGCATTTGCGTCTGTCCCATAGGATGGCGCACGCGCCCGGGATCGGCAATCCATGATCACGGATATGCCATAGCGGTTCATGATAGACATATTAAGTATTGATTATTGTTCTTTAACGCTTGCGGTCCGTAGTTTGCCGGAAGCTCATGCGAAAGGAGCGGCAGATGCCTCGGCTTGACGGAAAAGTTGCGATTATCACAGGGGCGGCCCAGGGCATCGGTGCCGTCTATGCTCAGGCGCTTGCGGATGAAGGCGCCAAGGTGATGATCGCCGACATTCTCGACGGAAACCCCACCGCATCGCGGATCTCGGCCCAGGGCGGCACCGCGGACTTCATGCAGACTGATGTTAGCGACGAAAGCAGCGTCGCGGCGATGGTCGACGCAACCGTCGCGAAATGGGGCGGCGTTGATATTCTGATCAACAACGCGGCCATCTGGGCCTCGCTGCGCGCCAAGCCGTTCGAGGACATATCGCCCGAGGAATGGGACAAGCTGATGGCGGTCAACGTCAAGGGCCCGTTCCTGTGCGCCCGCGCCGTCGTGCCGCATATGCGTGCCGGGAAATACGGACGCATCGTCAACATCGCGTCGGGCACCGCCTACAAGGGCACGCCGAATTTCCTGCATTACGTGACCTCGAAAGGCGCCGTGATTGCCATGACCCGCGCCCTGGCGCGCGAAGTGGGCGAGGACGGGATCACCGTCAACACGCTGGCCCCCGGCCTGGTGCTGTCCGAACAGGTCGTCGCCAGCCCCGAGCTCTTGGAAAAGCTGAGTGCACCGGTGATGGCCAGCCGCGCGATCAAGCGCGATCAACTGCCCCAAGACCTCGTCGGCCCGCTGCTGTTCCTGGTCTCGGACGATGCCGCATTCATGACCGGCGAAGTCACCGTGATCGACGGCGGCTCTGTCATGCACTGAACATGCCCACAGCATCTGAAACGAATTCTGGAGGAGGAAGATAATGACTTTCAGCCGCTTTTCAAAAGCAGCCCTGACGGCCCTGACACTGGGCCTTTCGAGCGTCGGCATCGCCGAGGCCAAGGATTTCCGACTGGGCACGATCGTGCCGTCGGGCCATGCCTGGAACGAGGCCGCGCGCGCCTTTGCCGCGGATCTTGCCGAGGCATCGGGCGGCGCGCACAGCGTCGAGGTGTTCCCCGCCGGCCAATTGGGCAGCGAGGAACAGATGGTCCAGCAGTTGCAGACCGGCGCTCTGGATTTCGCCTTTCTGACCATTGCCGACGTGTCAAACCGTATCCCGGCCTTCGGCGCGCTCTACACGCCGTTCCTTGTCGAGGACACGGGCGAAGCAGCCAAGATACTCAAGGGCGACACCACGCAGGCATTGCTTGACCGGCTTCCGCAGGCGATGGGCGTCGTCGGCATCGGCTACGGTCTGGCCGCCATGCGGCAGATGATGGCGACCGCGCCGGTCGAGAACCTCGGCGATCTCGAAGGCCTGAAAATGCGGATCACACCGTTCAAGCCGTTCCGCGATTTCTACGACCTGCTGGGTATTGCGCCCACGCCAATGCCGTTGCCCGATGTCTACGACGCGCTGGCCAACGGCCAAGTGGACGCAATGGACATCGACGCCGAGCTGGTCGTGAACTTCAAGTTCTACGAACGCGCCGATCATCTTTTGCTGACCAACCACGCGATGTTCCCGATGGTCGGGCTGGTGTCCGGGCGGGTCTGGGCGGACCTTTCCGATGAGGACAAGCAGATGGTCCGCGAACACATGCGTGCGGCCCTGTCCGATCTGATGGATCACTACGTCGAGGCCGAACCGAAGCTGATCGCACAGATCGAAGAGACTGGCATCGAAGTGCGCAAGGTTGACCCGGCGTTTTTCGGCGATGTCACGTCACACTGGGAAGAAGTCTGGGCCGATCAGAAAGACGTGATCGACGCGCTGCGCGCCGAAGCGGCTGCATTCTGAACCGCAATCTGGTAGAAGGCCGGTCGGGGTAAACTTCCGACCGGTCGATGGGACAGGCGTCATGGAAATACTGCGTAAATTGAGTGCCGGCATCGCCCGGATCGAAGTGTTGATCGGCGCCGCGCTCGGTGCGGTCACGACGGCGCTGATCCTGCTCAACGTCGTCACCCGCAGCTTTGCCAAGGCGCTGTTCTGGGTGGACGAGGCGGCGATAACGTCGATGGTCTGGATGACCTTCCTCGGCGCTTCGGCGGCAATCCACCATCGCCAGAGCGTCGCCGTCACCTTTGTGCCCGACATGCTGCGCGGCCCTGTGGCGCGCGCGCTCCTGATCGCAACGGACCTGGCCGTGCTGGTGTTCTTTTGCGTCCTGTTCGCCCTGGCCTGGAACTGGTTCGATCCCATCACGCTGGCCCGGCATGGCTTCGATACCGGCGCGTTTTCCGGCGCGACCTTCAATTTCATCTATTCCGAAGTCAGCACGACATTGGGCGTGCCGAAATTCTGGCTCTGGCTCATCGTTCCGATTTTTGCCGTCGGCGCGTTCGTTCATGCGCTGAACAACCTGGCTCAGACCGCTTTCGGCGGCCCTGAAACCGACCCGCTGGGGTCCGATCGGGAGGTCGCGTAATGGTCCCGCTTTCCTTCGGCCTGCTGCTGTTTGCCGGCGTGCCCATCGCGCTGGTGCTGGCGATCACCGCGATGATCTACATTTGGGCCAGCGGCAACGACGTGCTGTTCCTGTCCTATCCGCAACAATTGTATGGTGGGCTGGAGAAATACGGGCTGCTGGCGATCCCGCTCTTCATGCTGGTGGGCGAGCTGATGAACGAAGGCGGCATCACCAGGCGTCTGGTCAACTTTGCCAGCGTCTTTGTCGGGTCGCTGCGCGGCGGGCTGGCCTATATCAACCTTGTCGCCAACATGTTCATGGCCGCCATCATCGGCTCGACCAATGCGCAGATCGCGGTGATGGGGCATGTCATGGTACCCGAGATGGTCAAGCGCGGCTATGACCGGAATTTCGCTGCCGCCGTGACGGCGGCGGGCGGTCTGATGTCGCCGATCATCCCGCCATCGATGCTGTTCGTGATCTACGGGGTTCTGGCGCAGATCAGCATCGGCGACATGTTCATCGCCGGGATTTTTCCGGGCCTGCTGATGGGGGCTGCTTTCATCCTCGTTGTCGTTATCCTGGGCTTCTTCTATGCTTACCCCAAGGAAGCCAGGCATTCGCGGGGCATGGCGCTTTCCCACATCCTGCGGGCGTTGCCGTCGCTGTCCATCCCGGTGGTCATCATCGGCGGGATCGCGGGCGGCATCGCCACGCCGACCGAATCCGCCGCCGTCGCGTCTGTCGCCGCGATCATCGTCGGCTGGGTCTTCCACCGCGAATTCGATCCGTCACACATTCCGGGCATGTTGGTGCGCCTGCTGGCCAGCTCGTCGATGGTGCTGTTCCTGGTCGCCACCGCCAACGTGTTCGGCTGGATCATCGTCTACGAGAAGATTCCGCAGAACCTGGCGGCCTATCTGGTGACGCTGACCGAGAATCCGATCGTGTTCATGCTGCTGCTGAACGTGATGCTGTTGCTGGTGGGGACCGTGATCGACGCCATCGCGGCGCTGATCCTGGTGGTGCCGATCATGCTGCCGATCGCCATGCTGAGCTATGGGATCGACCCGTTCCATTTCGGTGTGGCCGTCTGCCTCAACCTCGTGATCGGCCTTTTGACTCCGCCGGTCGGCACCGCGCTTTACGTCACCGCGCAGGTGTCGGACTGCAAACCGATGAGCATCATGAAACCGCTCGCACCTTTCCTTCTGGCGGCGCTGCTGATCCTTTTGCTGGTCTCGGTATGGCCCGCGCTGACGCTGGTGTTGATCGACTGAATCAGCCGATGTCTTGCAGGGCCCGTTTGAATTTCGCCGGCGACACGCCGGTGTGATACCGGAAGAACCGATTGAAATTCCCCGGCGAGCTGAAGCCGAGATCGGCCGCGACATCCTGCGCGCTGGCCCGGTCGGCCAATGCCGATACCGCGGCCTCGATCCTGATCGCGTTTCCATAGATGCCCGGCCCGACGCCGACAGTATCCTTGAACAATACGTTGAAGCGCGATCGTGACAGGCCGACGCTGCGGGCCAATGCGTCCAGATCGTATTGTTGGTCAGGGTTGTCCTGCATCTGCTCGACCGCCCGCCGTATTCGGTAATCGACAAAACCCTGCGCGGCCTTGCGCCCGGCATTTTCGGCCCGCACGAAATGGGTCATCAGCGCCACGATCACGTCCTCGGCCCGTTCGTTGCGGCCCTCCAGTGCGTGAATAAGATCACGCAGTTCACGCGCCAACCCCTGCGCGCGTTCGTCAACCCGGATCGACGGGCGTTCAAAGAAACCCGGCAGGCCGCAGCCATCGAACAGGTCGCTGGCCCGGCGCAGCCAGCCCGGATTGAGGTACAGCGCGAGATAGGACGATATCGCATCCGTGTCGGTCGGCGTATAGTGATGCTCTTGCCACGGGTTGACCACCACGGCGCGGTCCGCCGTCAGCGGAACGGTCTGGCCATCGACGACAAAAAACTGGTCGGGGCCACCGAGCTTGATGATCAGATGGGTCTGCGCATGGGCATGGGCGGTCAGCCGATCCTTTAGCGACAACAGCGCCGCCCGGCCAAAACGCCCGGCCAAGATCTCGGCGCCCTCCGTCAGGTCTATCGAATGCTTCATCGCGCAAGGTTAGGCCAATTGGCACCTGCTTTCCTAGATGGTTGCGCCTACCCGGTCTGCAAACCTGTCCGTTCGTTCAAAAAAAGTTCCAGATGAGAATTTCCCGCGCCCGGTGAGAACGACCGCGCCGGCGCTGCGGGATACACTGGAGGCCAATGCGAAATCAACCATACCGGAGGACTGCCATGCCCCATTTCACCCAATCGCCCGAGCGTGACGCGCGCGAACAGGACCGCCAGCGCAAATACCGCAAGCAATTCGTCGCGGATACGCCGTCGTGGTATCACGGCCTTTATCATCTTGGATTCACTCTGGTCCTGACATTAGGCGCGCTGGCCTATTCCATCAGCCAATTGAACAATCCTGCACCTTGGGAATGGGCGCTGATCCCGATATTCGCTCTCGTCGGCAACCTGGCGGAATATTCGGCGCATCGCTGGATCATGCACCGACCCGTGCCGGGGCTGAAGATGGTCTACAAGCGGCACTGCACCACGCATCACCAGTTCTTCACGCATCACGATCTTGGCTACAAGGGCCACAAGGAATGGCGGGCGCTGCTGTTCCCGCCGCTGGCGCCGGTCGCCTTCGTGCTGCTCTCGATTCCGCCCGCGCTGCTCGCCAATTGGCTGGTCTCATCCAACGCGGCCTACCTGATCGTCATTTCGATGTCCGGCTATTACCTGTTCTACGAATTCGTTCATACGCTGTCGCATCTGGACGACGAAAAGAGCCCCTACCTGCGGCACGTGCCGCTGATCAACACCATACGGCGGATGCACTATATCCATCACGTTCTGGGATTGATGCAGACCAAGAATTTCAATCTCACCTTCCCGATCGGAGACTGGATTTTCGGGACAAGCGATCTTGACCGAGGGTTCTGGGGAACGATGTTCAACGGCGATAGTGACGCGCATCAGAAAAAGGGCCTCCAATACGAAGATCTCGATGTGCTGCTGCCCGGTGTCGACACGTCCACCGCGCGCACTGACCCGTGACTGGCAGCGGCGGTCGCCAAATAGCCGCGGCAGAAATCGCGTCCAGCGCCCGTCGCTGACCACGAACAGTCCCGACCAGGACGGACGCTGAAATCTCTCACTCAACGAGCAAATAGTGTAGAACCAGACGTTCGCGCTTTCTGCGGCACCAGTCGCTGTGGGCTCTAAACGGTCATCGGACCAGTCCTGGTCAGGCTATCCGATGCGATACACCCGCCCCCGCTCATCTTCTTTCACCGAGGTCAAGACCAACCCCAGCTTCTCCTTCAATGCACCCGACATGAAACCTCGTGCGCTGTGAGCCTGCCAGCCGGTCGCCTCGACGATCTCGGCCATGGACGCCCCTTCGGGACGCTCCAGGAACGCAATCAGCATCGCCTGCTTCGTTCCCGCGCGCGGGTTCGGCGGTTTGGGCGCAGGCGGTTGGGCGGCATGTATGCGGATCGCAGCCATGGTCTTCACCACCACCGGCTCGATCCCGATCGCCAGCAGGCCTGCGTCGGTGACCACCAGCGTGGTGCCATGCCCGTCACCGGTCTCTCGCCAGAGCGGCGCGCCCTTGCGGATGTTGGCGTCGATTTCCTCGAGCCAGCCACGCCCGATCATCATGCTGACGACCTTCCTTGCGGCGGCGCCGTGCAGCCCCTTGGGCAACGGCATCGCGAGGTTGTCGGGGCGCTGGGCACCTGCGCTGAGGATGATGGTTTGCGTGTCAGTGAGTTTGGGCATCTGTCTCTCCGGTTTCCGAGGGCCAGCCCTGTGCCGGCCCTTCCACCCGGTGAAGCCCGCCCTGGAGGCGGGCCACGCGGCGAGCCGGGCGGAAGATGTCATTCGTCGAATTCTCCCTCGCGGAAGGCGCTGTCGGTGATCTGGCGCAGCAGACCCGCATAATGGGTCAGGGTGCCAACATGGCCCCAGTTGATCTCCTCGGGGCTCACATCGAAATGCTCCTCGCTGAGGGTCTTGAGGCGCTCGAGCATGGTGTCGATCTCGGCCTTGGCGGCAAGAAAGGCGCTAAGGGCCTTGTCGTTCTGTTTTGGGGCGCGGCTGGTGGCCATGGCGGGATCTCCGGGGGTGAGTTGCATCGTGTTCGTGGATCCAGACTCGCTCTGTCACGAAGTATAATCAACTGAATAACAAGCAATATCATTGCTTTATCCGGAACGGCCTAAGCCATGCAGGGGATGAGCGAACGGGAGTATTCCGCCCATTCCGGCCTCTCGCGCGGGGCGGTCCAGAAGGCGCGCAGGTCTGGGCGACTGGTGGTCTACGGCGACGGATCGATCAACGCGGCGGCCTCGGATTCACGCCGGGCCGAGATGACCGATCCGGACCAGCAGCGGCGCAGCACCGGCGACAGCGGCTTCTCAGGACCGGCCGACAGCTCCTCCTATGTCAAGGCCCGCACCGCGCTGACGGTCTACCAGGCGCAGGAACGCCAGCTGGCGATCCAGAAGCGGAAGGGCATGCTGGTTGATCGCGCCCGCGCTGAAACGCTGGTGTTTCGTCTGGCGCGGCAGGAGCGGGACGCCTGGGTCACCTGGCCCGGCGGGGTGGCGGCGCTGATGGCGGCCGAGGTGGCAGCGGAGGGGGAGAAGCACTCGGGCACGCCGGTGATGATCGAGGTCGCGATCCTGCAGAGGGTGCTGGAAACCCATGTCAGAGCGCAACTCGACGCCCTTGCCGACCTTCGCGTCTCGCTTGGATGAGGGAGGGGATGATCACGATCTGACGGACGGGCTCGACCTCGGCTTCGACGGGGCCGAGGACGTGCTGCGCGCGTGGCGCCGCGGTCTGCGGCCCGATCCGGACCTGACGGTGTCGGAGTGGGCGGATGCGCATCGCTGGCTCTCGTCGCGGGCCTCGGCGGAACCGGGGCGCTATCGCACCGCGCGCGCTCCTTACCTGCGCGAGATCATGGATGCGCTGTCGCCGCGGCACCCGGCACAGCGCATCTCGTTCATGAAAGCCGCACAGGTCGGCGCGACCGAGGCCGGCAACAACTGGATCGGCTTTGTCATCCATCATGCGCCGGGGCCGATGCTGGCGGTGCTGCCGACGGTGGAGATGACCAAGCGCAGCTCGCGCGGACGGCTTGATCCGCTGATCGAAGACAGCCCGGCGCTGCGGGAGCGGGTACAGCCGGCCCGCTCGCGCGACGCGGGAAACTCGATGCTGTCCAAGGAGTTTCCGGGCGGCATTCTGGTACTGACGGGTGCCAACAGCGCCACCGGCCTGCGCTCGATGCCGGCGCGCTATATCTTTCTCGATGAGATCGACGCCTATCCGGCCTCGGCCGACGAGGAAGGTGATCCGGTCACCCTGGCGGAGGCGCGCACCACCACCTTCTCGCACCGGCGCAAGGTGTTCATGGTCTCGACGCCCACGATCCGGGGGCTGAGCCGGATCGAGCGGGAATACGAGGCCAGCGACCAGCGGCGCTATTTCGTGCCCTGCCCGCATTGCGGCCACATGCAATGGCTGCAGTTCGAACGCCTGCGCTGGGACAAGGGAAAGCCTGACACCGCCGCCTATCATTGCGAGAGCGGCGAGGCCGTCATTGCGGAGCATCACAAGATGCGGATGCTGGAACGGGGCGAGTGGCGGGCGACGGCCGTGTCGGCGGACCCGCAGTCGATTGGCTTTCACCTCTCCGCGCTCTATTCGCCGCTGGGCTGGACAAGCTGGGCGCAGATCGCGCGCGACTGGCTGGCGGCGCAGGGCTCCGAGGAGATGCTGCGCGCGGCGCGCAACACGCTCTTGGGCGAGACATGGGTCGAGTCGGATGATGCGCCGGACTGGCAGCGGCTGGCGGACCGCCGCGAAGCCTATCCCGCGCAGATCCCGGCCGGGGGTCTCTTCCTGACCGCGGGCGCCGATGTGCAGAAGGACCGTATCGAGATCGATGTCTGCGCCTGGGGGCGCGGGCTCGAGAGCTGGCTCGTTGATCACATCGTCATTCCGGGCGGACCAGACGATCAGGCATGCTGGCAGAAACTGACGGCCCTTCTGGGGCAGACCTGGGTGCATGAACACGGCGCGGTCATGACGCTGGCGAAACTCGCGATCGATACCGGTTATGAATCCGCCGCCGTCTATGGCTGGGCCCGCCAGCAGGGAATTGCACAGGTTGCGCCGGTCAAGGGTCTGGAGGGCTTCAACCGGGCCACACCGGTGTCGGGTCCGACTTTTGTCGATGCCACCATCGGTGGCAAACGCCTGCGGTGCGGGGCCCGGCTGTGGTCGATCGCAACTGCCACGTTCAAGATCGAAACCTATCGTTTCCTGCGGCTGGAACGGCCCAGTGACGAAGATCGGAGCCTCGGCGTGCTCGATGCGCCCGGCACGGTGCATCTGCCCGACTGGATCGACACCGAATGGCTCAGGCAGCTGGTGGCCGAACAGTTGGTCACCCTGCGCAACAAGCGCGGCTACGCGCGCCAAGAATGGCAGAAGATGCGCGAACGCAACGAGGCGCTCGACACCCGCGTCTATGCCCGGGCTGCCGCCTGGATCCTCGGAGCAGACCGGTTCGACGAGCAGATGTGGCAGAGCCTCGAGAAACAGGCCGGGGTGGAGACCGCCGCCGTCGCGGTGACGCATACCCAGCCTGAGACGCCGCCCCATTCGCAGGCCGGACAGGTGGGCATGCAGCGGCGGCGCGGCTGGCGCGTCAGCACGCCCGGATACATGGAATGATCGATGTCCCCCGACGAGTTGAAACTCCGCCACAGCGCGCTGCTGATGTACTGTAAGGAATCGTGGCTTCACGGTAGTTCACTGGTGAGTTTCGTCGCCAACCCAGTTTGATGACAGGCCGCTGACGACAACGCCACTTGGCGGCAGAATTGGCACGCATTCTGTTGCCAAGCCATCTTGGCGGGACTAGGTTGACGTCAAATACCGTTGATGACAGAATCGGCACGCATATGACAACCAAACCTTACGATCTGACAGATGCCGTCACCTATCACATCGGCACCTTTCCCCCATCTACCCTCGACTACGAAGTGTTGCTCGGACCGCTCGAGGAGGCTGCAGCCTCCCTTGCGCGGTACGATACAAAGATGTCGGGCATGGTGAACAGCGAGCTTTTTCTCGCGCCATTGCGCCGCCAAGACGCCGTTACCTCCTCCCGCATGGAGGGGACAATTTCGACCATCGAGGAGTTGTATCGGCTAGAGGCCGAGGAAGACGCGGGCAGTGCCAACCCCTATCGTGAGGCCCGCAACGACGACGTCGAGACCTACCTTTATTCTCGCGCGCTGCGGAATGCTCAGCAAGCCCTTGCCGAGGGCGCGCCACTTGGCGAACACCTGATCCGGACCGCACACCAGCAGTTGCTTTCTTTTGGCCGCGGTGCCCGCAAGCGTCCCGGCAGCTACAAGGTCGAGCAGAATTACATCGGGGACGAACGGAGGGGAAAGATCTACTACGTCCCAATCGCCCCGGAGCAGCTTGCACCGGCGATGACTGAACTGGTCCACTTCATGAACGAAAGCAAGATGCGGCCGCTTATCCGCACGGCCGTCGCGCATGTCGAATTCGAAGCCTTACACCCGTTCGAGGACGGCAACGGCAGGATCGGCCGAATGCTGATCACCCTGATGCTGTGGAAGCTTGGAATCCTGCATCAGCCGAACTTCTTCGTCTCAGGCTACTTCGAGACTCACAAAGACGAATACATCGAGCGGATGCGTGCCGTCTCCGCCACCGGAGATTGGACAGGCTGGGTGGTATTCTTCCTACAGGCCATGCACGAACAAGCGACGGTCAACATCCAGACTGCAGATTCGATCTTCCGCCTCCACGGAGAAATGCGGGAACGGTTCCGCGAGGTTCTGAACTCGCAGTTCAATGATCAGGCGTTGGACTTTGTCTTTGCCAGCCCGGTGTTTCGCAACGACCGCTTCGTCGACAGGTCAGGCATTCCGCCATCTTCTGCTCGCGCCCTGTCGCGACGTTTGGTGGAGGCTGGCCTGCTGCGCACCATCGAAGGAGCCTCCGGCCGCCGCGCAGCGATGTACGCCTTTGATCCCCTGCTTGATCTGTTGAAAGTCTGAAACACAAAAAAGCCCTCTGAGTTTTCAGGGGGACTCGTCGAACGTTGATGTGGCGTTGATGTGAAACGCAAAAGTGCCTGCGGTATAGATATACCTCAGGCTATGCGTTTGATATATTGTGTATTTATGGTTGCGGGAGGGTGCAGCCGCCGTAACCTACCAGAGCTTCAATGTGCAGTTTGACGTGCCGCCATGAAAACAAAGTATCCAGATAGGACGCAATTTCAGTAATTTAAAAGAAGAATATATAAACCAGAAAACTCACCTAATTATCCCCATGGCTTAACGTAGCGTATTGGAAATATCCAGAGCACGCCTGAAGTGCTGTGGTTCGATTGGCTTACGATGCGCTAGATCGTTACGCATCATTGCCAGCACCTCAATGTGTTCGAGCTCACTTCGAGGCAGATGAGATCGCAACTGATGCCTTAGAGCCCCCAATTCGATATTCTCGACCTCATTCACCTGTAGCTTGCGCAGATGGTCGTCTATGCGCAGGAGCTTTCGGTAGCGGTCAATGATTCGCAAACGATGCTCTTCTATCCAAGGGAACAGAGTGGACAACTGCGCTCGCCAGGTGCGCAGTGCGATCTCTTTTGTTTCCCCTAACGAATGGAGATGCACCGGGCAATGGAAAACACGAGTGCCATAGTTTCCTTCGAAGTTGATACCAAGATCGGCATTCCTGCGCAACCAGCCCTGAGGGGCAAGAATGTCCTCCTCACGTTGAGTAACGAGATCGGCGACGAGGTCCAACCGCCATCCACATAACTCGACTGCGAGATTCACCGCCAGATCTTGGAACAAAACCGAGCGCCCAGAGGGCACATGGAACTCCGCCCAGATCATCACGTCGATCCGTTTCGTTCGACCAGCCCAATCGATCTGCGTGAAGCCTTTGACTGCAAACCCGGTTGGCCCGAGGAACAGGATCGCCAAACCATCCCCCGCCAGTTCCCACTCTCGCCGGAAGCGACCTAGGAACACATTCCACGCCTCAAGGTCGGCAGCACACAGGTCACAGGCATCAATTATCAGCAAACAATCGAGATTCGCCACAAGGTCTCCGAGCGCACCTCCACAAGAGAAAAGGTCCGCGAGTATCGGAAGCGGGGCGGCCCCCGAAGGAGGCTGAAGCCTATAGATGCTATGAGTGTTTTGAAAACGGCGCGACAACTCTGTGGGAAGACCGGGCGGAGTGGACGCATCCAGAGAAAGGACAGCGCCACCCCGAACCACCGATAATTCCGCTTCCGCGAGAAACTGCCCCGGCGAGGGCAGGCTCCAGACCTCAGGCATCCGCAAGGACATCAGCGACCACTGCTGCTAACAGGTCGTTCACAGGTTCTGAACACAAGGGCACCTAGGGCCGAACACACGATCCAACCAGGTTGACGTGGATCAGCTCGGAACAGTCCCAATCGCTCCATCAATTTAAACTCCTGATCCGCCTGTGCATTCCCTCCCTCCGCCAGCAACTCGACAAGCGTGCTCCGCTCCTCCCCATTTTCCAATAACTCTACCGCTGTGCAGAACATCGGCACGAGGCTTTCGGGTAGGCCTATCTCTCCAGGTTGGAGCTCAAAGTCGCATCCCATAGCGCGAATGGATTCCACAGCGGCTTCCCCACGTCGCTCTGACACCAAAGCCTCCAACTTGGAACGCAGGCCGCTCAAAAGCTGGGGCGAGCCTCCCGATACGTCCAGTAAAGCAGCACGACACTCGGGGGTATCAAGCGCCTGGAGCCCACCTTCAGCCAACCACGCCCGCACCATATTGCGTTCCCAAGGCCGTGCCCGGAACATCTGAACCGGAATACCAGCATCAGCTGGAGGGCATGCCTTAGCAATCTGTTCATGGGACCCGACAAATACGGGTAGGATTGCGCCCTGTCGTGAAACCTGATCGCGCTCGGCAAGCCAAGTCACCCACTTTCGCGCCGTTTTGCTGGCCGCGGGAAGCACCAGCACCCGCCGTCCGTGGCCGCGCTCAACCAATCGACGAAGTTCATCGTCACCACCAGAGAAAAGGACGCCCCCAAGGAGCCCCTTCTTGTCCTGCCAGCCATCTGCCAGCTCAGCTACAGCCTTAGCAGCATCACTACCCCATATCCCCGGAGGTGCCACGAGAAAGCGTATTCCCGGGGATTCCGTATCAAAGAGGTTCTGCAAGGCGTTGTCGGATAGGGGCGAGCGACGCTCCGACTGATCAGGTCGCGAGCGACGATGATAGAAGCTCGGATCATAGTCGACCCTCGGCTCCTTTTCGGCGATCTGCAGAATTTCATGCTCCAGTTGCTCGCGTTGCCCCAGCATCTGAGCGACCTGAGCGCCCCGCAACCCATAGCTGCCCCTACCCTTACCGAGGCGAATCAGCACGCCAAGATCAACCATCTCATCCAAAAATGCGCTAAAGTCTTCAGGTGGCAGTTTCTCGAATCCTCGCGGCCAGAAATCTTCTACCTCGCGAATAATGTTCTCTGGCCTCATCGCACCGCCGTCACTCTCCGCACTATCGAGCCGGTATAGCGCGAGAACTTTGGCAATCAATTCGTAACGCGGGTCGAGGTTCAGCGTCCACTGAAATCGTTCACGGATCTGTGAGTTGATGTCTTCGTTGTTCTCGAACAGGTTATCATTCTCAAGAAGCCAACGGGGTCCCGGACCACGGGGCCGAGCTTGATTGGAAATACCTTCAAGCAAAGCCTTGCAAAAGACCTGAACAAGAGAAGGATAGTAATTGACCCGGGTCAGCACGGCCTGAACTAGGTCGGGCGAGACATAGTGAAAGCCAGCCGCGCCCATTGGCTCGGTCACCAGACGACGAGCCTGAAGACTGCTCTCACTGGATGTATTCATCGGTCCGACGCAGATTGGCTCTCCCAGATGGACAAGCGGCGAGTTCGGTGCCTTGGCCATCCGGCGAACATTATGCAAACCAGCAAAGACGACTTTGAAGCGCCGAGCCGAGGTTTCCATCATGTCTTTGAGACGATTGAGGTTCGGAAACCCATGACGCACTTCAGACGCCAGAAACATATCGGCCTCGTCGATTAGAATAAGGATCCTGCGCTCCCCGCCCCGATGCAGCCAATCGCGGATTCCATCGCCGATGTCGTCTGCGTTTTCCGCAGCTTTGGATATAATTTGATCGGAAGCAAGCTCACGTCTGATCAGTGACCATATCTGATCAGCTGACTGCACTTGGCCCCCGAACTCGTCTATTTTCAGATAATAGGCATGGCGCCCGATGTCTGGCTGGTGGAAACGCTTACGAACATGATGCAACAGCGCGGACTTTCCGAGCTGCCTGCCACCATATACGAGACAGCCATCGGCGGTGGTCGACTCGATCTTGGCGATCTCGTCTTCACGCCCAAAAAACATCTCCGTCGGAATTTTTCCTGCGCTGGTCGTATACGGTTGGAGGTAACCGAAGGGGGCTGCGCAGGTGAAAAGCCGTTCCATCCACGAACTGCCCATCGCCAGATAAAGCATCTGCGCTTCATCGACCAACAAGACGGTTTGCTTTGCGCGCCGCATGGCCAAAGCGAAATTCTCTCGTCGAGCCTTGGTCAAAGTTCCGAATACCAGCAGAATGCAGGGAGCATCGCGCCCCACCTTCGCCAGCTCTCGCGTCACTTGCTCATCATCGATGTTACCACTGGCCAAGAATACCGGGTAGCTGCCCCGGGCTTCGCTGCCGAATGCAGGCGGCAAAAACCAGTGCTGCGCCGTCAACTCATCACAGCGCATCCGCATTGTGCGCAACTGTGACGACAGAATGGTTTCCCTTTCTATCGCAACCGAGGTGAACCCGAGACGCTCCATGAATTGCCGTAGCGACTGCCCGAGATCACCACGATTGGGGCTCATGGCATTTTTCAGTGCGCGCCAGTTCTCGAACAACTGGCCAGAGCGTTTTCGTTCACCATCATCGAGGGCCGAAAAATCAAGCGGGCCAACTTGCCCCCCCTTCTCAATTGCCGGCGAAACTTTTCCCCCGCCAATATCCGCCGCCCCAAGCGCCAGAACGAAATCAGGATAGAATTTTGAGAAATAGTCTTCTCTCGCATCATCATTCAGCGCGAGATTTTGCCCATTTTGCAGGCGTATCACGATATCTTCGACGGTCAGAAGATCCCTGTCGGCCAAGTTGGCGACAACCTCTTCCGCCTGTTCCGCCAGCTCATGGCGATCATCAGCATGATAGCGCTCAATCAAGCTCCGCAACCGCCTCTCCTGATCGAGCATGATCCGCCCCCGCACTGAGTCACGAAGCTGTCGGCCAGCAGCCAATACCTCGTCAAGCTGTGGAAAATCAGGTGGAATATCAGGAGCACGTATATCGTCGCACATTGGAAGGACCGGGCCATTCTCGGGATTACGAGAAATCGCCTGCTCGATCGTAGCCAAACGTTCGAGCCATCGCTGAATTTCCTGCGATGTGCTGAGATCAATGCTTTGAAGCGGCTCCAAATCGTGCCGCAATGACTTGATCCTGCCTTGCGCATCGGCAACAGCAGCGTAACGTACTTCCTCCAGTTCTTGCTGCAATACGGCGAGATCCACATCAGACACCGCTCCGCAACGTTGAAGCCGGTTAAAAATCTGGCGAGCGGGAAGTAAGGCGCGATCGGCGATGTGATGTGTCCAGGCCGCCAGATCATCGTACGCAATGTCCTGAGGTGAAGAGAGAGCAATCAGAAGCCTAGAACGCTGCGCGGATCGCTCCTCAGCATAGGCGGCATCATCAGGGGCAAATGGCTGGCAAACACCAGGCAAGCGCAGAAGCGGCAGATCCAAGACATCCGATACGCGAACCGGCGCCACACCCTCGGCCTGTCCATCAATAACTACGATCAGATCTTCGATAGCCCGATCCACGCAGAGCTGCACAGCTGCATCCAGACTGTTACCCGAAGCCTCGTCACCTCTGACATGCTCTAGTTCCTTGCGCAAATTACCGACATAACGCCGTAAATCCTCTTTGCGACGGTCATCAACGAGACCGTCTTCATGCTTGGCGGTTCGCCAGCGAAGGAGAAGCTCTGCCCCTTCTCGCAGCTTACGACAAATCCAGTCTAGGGCCATCCCTCGGATCGCATCGCGCCGCGGTCGGTTGAGTTCCTTTTCGGTCGCAGCAACCAGAGCTTCCGCCACGTTCTTGCTTCCGGCCAACTCCATCAGAAATTCGACGCCCACTTCCACAGCAGGAAGATCATCGCACAGGGCAGCCTCAAAAAGCCCCCCAAGTTCCCGATGTTCTGAAAGGAGACCATGCAGCACCGTATTGGAGGGGGCGTGCATGCTTTGCGCCGCACGCGCGCCCGGCAACCATTGTTTCATGTCCGCTATCACTTGCGGCAAGCGTCGCTTGCTATCGACGCCAGCCAATGCCGTCAATTCTGCAACGCTGGGCTGAAGATCGTGCCGCAACCCCGTAAGGCTGCTCACAACACCACCGTAACCTGACCACGGGGCCGAGAGCGAAAGATTCGCCAGAAGATTACGCGCATTCGTGTCTCGTGCCATCAACGCCGGACGCATGAGCGCCGCCAAGGCAATCCCACGGGAGCGCTGTCCCGCAGCAGGGCCTGACTCCACAGCACGATCAAGCGCTGACATGGCTGCCGCCAGCATCTCGCCCACAGCTTGGGTGGAGTAATCATAGGGGCCAGTAATAGCCGGAACTGCGGCAAGCGCCCGGAGCAGAGGCGGTGGGATCGGCACTACGTGCCCTGCCTCCTCCGCCAGATCAGCAAGGTGCCAAGCGAGCGCAGTTTCCTCCTTGCCAAGATAGTCCGCTAACAGATCGTCCAGCTCCCTGGGGCAGGTCCATACCGCAGACGGCTCATACTCCTGATCCATTTCATTAGCCGCTGCGACAGGTTCAATCGCGGTTTCAGCCGGATCTTCGAGAATGGCGACAAGGTTAGCAATCTCTATTTTGTCAGCTAGCGGTGCGTCCGACACAGGTTGTGCAAGCTCAATCGGTGCATCATGTTCAGTGACTTGTTCCGGCTGAAATTTAACCAAGGTCTGATCTGTTACCCCATCAGACAAGTCGTTGATCACATCATACAGCGCCTCATCGACAGAATTTGGCTCCTCAACCTTGTGAGGCGACAATGTCTCTGCGACCGGCGCTGAAAGCTCGCTGTTAAGCACCAGCAGTGCCTCTTGCAAAGTTGCCTCTACCTTTTGGCGGGTTATCTGTTCTTTCTCTTCCGCACCTTCCGCGACTTTTCCCGCGGCTCTTAGATCCGCGCGGCTACGATTACGATCAGCCCTGATCTCGTCCTCAAGGCTCGCAGCTTTGTCTCGCTCAACGATTGCAACTTGCCAATCGGATATTGCAGCATTTAATGGCTCAATAACCGGTTCAAAACCATCGAGTGCATCTTCGGACCGGATCTTCTCCAGCAAGTCCGCTCCTCCTGTAAATTCGGCAATTTTGGCTAAAGATATCAGAAGACTGTCTCGCTTAGCTTGAAGCAAAGCCATCCTCTGTGCATCGGCATTTCGCACATGATCAGCACAGGCGGCTTGAAGCTTTTTGGCCAACCTGATGATATCTGATACCTTTTCGACGTCAGCTTCAGCCATAAGATCCAGCGCATGGCGGAGCTGATCACGCAGCGTCATCCAATCTGATCGATCCGTCTCTCCAAAATCCAATGTCTCGACTTCTTTCCCCGCACCAGCATCTCCGTGGACAAATCGCCCCATAATATTGACCACTAAGAGCTGAATCGGCGTCATTGCCGTTACGACCCCGACTAAATCATCCTCAAAACTGATAGGACTAGGAGACAGGTCAGGGAGATCAGGGACAGAGCACCTCAACCATTTCCAGATTTTCACTGAAGGTGCCCGCTGCCGCTCCTTTTCTCGACTGGACCTCAGAAATGCCATTTCCAGAGAGTGGCACCAGTTCCCATCGGTCTCTATGCGGTTGAGTAACGCCGGATAGAAAACTTCATCATTTCCTCTTTCAGCCTTATCAACAAAATCGAAGAAATCCGAAAAGTTGCGTCGGTCACTGACAACAATCGGAAGTATCTCCCTGAGTAGCTCAGGTGTCAGCGCAGCGCTCTCATCAATTAACGCGTCCAATGAAATCTCCTTCCAAACTCTGCTGAACCGTGCGTGTTCCAGTCCATCCGTCCAATCCAAACAGATTACATCCTGCTTATAGCAAGCGGTGCCCCGACCATGCCATCCCCGATGATTGAAAAGACCGCAGCGGCGATTCCTTTGGCCTGCGCCGCGTCCGGGACCGCGAAGTCATGCCGATGCATTCCATCGACCCTCCAACCCCCAAATCCCTGGTCAAGGTGAATCGTCAGTTGGCGTCCATCTTTCAATGTGATCGCCAAGCTTCTGCCATGCGCCATGTGCGATTTAGCAAGCAAGGTGACCTCCACCCCAGGCACCATTTGGCGGATCACCTCACGCCGTGTTGTATCGGAAGGGAATGTGTCATGGAGATAACGGGTCGCGTCCCGCGACCTGTCGGAGAACGCCATGTTGATCACCTTGTGGGCGTCTTTCGCACCTGGAGCGGATTTTATCACCTCGGCCAAAAGCCGGAGCGTATAGGGAGACAGCAGATAGCGGTCACTATAGGCAAGACTACTCACCCCGACTGACTGCATCGCAGCGATGTCCAAAGGTGCCTTTCCTGACAGCCAGGACCAGAATCGGCGACCGAAGCCGGAGGCCGGTCCATCCATTTCAGTTCCAACATTCAAAAGATGAGCATTGCCCAAGCCAAGTTCTATGAGCCTTTGGGCCGAAAGCTTCGCCCCAATGTCAACCTCAGGCGCAGGTCCAGCCACCACGAGCGCCATGGCCCCTGCCCCCCATTCGGCACCAGGTCTGGCCTCCATCGGGTCCAAAACTGCAAGCGCATCAACCCCGGCGCCACAGTCGAAACGAAGAATGATTGGGGCTGCGCCAGCCATTGGTGGCTGGTCTATGCGATGGAGGTCGGCTACCGACGAGAAAGCAAAGATCGCCAGCTTGCATGAAAGATCGAAGCCAGCTGCGGTCAAAGCTGCAGTCGGCAGGTGAATGCGGGGACGAACACCGGCTTGCGAAACCCTCTCTAACAACCGGCGCATGCGCCATTCGCCGAAATCCCACACTGCCGGATCGCCATGAAGCCAGACGTCGAGAGAACGCAACCGACCTGATTGCAACCTCTCGGCAACGAAATCTGTCGCGTTCCGGCCCGCCAACCTAGTCTGGGGGCCGAATACTTGCTCGCCCGGGTCCAGAGCCAGCCTCATGCGCAGCGCCTGGGCCAGATCGCGCGCACCTGGCCGGTCAAGATTTATATCACGTCGATTAAGATCGGGGCGCAGGATGCACGAAGGGCATCCCTTTCTGCAGCCATCCGCGCAATCCAGCAGAACCAAAGCACGGTCGAGGCAGGTTTCAAGCATTGCGGGCTCCGCCATGCGCGCAACAAGACCGGCCCCGCCTGCGGCACGATCATGGAGAAACAGCGACTGGCACGCATCTTGCGCCGGCCCGGTCGATCGGTCCGTTGCCGGGCCGATTTCGTCAGGTTCGACGCCCAACCCTTCGGCCAAGGCTTCACGCAAAGCTGCTGCGAGGGTCAAGGCCGTTCCGGCAGCGACGCCGACGGGTAACTGCCATTCCCAGACATCGGTTCTCGCGACCTGGGCAAGATGAACGTTGTGCTGAATGCGTCCGGGCGCATTGGCCGATGGACAATAACCGTCATGGGTCAGCTTCAGACGGCGTCCCAACATTAGAGGTCGGTGATGGCGCATGGTCTTAGACGTAACGGTGGGGATGCCCGGCTGAGTTCTAGGCTCAGCCTCTGCACGCCCACAGTCAAGGCAGATTGCAAAACCGCCCCCCAATGGCCCTGCCACCGAGGGAGCGACTAGCCCTGCCGGGTCGGCGCGCATCCGTCCAACTCCTTCGCCAAGCGCGATCCAATCGCCGCCATGAGCCGAAAGACGCAACGGATCGGTTTCGACATGCGCAAGGTTCTCGTAGCCGACATGGGCGGGCTTGGCCCCAAGAAACCCGGCAGGCCGCAGCACCTTACGATAGCTCAGACCAGTATGGCCACATTGCGGACAGGCGATGGGCTCACCCGCTTCGAGCGCAAACGAGTGGCAGGCATCGCAGGTCCAGAGTGTGCGGAGATCTTCAAGCCCAGAAGCATCCGTGCCCGCCTCCCAAGCCGGTAGGATCCCCTCCGACTGGTGAACAAGCCCGTCGATCACCAATTCAGCGCCCGGCGCATATTCCCTGATCGCTTGGTCAAGCGGGCGCGATGCCGTGCCGCGACGAAGGTGGCTAGTCCCTCCGTCAGCATCGGCCGGACTCTGGGACAGGTTCGCGAAGGTCACCACATCCGTGGGGAAACCGTAAGCTGGCGTAAAACCCCGCCGCGCCAGCTCTCCCAACAGAAATTCGCCTGCCAGACGCCGCGCCCGCAGTTCGAGCGCTTTGCCAGCATCCTTGTCAGGCATCGTCTCTGCGCCTTCCAGCAGGATGCGATGCTCGGTGCGCCACCGCAAAACCAGACGTTCGAACGCCTCATGGCAATGTAAGACAAGCGCATGCAGCGCCCGCACCTCCAGACATGTGCCTGCGACAAGAGGAGCGATCCGTTTCACCTGCGATGCCCCCCATTCACTGTCCAGCGCGATCAGGAAGGCATCGGCCATAGCACCTGGAAGCACGGCCTCGTCAACGCGTTGACCGGCACCGAGAAAGGCACCGATACTTCCCCTTACATCCTGCCCGCCGTTCTCCGAAAGCCATGCAGCCAGCAGAGCTGCATTGACATGGCGTTGAACCAGCGACGGGCTATCAAACCACACTTTGGGTGCGACGATGGGACGGCACAGGAAATCGGTAGGGCTGTCAAAGACCCTACGGTCGAGCGGCAGGTCACGGCAGAAGGTCATTGTGAAGGCCCATGGTTCCCCACGTCGCCCCGCCCGTCCTGCGCGCTGCCGATAGTTGGATAGCGCGGGCGGCACATTGGAGTTCACAACAAGGCGCACATCGGCAATATCAACGCCCATCTCCATCGTGGTTGAACAGTTCAGAAGATTGATCCGTCCGTCACGGAATTTTTCCTCATAGCGCTGGAGTGTGGCCCTCGGGATCTGAGCGGAGTGTTCCTGCGCCCTGATGTAGGGTGGGAAAGCCGCAAGCCGGTCGTGCAAATCGGTCCAAAGGCCGCGCCCGCGCAAAAAGGCTACCGTCGTGTCCTTCTCGGTCCAGTGCGCCACCTCGCGACGCTGCTCGGTTGTCAACCCGCCAGCATTGGCGGCAGGCAGGCGAGGCATGGTGATCTCAGCCATGAATTGACTCGGATCATTCGGGCTCCGACCGCCAGCCGACCAACCATAAGGACGGCGCGTAATCGGGCATAACCAAGCGCGCTCCAGTCGCTCAACGCCGGCGCGAGAGAAATTCAAACGCCATGCACCTTGCCCCATGTCCCGCGCCGCCGTGCTACAGATTATGGACCATAGCGCGGTTAGAACCTCATCCGCCCGCTCCTGATCGATTGCGGAGTCCGGGTTACCGCCCGTCAGCGCATAAACAAGTTGAACAAGTTTGTGACGCTCGGCTCTTGATCCAGGCCAGCGGCGAGAACGCTCTGCCATTCGATCAGGGGGCGTGTCAGCCGCATGTATCGTATTCAGCCGCCCGAAACGAGGCGCAACCAGCGGCACCATATCCAGCGGGATCTCAACGGCCAGAGCCTGCCGGAACACCATATCCACCGCCAGATGCGCAAGTGACACCCAACCTTCGGCGTCTATCCCAGTCTCTGCCAAAGGCGCTGGCGGCCCGGAAAGGCGTGCCCTTTCAGCCAAAGCAGGAAAGACCAGACGAACCAAGCCCATCGTCTCGGGATTGTTCTGAACGCGAGGACGCCGGAACAGTTCCCTGAACAGGAATGCCTCGGCAAGCTTCAACGGGTCATCGGCCATTTCCCTACCAATCCGACGGTTGCGCCAGATATCACCCGCAAATTCCGCTAGATCGACATGTCCCCCGAAACGTCGGACCAAGTCGGGCCATTTGACCGGCTCCGCTGACGCTCCCGTCACTTTTGCCAGTTCCCGCTCTTTGTCTGCGGCCATTTCGTCTAATCCAACCGCTCGAAGCTTTGCTGCATCGCTCTGCAGCTTTGCTACACAGACGGGGTCTGCAGCCCCCCCCTCCTGCACGCTATGCCAAAGGAAGGCGCGGGTCAGACTGCGTTCGGCATCCTGTTGCATCTTTGCCGCGAGGCGGGCAACGCCTTGACGGCTATCGGTAAAGGTCAGCGCGCGCCGCCCACCTGCTGGCAAACCAGGCGTCTCATCAGGCGGCACGATATCTTCCATCAGGCCGCCAAGCGCATTTCCCATCAGGAAAGCGGGGCCAAAATGCAGCCCCATCAGCCGGGCTGAGCCAGCACTGTCACAACAGGTTCGATCTGCTGGAACGTGGAGCAGTTGCATCCTGCGGGCACGCACGCCTTCGGGCACGGTATTGTCATAGATGCGCGTATCATCTGCGAGCCAGATCCCCTCGCCGCAAAGCAGCCAAGCAAATCCGCGATCAGCCTCTCCTCCCTCACCCTCATCGGGTTCGGCATCCAGAGCGTAATCATCAGCCTCACCCGACTCGGGAGGTTCCAGTCGAGGCTCTGCGCCGCCATGGAACAGACCTTGCAAAAATACCTGTCCACAATCTGAACATGAAACAACCTCATAAACGGGAGCACCACATTCACATCGTGCCCGCGCTGAAAACCATACCGCTCCGAAAGGCCAGTTAGCCTCATCGGAGATCAAGTCAGGCTGGCGGCACATGCAATTGGCGTCGGGACACGCCCAGATTCCCCCTTGAGAACGATGGAAAAGATGGCCTCGCCAAGGTAACAACGGTCGCCCTTGGCGGGTCGATCTGCCTAGCAAGTCCAGCAGGCGAGCAGCCTCAGCTCGTTGAGTCGGATCGTCCGCGAGGACCTCCGCCACCCGCGAAAGTGTCAGGCCCTGTTGCGACATCTCATTCCAGAGCAGCTGAATTCTGGGATGAGGTGCCAGAACGGCGCCGGCCTCTTCGGACGTCATGTCAGCAAGGGCCACGGCATCCAGTGCTACGTCTGGCCCCGGTGCAGGTAGAACAGGCGCATCCTCTTTGCCCTCTACGACCACAACTCGCCCCCCGTCTTGTCCGGCAAGCGCTGCAGCGAAGGCGCGGAGCTTGTTTGGAGCATCTTTATCTCCGCCAATCGTAGCCGAGGTTGCCATCAGCCGGACGTCATCGGACAAAACACCAAATCCAGCCCTCACCCGACGCAGCAAAAGCGCCATTTCGGCAGCCTGACTACCGATATAACTATGCGCTTCATCCAAGACGATCCAACGAAGGGCGCCTTGACTCATCTCAATGAGCGGTTTGTCCTTTGTCCGCAGGAGCAGATATTCGAGCATCGTGATGTTGGTCACTAGGATTTCTGGCGGGCATTCTCGGATCTTCGCGCGCGACCGCAGCTCGACCTTGTCCGATTTGATCACCGCATCCCGCTCCGTCTCGGGAGTGTCGCCATTCAGAAGCGCGAAGCGGACCTTGCCGCCCAAACCCGCCGCCCAAGCGGCGAGACGTTCGCGCTGGCTTTCGATTAGCGCATTCAACGGATAGAGCAGAATTGCCCGCACACCGCCACCTGACCTCGGGTTTGCCAGAATGTCCTGTAGGATTGGAATCAGGAAGCACTCGGTCTTGCCCGCCCCAGTGCCTGCCGTCACCAGAACCGAGTTGTTGCCTTCTAGACTGGCACGCCAAGCCTCCAGCTGATGCTGGCGAGGATGGCTTTCCCTTGCCATCGCCTTGCCTTCGGCCTGATCGAGTGCGGTAATCAAATCCTCCGAGAGAAGCCTTCCAGACAGATCGCCCATGGTCTCGCGCGCAAGCAGCCAAGACTTCGCTGCCTCGATCACCGGATCGGCGACCAGCGCAGCGGGAAAGCCGGAAGGCGCAGAAAGCACCCGCAAAAGCAGTGAGTTGAGCCCCGTCGAAGCAAGACGCGAACGCGCAACTATGCCACGTGCTGAACGCTGCGCCAGATGGTCAATTGCAGGCAGAAGATTTGAATGAGAATCGGTCATCTGGAAAGGTCCAATGCAAGTGTTAGAGCGGCGGGCAGTGCGGTATCGAACCAGACAGGGTCAGCGGCGCGAAGGGCAATCAGTTGCAGATGTTCTTGGGCGGAGAGAGCAGGCCGCAAACCACTTGCGACTTCCGCAGCAACAAAGGGAGCGTGCAGAAGAGGGCGGAAATCATCGCTGACAGGTAGGGGATCCTGCAACTTTTCAGCCAAGAGGCCGGACACACCATCGGGCAATTTGGAGAAACGGCGCAGCGCCTCTTGGGCAGCAGCGACAAACTTAGCCCTAGCGTTCGGCAGGGCCAGCGGAAAGGGGATTCCTCCAGACGTTAGCGCCAGCGGCGTTTCACCTGCTCTAGCGAAGGCCTGACCGATATGGACCGCCAATTCAGGTCGCAAAGCGATAATCTCTCCTGCAGCCCGCGCAAGGCGCTCCTCAACCAGTTTGCCAATCTCGGCCTCATCTATGCTCGCAGACCGCAACCGCCCGCGTAACCCGTCCCGCACCGCAACAAGGCCCTCTGTCCAGGCTGAGCAAGGCACAAGTGGCCACCATAATGGGCTTTCGGTCTCGATCGCTAAGGCGGCGGCGCGGTCCACACGACCGACGCGCAACAACAAAGCTACAGCCGCGCCAGGAACGCGAGCCAAGGCCTGCACCTGATCCAGCGCCGAAGCATCTCCGGCTTCTCTGACCGCGAGGATAAGGCTCCAGATCCGATCCCAAGCCAGATCATCGCGGTCAGAGAGCAGTCGCTGCCACTCAACGGTATAGGATTGCAGTCGCTGGTCCCGCGAAGACCACCCCATAGGACGCGCGGACCAGACAACGGGCCGCATGACGCCCTGGGTTTCTGACCAGCCTTGGACAAACCAAAGCCCTTCTTCTTCACCCAGCCAAACCACCGGATCCGTGCAGCTTTCAACGTCTACGGATACTGTCCGCGCAGGATCATCAAGACTGACCGCCGTTAGATGTGTGACCCCTGGGTCAAGATGCCAGAAGGGGCCTTTAGGTTCGGCATTCCAGTCATATCGACCGATTTCCAATCGGGGTGTCTCTTGCCCGCCTCCGACGAGACGCAAATTCACTCTGCCATCAGCACCCTGAAGGGAAAGGGCCAGATCGATCACATTGCCAAACTGAACAAGCGGCACCACTCCTGCGGCGGCAAAGGCAACCGGCGCTCCTCCGCGCGCCATGCGCAACTGCACAGCCCCACCAGCCTCGGGTAATACACCCCGCCATCCGACCAGTCCCTGCCGAGAAAGCGGTCGATTACTGGACACCAGCGCACCCCGCCCATCGAGAACACGTGCCACGCGAGAGGGCCAAACCCCTGTCATCGAGAGACTTTCCCCGTTGGCCGGACTTGACAGCCGAATATCAAACGTCGCGGGCTGTCCTGCAACTTGGAATACCAATGTGGCGCACCCTTCATCACTAATCACAGTCGCGTGCCGTTCCTTTCCGACTCCAAGATGCAAATGAATACCCTGAGGCAGTCCCGAAGCCTTAAGCATAGCTTGGCCATCGACGATCTCGCGCAAGTCCATCTTCATTGTTTCGGACAAAACAACATAGCGGCAGCGCGCAAGAACCACCCCTCCATCGCACCATTCCGCGACATGCCCTCCCAGTAGACCGGGCACAGACCTTGTGCGCACATCTTTCCCGATCGGCCGCATCGGTGCGTCGCCTTCAAAGCCTAGTAATATCGGCGCGCCAAGAAAGGCTGCGATCCCCCCGTCAATCATAAATCCCTGGATCGGGCGCCCCAGAACCGCAAGCCTCGTTGCGGGCGCATCTTCATTTGCTCCAGTCGCGATGACCAGTTCATGCGCCCCAAAACGGGCGACTCCACAACCAGACACCGACCAGACAGCGCCACCCGGCCCAATCGCGTCTTTACTAAAGCGCATATCATGGGCGCTTTCAGGGATGGCCCTGTCAGGTGCTAGCACAAAAACTCGATCTGCTTTTGTCTGTCCTCGGCCTGAAAGTGGCACCAATACCTCTGGCATGGCGACATCGGGATCAAGCGCACGCCAGAGAGATGGCGCATCATCCGGCGATACCTGCCCAGCATCAACCAAAACCTGCGTCAGAAACCGCCCATCAGCGTGGGCATTCAGGAAAACCGGCTCACTAGGTGCGACAGGCATCATCAAGGCACCACGTCCCGCACTACGAGTTAGTTCCCAGCCATCTTCAACCGGAACACCGAGGAACCCCGCACCTGCGTCGGTCGTTAGTCGCAATCGAAGACTGCGATCAACACCCGCAAGATTCGCATGCGGCAATAATGCCCCCTCAGAGATTTCGGCAACACCGATCCATGAACCACTTACATGCTTACGTAACTGCCGCCGTGCCAAAACAGACACCGGCGTTGCACGCCTTCGCTCGCTGAGCAGCACGGGAAGCACCAATGCCTCGAAGGCAGCATGGGAAAGCCGTAGCGGCAGTTCCTGACGCCAGTCAGGGTTATGAGTGTCAAGCCAGTTCTCAGCGGCTTCAACGGCCAGATCTCCTGGCAAAAGACTTCTTGCGGCAATGATCGCCTGCGCTAATTCGGCCATAAGACGGGCCTGTTCTCCAGAGCGCAATACCTGGGGCAAATCCTCGACCAACCTCAGAGCCGCAGCGTGAGCGATCGACGCCCCAAGCACACCTTCGCCCTCTATTGCTGACACAAGCCCGAGCAGCGCCCCGCGATATCGCGGGGCGTTAGCGAGTGCGAGATCCGGCAACCCCCCTTCAGCAAGCAGAGAATAAAGAAACTCCCTGTGCCCTTGATCACTGCGCCGCAACTTGCGTCCCCACGCATCCAGACCACGACTTGTCAGGTCAATAGCGGCTGGGCGATCATAGTCGAGAGCGATCCCATCGAAAACAAAATCCCAAGTCAGCTGTCCACCGCTAAAGCCTGTCCTGATATGCTCTGCCGCCCAAATCACAAAGCCCTGCGCAGTCGATGGCGTAAGCCCACCCACGCCAATCCGCATGCGCAGGAAAGATCCCAGATCCTCTCGCTCGGAATCTGTGACACCATACGAGTAAAGCGGGCGCCCATCAGGTCGTTTTAGCCCGTTACGCTCAAGAATTAACTGAACAATCTTCATTGGCAGGGCCTCAACGATCACATCGCCTCTAAAAAATAGTGTTTCCTTTGATCAGGAAACTTTGACGTAAGTCACGTAAAAGCTCCGGATCATCCTGTGCTCTTGCATCCGCTCGCCTAGGGAGAACCCATTCGTCTTTCGCGGGGTCGGCTGAAAGATATCCAGTCCACGATCCAGCACCATCTTCCAGCCGGTATCAGTGCTTATGTCGCGTGCATGCATGGTTCCTGTTTCGTCGAACGTCCACGAAAAATCGATCCCTGTATCGGTGCAGGCCTCCGTAATCCCATCCAGACATTCCCGCTGTTCCTGGATATTTCCATCGTCCGGTGCTGTGATGAGATGCACGGCTAATTGATCTTCTGGGGCCTTACGGCGGATCAGCATTTCTATGAATTCCATTACGTTCCGGGCTTGGTGGAATCGACGGATATAAGGATCGGTTATAGTGATCCGACTAGCACCATCCGTCCATGGACCGAAGATCTTGTCAAAGCTGATCCCCTTGCGGTTTTCAGTAAAGACAATGTGTCCAGCCTTTGGGGAAAAGGCTTTGGGCGCTACGCCGGATGCACTTGGCACTGTGCCCATGTCACCTTCTGCCACGTCCGCTGCCGGATTTTGGGGCATCTCAGGCCCATCGAGCACGATGACATCGTCCTCGTCGCCAGTCGGCCTGCGATGATAGAATTGAGGGAACTCTTCTTCCTCAAGAGTGGTGACTTTTCGCTTGGCGCCATCTGTTCCGACATAGTGAAAATCTGCCTTCTCAAACGTGCTGTCGATCCGCAGCAGTTGGTCTTTCACCCGCTTGCGGCTTTCGATGGCCAGGCGGAGAAGCTCCTCGACTTCGGCCTCAGTTTCTCCACCGTTCGGGAAGATCAGTTTCAACAGGCCGGACATGGTCTTGTCGATCGCGGCACGGTCCCGGATGTGGGTCTGAACGGGGACGGTGAAATACCGATTGGGCCTGTTTGAGAAATCCTCAGCCCGCAAATGCCGCAGGATTTCGGCGAGGTAATCGACAATAAAGCCGTAACCCGAGGTGAACATTTGCCCACGGATGATGTCGACCTCCCAGCCCGGCAGATAGGCATGCAGACGGTCGATGAAAGCGCTGTCGTGGAACTGGGGCGGCAAGGCCTCGAACAGGTCGCTGTTCTTCAGCATCCACGGCACGTTGTGATCGGTATTACCGACAAAAGCAAAGCTGGCCTCAGCCCCCATCGGGTTGACCCCGCGTGAGAACTGCTTGTTCGCCATGTAATTCTTCATGATGTCGACGAGCGCCTTGTTGGCGGTCTTTTCCCGCCCGGCGAACTCGTCAAAGGCTACGACATCCCAAAAGCCGACGAGACCGATCCGGCCATTTGAATTGTTGACGAACAACTTCGGCACCGTGATTTCCCCGCCCGAGATGAGCTGACCATGGGGGGAGAATTCCGAATAGATGTGCGACTTGCCCGTCCCCTTGGGGCCAAGCTCAATGATGTTGTAGTTGCGTTCGACGAAGGGGATCAGGCGCATCAGCTGCAACAGCTTGGAACGGCGGCCAAAAGCATCCGGGTCGAACCCGATGCTCTGCATCAGAAGGTCGATCCATTCCTCGGTGGTAAAGTGATCGCGGGTTTGGCGGTATCCCTCATAATCGACGCGGGCGATCTGGATGGGCTTCAACGTATCAATGATCCAAGGCGAGATCCGGTTGTCATCGGAAAACTCGTATTGCACGTCGGCAATGCACCAGACGCCGGTTACCAGCAGCTTGGGGTGCGCCTTGACTGTGGCGGCATCAATCGCGACACGCTTGATCCCGAGGCTTTCAAATACCGCTTCATATGCGTCGGTCTTTTCATTCAAGGCGACGCTGACCTGATCGATAACCTTGTAGCGCCCCTTTTCCTTGATCGTTGACTGAACCAATCCTGCCTCGGAACGGTGAACATAGTGTTTGCGCAGGATGTCCTTGACCGTCTCAATGCCTGTCGCGATCGAGGCCTCGTCGTCCGTCGCACAATACTGGCCAAGTAGATATTCCAGCACGTAGGTTGGGACGATGGCATTGCCTTTCACCGCCTTCACGAGATCCTTGCGGACCACGAAGCCAGCGAAGTGTTCATTAATTTTGTCGTCAAGGGCTGTCATTGATACCTCAGAAGTCAAAGTCGGTGTTGATCCCGCGCTTCATCAGCAAGGGCTGAACAGCATGGTCCTCAAAATGGCTGGTCTTGCCGATGCGCGAGCGCAGCTTGAGAAAGACCGTCTGATTATTGTTGGCGTCTGCCGCGCGCGTCAGCAGAAAGCTTCTCGGCATTTCACGTTCTCGAGGATTGTCCGAGGTGAAGTCGAAGACAAGCTCTACCTCGTCCGAAATGACACTTCCGTCACCTGCAAAGATCGCCGCTGAAACCTGTCGCGGTTGCTGTTTCTCAGTGACCGGTTCCATCTGATAGAGCGTGACCTGTATTTGGCCTGTCGTGATCTGCGCCCGCCCGGGCGGCACAATTTGCACCGACACCTGCCCGACATCCTCTTTGCGCTGCTTCCCGACCCTCAAAATCGGCAGGACAATCTCCTGCAAGCTGGCTCCGCCATGGACGAAACGGCTGCCCGAACCCTTAACACGAAGTCGGTTGATCGAATTTGGGATCAGAACGTCTTGCTCCCCCGTCAGACCAAGCTGAGCGGCGGTGAATTTCTTCATCCCGCCGTTCGTGCCAAGCCCGCGCCCAATGACAAACCGGCGATTACGGCAGGTGATGTCTCCATCCGGTTCGGCCAAGGCAAAGCTGCTCTCGTCTAGCGCACGGCGTTGCCAGAGGAACCCATGATCGGCTGTGATCAGGATGTTCGAGAAATTGGCCGAGGTCAGTTTGCGCACCAGCTTGACCAGATCCTCAATGGCGGTTTCAGCGGCAGCCGGGACAAACTCTTCGGACACAAGCTTGTCGCCTGTTGCGTCGATCTGGTTGTGGTAAAGATAAAGAATGTCGTTGTCGCGAAAGAGTTCTTTCCCTTCGGCAGTGCCGAGGTTCATGAAATCCTTGGCTGACACAACCTTTGCACGGTCACCCGCACGTCCTGCGCTCAGCACCTTTTCCCGTGCGGCGGCCCCAACCGTGCTCTCACCGTCGAGCAGAACCTGATCGCTGTCGTCGCGAAAGGCCGCCTGTCGATGCGGGAGCAGCGCGGCCATGCCAAGTTGGGTATAACTGGGCAAGGATGAGATCATCGGCTTCAGGTCCGCATCAAAACGGTTTAGTTTACGGATTTCGCGTAGAGCCTCTTCAGCCACCTCATAGCGCAAGGCGTCCGAGATGATGACGACAACCTTCTGGTCTTTCCGTCGGAACTCAGCCGCCTGGTCCTGATAGAAATCCATCTGGCGCGGATACCCCGGCACCGTCCAGTCTGTCAGCTTGGTGACGTGATCCTGCCAGGCATCGTTTAGCTTCAGCACGAAATTCGTAGTGTAGCGGTTCTCCACCGCCTCATAGAGCGCCGAAAGCAACCCGGCCTGACCGCTCTTCTGCATATGGTAGATGAACTTACGATACAGCTGATCCAGACGGAACCAACTTGCGGCATAGCGCTTCACGCCATCCGACACGCTCGTCATCGTCAGATCGGCCTCGGCCAGCGCCTGCTGGAACTCGGTGGCGTAGCCGATGGCCTGATAGACATCCTTGTAGGTTTGATACCAATGGCTCTGCCGTCGTTCGCGCACCCATTTCAGCACGTCGCCAGCCGAAAGGCTCTGCTTCGCCAGACCCTCCACGATGGAGATGATGATGCGCCGGTCGACCTCCTCGAAATGGTCATGCGGCATCAGGCTGCGGAAATCGCGCGCTTGCAGGTCGTCGCGGATCTTCAGCAGGTCCTGATAGGCGCCAGACAGCTTCTCGAATGCCTCACCCCAACGGCGAGACGCACTCCAGCGGCGGAACATGATCGCAGCCTCGGCGTTCAAGGCGGCAGCCTCGCCCATGGCCCGGCCCCATGCGCTGGCAAACAGAGTGATGGCGAAATCCTGAAAATCCGGCTCGGTCGCGGTATAACCATAGCGCGCGCCGACTTCTTTCCACAGGAACCCGGTCAAGCCCACCCGCTCGATCAGGCGCAGGGCATCGTCGCGGTCCTCGGCCAATTCGCCCAGCAGACACTCGATCACCGTGTCCAGATCGCCTTCCGCCTCGGCGCAGACGGCCAACATCTTGCGGCGGACGTCCTGCTCGGTTTGCGAGGGGCGTTCGCGCTCCATCTCGGCCACCCGCGCCAGCCGCTTGGCGGAGCGGTAGAAGTCCACGTGGTCGCGCACGGCGGCCTCGAATTTCACGGGGATGCCCAGTTCCGCCACCCAGATCGCCACCTGATCGGCGCGGAACACGGCGCTGGCCAGTTGCACATCCAGCAGCCAGTTTTCCACCATCGGCGGCTCGGGGGCCTCCTTGTAGACCAGAAACCGTGTCTTCGGCTCCTGCCGCAGCATCCGGTATTTCAACCCGAACTCGTTGTTCGCGATCTCGACCTTGGTCACACCCGCCAGATCCACCGCGTCGAACGCGTCCCGCAAATCGCGGGCGGCGTCATACCAGAACACGATGCGATGGCCCTGATCCTCATAGAGGCGCAGCAGACCGGCGGTGATGCGGTCAGTCATCCGCCGCCTCCAGCCCCTTGATCGGTTTCAGCGCGCCGGTGAACAGCGGATAGTTCCGCTTCACCCCGTCATCCAGATCAATCGCTATCTTCGCCTGCGCCATGGGATAGACCACGTCCCGCTCCCACGCGGTCAGCTCTTCAATCTGCTTGATCACCGCGCCCACGTCCTTTTGCGCCTTGGTGCGTTGGCCGGGGGTGGCGGTGGGGTCATCGGCGCGTTTGTCCAGCGTGGCGCGCTCAACCTCCAGCTTGCCGATATAGTCGCGCAGATATTGGTTGAGCACGACCGACACGGTGTCGGGGCGATAGCGGTGCATGTAGATCAGCGCGCTGAAACTGCCCTTGGGGCTGGAGAACATCCAGTAGATCGGGCGCTTTTTATAACGCTGCACGTGGTCGGCATAGAAATCGCGGGTGAAGTATTTGCGCAGATCCTTGCCAAGGGCCGCTTCGACAAAGGCGAGGTTTTCGCGGAACTTTGCCTCGCCAAAGGTGATGCGGATAAAGTCGCGGGCGCGGGCCACGATGTCGTCGGGGAACCAGTCGGCGTCGAGCACGGGGATGACGTTGTCTTCGTCCGGCATGAAGCGCGGCTCAGGGATGCGGGCGAGGTAGTCGGCCAGCGTCTCGCCCTGATTGGCGAGGATCAGGCCCAGCGCGTCGAGGCTGTAGCGGCCGAACATGCAGCCCACGGCGTAGGAGAGGAACTCGGCCATGGTGTCGGCGCGCAGGCGGGTCTCGTTGGCCGCCGTGTCGTTCTTGATGCCATAGCGATAGGCGGGGTTGCAGGTGAGGGTGATCTCGTTCAGCGGCACCTCGGGGGTCAACTCGTCTTGCAAACCATAGGCGTCGATGAAGATGCGGTTGTTCTCTTCCTCCAGCCGCTGCATCTCGTCCGTCATGCCCTGCCAGTGGGTGCGCAGGGTGGTGTAGGTGTCCTCCAGCGTCTCGGCGCGGTGGTCGGTTTGGAGCAGCGGGAGCGTGGTGAAATCCCATGAGGTTTCGTAGGCGTCCCAGTCGGATTTGGAAATTCGGATCAGCTCAGGAATAATACGTTCCGCAAGCAATTTTCCCGTCACTGAAGTGGGCGTCAAGGGGCAGGGAATATTACCGACATCGCGCGGTTGGGTTTCAATTGTTGGATTTAACATCTTCAGAACAACATCAGCAGGTTTGCTCGCCAACAATCCCAATATGACTCCAATGTCGGCTTCTTTTGGGAAAGCGCTCGATCCTTTGACGTCAAATAGGAAACCGCCTTCAGTTTTCCTAACTCCAAAGCCGCCCGTGCTGGTCGCTGTCCATGTAACGCCAGTCTTGAAGAAGTATTTCTCGTTAGAAATCTTCCAGCCCAAATTATCCCAGCTAAGCTGCGGATACTTTTCTAAAGTTTCTGTCTTAATTCTTTGACCGTCGTTCTCCCAGTTTACAAAAAGATCACAATTTCCAAACCATTTCCGGAACTCGCCCCCCTTATTATAGGGGAACCACTTTGCTTCACTCACTTTTGCTGAAATTCGGTCAGTCGCATTTAGTTTTGCGAGTCCAAAACTAACCTCTGACCATTGCCGCAGAAACTTCTCATTGTCACCTGTTCGCATGCCGATCATGGGCTTGCACAGTTCGGATAGCAAACTACTGCTATTGAACGCTTCCAAGATTCCTGATCCGGCCCAATACGCAATTGGATTGCCCGGGATTTTTTCAAAGTCTGCCCATGATGCTCGGTAATGCCCATCGGGTGCGGAGCGATTTGAGTGCTTGCGAATAACAATTCGCTTCTCCTCTTCCGATCTACCGTCCGTGAGTCGTAGGAAGTCGCCGACATAGCTTCGATTGCAGAGCTTCTGCAACACAAACGCTGTCGTGGAGACTATCTCTCCACCGATTGTATCAAACGCCCGAGTTCCAAGATGCGCCATGGACAGAATGGTAGAAAGGTTCGCAAGGGTGCTTCGAAATTTCTCATATGTCGAAAGAAACATCCATGACTGCATGTTAACCATCGAGACCATTCCCTTGGGAAGGCATGCGTCCAGTGATCGCTGCATGAACATGGCGAAAAGGTCGAATTTACTTTCTGGGAAAGCATCCTTGGAAAAGTTCTGTAGGTCTGAATTCAGCCCCTTCGCTCCCGCGTAAGGCGGGTTGGCCACCACCACATGATACTTCGGCGACAGCGCCTCGGCCATACGCAGCACGGCCACGACGCGCGCCTGCACGTCCTTCAACAGCAGGTCGCTGGCAAAATCCCGCGCCTCGACCACCCGCAGCGCCTCTGCCGGGTCGCGCAGCTTCGGCACGATCAGCGAGCCGAAGTTCTTGGCCTGCTCGAACTGCGCACACGTCTCGCGCAGCTCATCGGTGAACAGGTCGCGCCCCACCACGGCGGCCACGTCCTGCATCTCGGCGTCCGTAAAGGCCACGTTCTGCAACACGCAGATGTTGGGTTTCGCCTCCATCCGCAAAAACCGCCGCCGCCCCAGCTTGGCCGCCGCCTTCATCGCCAGCGCAAAGGCGGCCAGCGCCCCCGCGCGGTCGTCAATCTCGACCCCGGTCAGGTTGTGCGTCAGGATCAGCGCCGGGATCTCGGTCGCGTCATAGCCCTCTTCCTCGTAGATGGCGTAGAGCAGGTCGAAGGCATAGGTCAGCATGTGCCCAGAGCCGGCGGCAGGATCGCAGATGCGGATGTCTTCGGGGCGGGTGATGCGGAGAAAGTCAGTCTCGGGCTCTTCCGGCGCGATGTAGTAGTCCATCCGCTCGGCCAGACGGCTTTGGGGCCGGTTCAGCAGCCAGAGCCGCCCCAGCGAGTTTTCCACCAGATAGCGGACGATCCAGTGCGGCGTGAAGAGCTGCGTCGCGGCGGGGATGTTCTCGGCGGTGATCTTCTGGTTCTTCTTGAGGCCCGCGAAGACCTGATCCTTCTTCTCGGAGATGTAGAACTGGTAGAGCCAGCCGATAATCTCGACATCCTGACAGGCGTCCTCGGTCATCAAGTCGCGCAGGCGGGCCAGAATGCTGTCGGGCGACAAGAGGTCATCGGGCATCAGGAGTTCGGAGTAATCCTCGGCCCGCTCGAACATGAAGGGCATGGGGCCGTGCCAGTGGTTGCAGGCATGGATCAGCAGCAGGCGATACGCCTCGGCCTGCGCATCATGGGCGGGGCGGGTGCCGTTGAGGTATTCGGCAATCTCGGGCCGCGCGCCATCCGGCAGGTTGCCCGCCAGCGCCTCGGCCAAGATCTCGGGCCGCGTGGCCCCATCGGCGGGCGACACCACGCGCGGGTTGGTCAGGCCCGTGGCATCCATAAACCGCAGGGCGGTAAAGCGGTTGAACCAGGCATAGGCGGCCTGTTCGATGACTTGGCTGCGATTGGCGTTGCTGGCCGCCTCCAGCATCTTGACGGCCTTGGGGTGTTCACGCCGCGCGGCGCCCCCTTCGGCCAAGGCCAGATCCAGCCGCGCGCTGACCTGATCCATCAGCAGGTTGCGAGCGGATTGAGCAAATTTCTTGAGCGCATTGGTATCCATCAGACGAGCACCTTCTTGCCCGCACTGATTTCCGCCAGCAGGGTCTTTTTCATTTCATCGAGATAGCGGATCACGTCAGCCTCATCCTCAAGGTAGGATTTCGGGAACGCAACCGGGATCGACTGCGCCTTGATGAAAGCGGGTTTGACGGGGGCCGGTTTGATCGGCGTTTTTGCCGCCGCCTCATCCATCTGGCCACCGTTGGGTTCGGGAGTCGAATATGGCTCAGGCGGCGTCGCAAGTGCTGTGATCCGGTTCAGCGTATCGGCCAGAAGATCATTGCGCACCCCGGTCGCCCGATCGCGCAGCACCGCGATATGGGTCTGCGTGCCAAGCCGGTCCTTATGCGCGGCCAGCCCATCGCGAATGCGGACCTGCTGATCCGGATCAAGCGCGCGGAATTCCGAGGTCTGAACGACTTTCTCCACCACCTCGTCAATCGCAGCGATGACGTTGTTGCGCTCGGTCAGAACGGTCTGTTCGATCCGCTCTTTCAGGGCATAGAACTCCACTTTAAGTTCCTGAATAACAGTCCCTTTGAAACATTGCGGATCAGCAAGGGTTTTGCGCAGCATGTCCCCCGCTGCTGTATCGACATAGGCGACATTGGGTTCCTGCGACGCCAGAAAGCTGCGCACATCGTCATAGATGGCCTTTTGCGGGCCCGTCATGAAGCTGCGGATCTTGTCGAGGTTTTCTTCCTTGGCGTCGAGAAGCGCATCCTCTTGCTCCACCGGGCCTGTGATGAACCAGCTTGCAGCCTGATCGCGCATCGCATCGATCTGCTTGCGCAACGGATCCAGCGCCACGACGAACGGATAGCTGGTTGCCTGACGCCCAAGCGCGTCGAGTTCTGTCGAGAGTTTCCGCGCCTGTGCTTGCCATTCAGCGCCAAGGGCGCGGGCGTCCGTGCCGGATGCCGGAAGGTCAAACAGAGCCTGGAACACCTCACGGGATTTGCGGATCTGCGCGGCTGTGAATTCGATCTGCGGCGACAGAAGGATGTTGCCAAGCGCATGGCTGTTGCGCAGCCCCTGCACCAGTGCATCGCCCTCTAGCAGCGCACTATCAACGCGCGCCTCGAGCTTGCCGCGCGCCACGAGGCTTGCGATCAGGCACAGAACGGCCACCGCAGGCCATCCGTAGGGTTTGCCGCCAAACTTCTCGACCAGCGTCTTTGCGGACACCTTTACGCCCAGCTTCATTTGGCTTTGTGCGTGGTTCAGCAATTCCTGTTCGGCTTCGGTCAGGCCGCTGCCCTCATTGCCAAACAACCCGCCGTCGATGCGACCCGCTTTGCCAAGATCTGCTTCGGTAAAAATCGCATTTCGCAGCATGGGCAGGTTCGTATAGACCTTGTCGATCAGCGTCTGGAACCCTTTCACCAATCGGTCTTGCGGATCCTCTCCCCCGACTTCTAACTCGGTTCCGCGCACGAACATGCGGGCCTCTGACATCAGGCTGCGCAGGCGTGTCAGCAGGTCTTTCTCTCGCCGCGAATTTTGATCGCGCTTTTCGGCAATGATGCGGTCTCGTCCGGGCTGTTCCTGCCCCGCAGAGGCTTGGCGGCCGAACTTGCTTGTCTGGATCCACAGGATCAGATCGCGGGTGAAACGGATATCGCGGTTCAAAACGACAGCAAGTTCATCACGAACCATGCTGTTAGATCGGACAACTTCCGGTGCATCCGCATCATCACTGAACGGGGAGATAATGTTGATCGACAGCTCATATTCTTTGTTCAGCGCGTGGCCATCCAGTTTGCGCGTGAAAGGATAGTCACTGCTTGTGCTGCCATGACGGATCTTGGTGTGACGCAGAACGGAGCCAAAGGCGAGTTCATCCAGATGTCGTTCAATTTCGGCTGGATCCACCGCGATCGCCTTGATCTCGGCCTCGACGTCTTTCTCTTCATTGGTCAAGAACTCGTAGGCTTCGCCATTGCGCTGGATCAGCGTCTGACGTTCCAGAAGCGATAGCGCTTCTTCGATGCGACGACGTTGATTGGTCTGATCAACATCGAACCGTGATAACAAAAGGATCGAAATGTTTCGCGCCGTTGGCTTGAACTCCTTGACGTATTTCACAAGGAAAAGCGATTTCAAAACCCGCACCGCGAACTCATCACCAAGATTCCGCTCTGCCAACTGGATCGACTGCTGGACCGAAGATTTCAACGCGGTGCGGATCCCTTCGAACATCAAATCAAAGGTGGCAAGACCACCCACTGGTGTGTCGGCCAGCCGCTTGGCGACCTCTTGGAACACGCCCAGCATCGAACGTTCGCCGACAGAGCTGTGCTTGCCCTCAAAGGCGTTATGTTGCGACAGTCCCATGATGGCACGCTGAAACAAATCATACTGGTAGTTCGGAAATGGATAACTCGAGATAAACTGATCTTTTCCAGAGAAATTCTTGAATTTGAATGAGCTGTCCCCAAAGTCAAACAAAGTTCGTAGATTATTTTCCTCGGCATCATAGAGGTTGCCCAGGGTGATCTGACCGGCCTCGGTCTTCGCAAGCAGGCGCTTCTGGATCACCTCGGCCACATCCTGAGAGTTCAGCGGCATGCGATTGGCAAAGCGGGCCTGGATCTTGGAAAAGTCGTTCTCCTGTTGTGCAGTCAGATCGCCGATGACAGAGCCCATATCCTGTTGGGCCGTCACAATGATCCATGCCTGCCCCTTGCACTTGGTATTCAGGCTTTCTGCGATGGTCTGCAGGTTTGTCATCAGCTTGACGTTATCGGCGATATATTGACCAACCTCATCAACGAAAAAGTTCAGCCGGAATTTGGGTCCCTGCGCGTCGATCCAAGCCTTCACCATATTGGCAAAATCCTCGATCGAAATACGGGTGTCCTTGCGATATTGACCAAGTATATCCTTCACCTCATCGCCAGTGACCTCGGCAAAGGCAGCTGCTACATGTGCGCCTTCCATGAGCGCTTGCTCACGGCCACGCTCCCAGGACTTACCCGCAGAGCGCTCAAAGGCCTTCTTGAAGTCGTCAAGCTTGCCTCGGCTGTCCAGATCGCGCTCAAACTGAGCGATATGTGGCAGCTTGCCGTAATATCCGCACAGCTCGTCAAAGACTTTTTGAAAAACCGCTAAAAGGGCATCAACATCTGTTTTCGAGATGACATCCGCCTTTTGGTCGATGTTGAACAGGACGGACTTCGACGGGATCGCAACGGCCTTGCGCAACGCTCCGGCCAGCATCGGATTTCCTGCCAGTTTACGCTCGAAGACAGAAAAAGCAGGCTCACCCTCGACCGTGTCATTCTCCAATAGCAGGGCAAGCATCTTCAACAGGTGCGATTTGCCGGACCCGAAGAACCCAGAGATCCAAACACCGTTCGCAGCTTCATAATTGTTGTAAGCATCGAGAAACTGCTCGAGACGTGCGCCGATCTCGTTGGTGATTACATATTCATCCAGCTCTATGAGCAGGCTGGTTTTATCATCAGCCTTAATTACACCGTCAATCGAACGGTCGACCGGCTTGGCAAAAATGTCAGACAGAAGGGTAGCCATGGGTCAGACCTCGTAATTCATGATATTGAAGGCGCGGTAATATTTATCGTCATGCAGTTGGCCGAACAGTTCCAGAGAAGCACCGGTCGCCAGCGCATGGGTATACTTTCCCGGGAAGAACATAACCGTAGGCCGATCTTTTGCGGTGCTCTGCAAATTGTTCAGCACGTTGTGCGATCTCAGAAATGGATAAACCTCGCCCACGCCAGACAGAAAAATCACATCGTGGGGCTCTGCCTCGATGCGGCGGGCAATTGCAGGAATAAGATGCTCCTGTGGGTCCAGAACGCCCTGCAAAAGCTCTTTCAGTTCTGCCTTTTCCGTTTCCGCCTCGATCTCCAGAACCTGATCTAGAATTTCGCGATCTTTGAGAACCTCTAGAGACAGGTCATAGAGGTCGATGTCGAGCACCTGAACACCGGCATGGCCAAGGCGGGCGATCAGATCCTTGCGATCCTCACCCATGCTCAGCCCCTCCTCCGCGCCATAAGCACAGATGAAGAACGGAACTTCATTGCCAAGACCTTGCTTGTCGAGAAATCGTGGGCTTGCGACCACCCGTAAGAGGTGCTCGGCGCGTTTGCGTCGATCCATCGTCGTGCTCAAAGCTGCCCCCTATTTCCGGGAAAAATCAACAGATCCTCCGGATTTGTCTCTTCGATCAGCACCTTCATGCGCACTGACAACCATATTGGTTGGATCTTACCGTCATCGCTCAGCAATCCAGATTCGCGCATAATGCGAAATAAGACTTGCCTGACTTTCGCGCAGGTTGACGGCGAGAGTTTGGCAAGACCTTGATCACTTTCAGCTTTCTCGGCGAGGAAACGATCAAAGACCTCAAGGCCGAGATCAAACCGCCACGAGTTGTATCGCTCGGCAACCACCTCGACAGCGAATTCACGGACGAAACGGTATGTCCTGCAAACCGCCAGCCAAATCAGAGCCTGTTGCTCCAAGCGATCGGCGTCTTCCAGGAGATAGGTGCGCTCGGCATCGGTCAGGTGTCCGATCCGGTCGAATACCTCCCGCAACACCCTCGTCTGGGAGGCCAGTTTTGGAAAAGAGGAGATGCCTTCGGCCACCAGGCGTTCGCGCGCCTCCGGCCAAGTCTCACCAGGTCGGGATGCCTGCACCAGGGCAATACTTTCCTTGACCAAGAGCCCACCGACACTGAAGGACATGCGGTATTCTTGAGGCGTCGCCATCATTGCCGCCCCTCGTCGGTAGGATCTGCGTCGTCGAATTCAAATTTTGCCCGCTTCAACGCCTTGGTAAGCTCGAGAGCGTTCGCAGCGACGATATGCTGAGTTCGCGGGTCACGACCTCGCGCATTTTCCAGCAAGCCGAGCCGCTTGAGCACATAAAACAGCATCGCATAGCGCACGGACAGCACGGCCCTGCCATCAGCCATTCCGTAATCCTTGGCAACCACCGCCTGCTGCCCCTCCGAGAGGTCGGGATGTGGCATGATGACGATATCAAATGTCTCATGCCAGAGAACATCCTCAGCCCCTTTGACGCCAGCATCACCCGACGGCCCGAGACCAAGGATGCGTGGAAGCAGAAAATCCTTGAAACCCTTCATCTCGTGACACCAGGCACGGACATGCCAGCGAAACCCGTCAAAGCCAAAGGCGTGCGGGGTAATGCACCGCCAAGCCGGATCCGGGCGATCCCGGCTCATTGATTGATAATGGATGTTCAGCGACGTGCCGTCCCGAACGGCAGCCAGCACGGTGCGTAAAACCGCGACATCGACCTTGCGGCGCGGCGTCATGGCGACATCGGCAGCAGGCGCCAAGCCGAGCCAATTCGCCCCAGCCTCAGTAAAACCTTCCGCAAAAGACCGTAACCGTAGCAGATAGGCATCTGGATCTGGATCGAGGAACACGGGGCTGAATGCAGGTCCAGCGACATAGCGCTTGGCGCTCTTGTCATAGACCGCGTTCTGAGGCGCCTGTTCCTGATAAAGCGTCAGATCCTTAGAGGCTTGTGGAACCGAGACGCCAAACATCTCGATCAGATCGGCACGGTTGACACCGCCCTCCCAGAACAGGCGAAATTCGATGAACTCCAGCCTGCGTTCCACACCCCATTTCAGCATCGTCCACCCACCACATAGGGATAATAAATATATGGACACAGTTACGCATCCCGTATATTTTCTATTCTCAATGGCGACTATATGTCAAGCATCAGCAGAAATCAGCGACGGAGTCCTCATGCGAATCCTTCATACCGCAGACTGGCATATCGGCCAGACCCTCAATGGCTGGTCGCGCGACCATGAGCATCGCCGCTTTTTGGATAGCCTGTGCGACTTGATCATAACCGAGGAAGTGGATGTGCTGCTGGTCGCAGGCGATGTGTTTGATGGCATAAACCCGTCGGGTGAGGCGCAGAAGCTGCTTTACGGTGCCATCGCAGAGTTCTTACGTGCCAATCCACGGTTACAGATCATCATGACCGCGGGCAACCATGATCCGGCGCAGCGTTTGGAAGCCCCTGAGGCGGTTCTGAATGCGTTGGGAGTGCATGTTCTGGGCACCCTCCGGCGCAACGAAGCAGGCGTGGATATGGATCGTCACCTGATCCCACTCCACGACAAATCGGGTGAACTTCGCGCCTTTGTATTGGCGGTTCCGTTTCTACGGCAAGCTGATCTTCCGGGGCTCCAACTTGGTGCTGAGGGCGGGATTGAACCCGCCGTTACCGCAGCGGCCCGCGCCTTGCATCTGTCGATGACAGAAGCAGCTGAGGCTCGAGCGGGAGGCCTGCCCATTCTCGCCATGGGGCATCTGACCTGCGCAGGCGGGCTGGAATCCGAAGGGGCAGAGCGGCGCATCCTGATTGGCGGCGAACACGCGGTTCCGCCCGACATCTTCCCGCCCGCTTTATGCTATGTTGCCCTCGGACACCTGCATCGGCCGCAATCGCTTGATGGTGGGCGGGTGCGTTATTCAGGGTCGCCCTTCCCACTGTCTGCGGCCGAGATCGCCTATGACCATGGGGTCACGCTACTGGATCTGAACGATGGGGTCGCGCCACGCCATATCAAAATCCCCCGCCCCGTTCCAATGTATCGCCTGCCCAAACGCGGCATGGCACCGCTGGCTGAAGTGGTCGCTGAACTCGCTACCTTGGAACTTTCGCCAGAGACAGAGCGCGATATGCAGCCCTTTCTCTATCTCTCGCTGCTGGCCGATCGCCCTGCACCACAACTCGCCGCAGAGGTGGAAGCGCTGATTGAAACCCTGCCAGTCAGGCTTGCGGGTCTTGCAATCACCCGACCCGAGATTGCGGGTCAACCCGCAGGAGCGCCCCCAAGCCTTGCCGAAACCCTGCCAGAGGATCTGTTCACGACCGCCTTCCGGCAAGCTCATGGCCTTGAACCGGACATCGCCCATCTCGCCGCATTCCGCGACGCCCTGTCGGAGACCTGATCCATGCGCATCCTATCCATCTCGGGCCAGAATATCGCCAGCCTTGCCCAACCTTTCACAATTGACTTCACCGCCCCACCCTTGGCGGGTGCAGGCCTATTCGCGATCACGGGTGAAACCGGGGCTGGTAAATCCTCGATCCTCGATGCGATGTGCCTTGCCCTATACGGTGATGCCCCACGATTGGCTGGCGGGGCCGCGGCGGATGAAGTGCCAGACCCGTCGGGCGAGTCGATCAAGGCCAAGGATTCCCGCGCTATCCTGCGACGGGGGGCAACACAGGGCTGGGCCGAGGTGCGGTTCACCGCACGCGACGGGCAGGACTATATCGCCCGATGGCAAGCTCGTCGTGCCCGGGACAAGGCTAACGGACGGCTCCAGAATGTATCGCGTTCGCTTGCACGGGCATCTGACGCGCAAATTCTGGCGAACCAGACCACCGCTGTGACCGAGCAGATTGAGGCCCTGACCGGCTTTTCCTATGAGGAATTTCGCCGCACCGTTCTGTTGGCGCAGGGTGACTTTGACGCATTCCTGCGCGCCGATACCAATGATCGCGCCGGACTTCTCGAGAAAGTCACGGGCACTGGTTTATACCGTGCCGTCTCCGCCCAGGTCTTTGAGAGAACCGAGGCGACGCGGCATGCGCATGAGGTGCTGACGCAGCGCCGGGCCGGATATCAGCTCTTGTCGGTCGAAGATCGCAGCGCGATGGAAACCGAATTGTTGGCGTTGAACGAGGCCAACCGCGAAGATGGCATACGTGCAAAGGCCGTGAAAGCTGCCCTTGAGCGCCATGCACGCCATGCCGAAGCGACGCGCCAGCTGGTTCTGGCCGAAGCGCTGGAGAGGCAAGCGTTAGCTGAACAGGCGAAAGCGGCAGACAAACGGGAGTGGCTCTCTCGTATCGACAGGGCTGGCCCCTTACGCGGGCCCTGGCAATCGGTGCAAGGAGCCGCTGAACGTTTGAATTCCGCACTGAAGGCCGTTGACACAACGAGCACGGCAGCAGCTGACGCTTCAGAAAAAGCAACAGAGAACCACCAGCTCGCCGCACAGGCCGAAGCCGACCTTTCGACAAAAGAGACTGAGTTCAAAGCTTTTGGCCCGATTTGGGATCGGGCTGCCACTCTCGATAGTCAAATCACTTCTGCAACGGTCGAGCTGGAAAACGCACGCGCTCAGGTCCAAAAACTCGAAAAGGACGAGGCTGCTGCGCGAACTTCGTTGGCGTCCTTGCAAAAAGACGAGGTCACCAATCGTAAAGCCATGAACGTGGCCGAAGAAAAGCTCGCCAGTCTGAACGCGGACACCGCGCTCGCCGACGACTGGCCGCAGGTCACGCAGCGGATCGCAGACCATGCCGACGCACGGCAAGCCCTTGCTCAGGCCCAAGCCGCCGCCAATAAACATAGTGCCGATGTTGCACGGCTGGAACAAGCCATTGCCGAGTTGAGTGCGCGCGCCGCGACTGATCGCGAGGCCGAGGCCGAACTGACCCGACTCGGCAAAGCGCTAACGGTCCAGATCGATGAACTAGAGTTGGCCCATCCGACGGGACGCAGTGGCGAGCTGGCTGCACTCGCCTCGAGCCTTACGGACATGATGCGGGCTGAAAGGGATCATACGACCGCCAAGGCCGACCGATCTGAAGCCAAAACGGCCGAACAGGTGGCGGCGCAATCTGTCATTGACGCCGCGGCGGAAGGCGTGGCGGCAGCCGCGGCGCTTACTCTTGCAGAGGCACAAGTGAACGCTCTGACTGCCCCCACAGAACAAGCCGATCTGGCCGCCTCCGAAGCCGCACGCGATATGCGCCTGAGGTTGGAACCGGGCGTGCCTTGTCCGGTTTGCGGATCATGCGACCACCCAACCCATGCCGATGCAGCAATCGCAGATCTTGCCGCAAGATTGCGTGCCGATCTGGGCGCGGCACGGCAAGCGTCGGAGACGGCCCGCACCCGTCAAGCCGCGGCGCATCGCACTCAGGACCGGGCGCAAGGGCAAGCCGATCAGGCGGCACTCAATCTATCAAAGGCCGAAGCCCAAATCGCAACGACGCTAGCCGAGTGGAAAAGCGCGCTTGAAAAGGCGCAGGCCAGTCGCCATTGCCCCGACCTCCCCACCCATCCTGGCGAAGATCCAACGCGTCTTGCCACGATTGCGACAGACATTGCCAGCGCGCAGCAGGGCGAAATTACCGCTCAGGCGGAACTGACCAGGCTACGCAAAGAATTTGGAGATCTTGGCGCGCGCCGCGAAGTGATCCAGTCCGTGATATCCAGTCATGCTGAGGCGCGAGACACCTTGAATACGGAGAGTTCTACTGCCCGCAGCCAACTAGCGCTGGCGTTGCGTGAGGCCGAGTCTGCACAAGGCCGTGCTTCGCGCCACGCCGCTGCGCTTGCTCCCACGTTGGAAAAACTGAATGAGACGGCTGAGGCTCTCAATGACACCGAACTGACAGAACGACTTTCCGAGCGGGTATTCAATGTCGTTGGCTTGCGGCGCACGCGCGAGGCAGCTTCGAACAATCTTGTGGCGCTCGCGCCGCAGATCGCCACAGCGGAAAGCCGGGTTGAAAGCGCAGAGGCGCAAGTCCGTCAGGCACAGGCCGACGTGGCAACCCGACAAGACGCGCTGGAAAGTATACAGAGAGAACGCGCACCGTTGCTTGATGGAGAAGCCACAGCCATTCACCGCACCCGGCACAACGAGGCGCGCAAGGTTGCACTTGCCACTCAAGACACTGCCCGCAAGGCGCAGGCAGAATCCGCCAGCATTGCCGCTGCCGCCCAAGCCCGAGCCGAAGCGGCCGCAACAGAGAAGGCCGACGCGGAAAAGGCACTCGAGACTGCCAGAACGATCCTCACTGCGGCACTCGCCGACTCTGAACTCGAACTGACCGATCTTGACGCCCTGTTCGCGCACTCGGTCGCCGAGGTCGCGGCCACCCGTCAAAAGCTCCGCGCGTTGGACGATGACGTCACCGCAGCACGTGCAACATTGGCGTCGCGCAAAGTCGACCATGCGTCAGCACAGGCAGAAGGACTTCCAGAGGAGCCGGTCGACGCGCTGACAGAAACCCAGAATGTGCTGGAAGCTGCTTCTGCCACCCGCGAACAACGGGTGGGCGCGATCAATGAAGAGTTCCGCCGCGATACGGCAACCCGTGCAAGTCTTGCCGGGCTGGAAGCAGAAATCGCCACAGCCCGCGCCGAGCTTGATGTCTGGCAGGCCGTGAACCACGCAATAGGGTCACGCAACGGCGATCGTTTCGCGAGGATCGCCCAGTCCATCACCTTGGACGTCTTGGTCGATCATGCCAACCAGCACCTGATTGATCTGAACCCACGCTACCGGTTGCGCCGCGCCACCGATTTGGCGCTTCAGGTCGAGGACCGGGACATGGGTGGGGAATCTCGCGCCACGCGTAGCCTTTCAGGTGGTGAAAGGTTCCTCGTGTCGCTCGCCCTCGCGTTGGCACTGTCACGCATGGGCGGCAAAGGTGGACTGGTTGCAACGCTGTTCATTGATGAAGGCTTTGGCTCGCTTGATGCAAGCAGCCTAGATCTGGCGATCGACGCGTTGGAGAGCTTGCAATCTCAAGGACGGCAGGTCGGCGTGATCAGCCATGTCGATGCGATGAAAGACCGTATCCCGACCCGCATTGCCGTGCGCAAACAAGGTGGCGGCAAGAGTGTCGTCGAGATCAACGGCATGGGATTGATACCGGCCGTATCTGCTGTGTGAGGCTGAGCTACATCTGCAGTTCAACAAGGCGAGGCCATGTCCCCCGCGCAGATGCGGTCACATCTGGAACTGGCGTGTATCGGGGTTGGGACGGCGGTCACTGTGGATACGTTGATCAGCATGCTGTGATCGGTGATCTTTGCGGACAACATTGCTGTATATCACCCCCGTAAGAAACGGGCTCTGCCCCGGGTTCATCTGAATTATGAAAGGGAGAGCGACATGCAAGATCGGCACGCACGAAGAGCATCCCAATGACGTCCAAGGCACAAGACGGCGTCCAAGCAGGGCTTGTCAGACGCCCTGACAGCAATGCTAAACTGCGCGCCACTACCACTCACGTGTCATCGAGGTGGCCCTCTCATGATCACCTTCCAGACTCCGCCCAATGATCTGATCCTGCCGCATTCGCCCATGACGCGGGCCTTCATGGCTGCGGCGGACTATATGGCTGAGCGTAGCGAGATTGGCCTTACCAAATCGGGCGCATGGAACCGTCGGTTCATCGAGTGGGCGGTTGCACAGATCGCGTTTCCTGGCTGGACAGAAGAGAAGCTGTATTCCGTCAACAAGGTGCTGAACGAATACGACGTGGCCCCGCTTGAATATCTGCATGCGCTGATGGATGGTCTGAAATGGGGCCGGAAACACAAAGCGACCTACCGGCTTAGCAAAACTGGGAAATCGCTGGCCATGTCTGCAGACAAGGCATTCATGGAAGTTGTTCCTGCCTTTCTGTTCCGGTTTGATCATGCTGACGGCATGCGATCCGAAGCGCCCATGGGCAGTTGGGATCTCTTCCTGAACATCCTCAACCACGAGATCGGCGACGGCATTACGGCCCCCAATTATGCGAGGATCCTTTACGGCGAAGTCGCCCCCGGTTGGGGCGGCCCGGCAAGTGGACTGTCGCTCGCTGTCTTGCGTCCGCTTTGTTGGGTAGGCCTTTTGCGATACGAAGGTGGTTTCGGGTTGGACGAGCGTGTCTATCACAAGACGCCACTTTGGGATGCAGCACTCGTTCTTGATCCGATTTCGTCTGGCGATAACGTTATCCCGTTTCGAAGTTGATGGCGGTCGCGGCCCGCGCAAGTCCATGACCTGTATGGCGTTCGGTCCCTGTGCGGTATCCGCTTCAGGCAGCCATGCGGCGATACGGCGTCCTCCGAAATCGGCCAGACGCTTCCTCATAGATCGCTCACCTTTCAATATGCGAAACGTATCTGAAATGTGCCGCCACCTATATCGGAAAAAATCCGTTTAGCAGGCATCCAGAATGATCCGTAAAACATAGTGGCACCGTTTTGGCCTCCGACAATATAGGGTTAAGCATCCGAAAATGAGGGTTTCAGAGGGATTTCAACGCATCCGCTCTTGCCGGAACAGGGAGGCGGCAAATTAGACTAAGGCCGCAAAAGATACTCCAACGACTGAAGCCACAAATTTCCGCGACACATTCGATCGTGCATTTCGGATTTGGTTTGAACAAAGACGATCGGCTCAGATGACTTTTGATCTCGTTCCTGCCGTCGATCTATCACTCCGGCGGCTTCGGTTGTCGAATCCTGTGGACAGTCAGAACCAGGCTATCGCTTTTCAATCAGACATTCGTATTTGGAGGTGGCGCATCAAAAGGAAACGCCATGAACATCAACACCTCCTCCCAAGATACCAACGTCTCCAACCCTGCATCCATCAAAGCAACTAAGTCCGCGACCGCAGAAATCATCATCACCCCCAACCTGATTGCACAGCTGAGAAAGGACATCGCAAAGATCGGCACGGAGTCGACAGAAGCCATTACGAAACGGCAGGCGGTCATTCTCCTGCTGCCCGAAATCACGGATGCACGGGCGAGAAAGGTGAGCTTCAAAGGAATTGAAGCCGCATTTAAAGCACGCAGTATCCTCATCAGTGCGGCAACTATCGGCACATACTGGCGTCAGGCGATGGCAGACATCGAGGCCGCGAAACCGAAACCGATCAAACCGGTTCCCGAAGTCATTGCGGCCAGTCCGGCACCCGTGATGGACATCGCACCGACCGAACAAAAAGTGGATGCCGTCGAGACGCCGAAAACGACGCTCGTGTTTCGCGATATCACCGACGATGATGAATTCGAGGATAACACGGCCTTGTTGCGCCGGATGGGTGACGAAACGCCGACGACAGAGCCGGGCGAAAGTTAATCAATGGCAGCTGGGGCCTTCATACTACTGAAATATTTGGGGCGCGGACAATGAATGCCGCGCCCCCACATATTTCCAACGCATAGTGCAGCTAGGGAATGCTAGGCAAGCGAGCCAAACGCGATGGAAAACCTCGCCGTATCCGATCGGTGTTCAGCCCGATTTGGACGCCCTCCGGCAGACAGATGTCACACCATCAGAGATCTGTCGCGGTCGTCGCTCCAGCCACCCCCATCAGAGGTCGAGATCCGACGCCTCATCATCGCCAATCCCCGCGATCTCCGCATTGATCTGCCGCGCGGCCTCGACACGGTCGGTGTCGCGCAGGAGGTAGTCGACAATGGTGAACCGGATCAGGGTATGGGACTGCATTTGCTTGAACGCGACTTCATAAGTGACCGAGCATCCAGTTTCGACAGTCGCGGGGTCCACGAGTGTAAATTGTGCATGCCCGCCACAATTCTCGGGCATTGCATCTATAGTGCCCGGCGCGATTTTCGCCCCGTCGACATCGTGAATCCAGATGGCCCGATTAAAGCCCAAATCCTTGTCAACCAGCGTTGGCTCCCCAAACTGGTCGATCACCTGCTTGCGCACCGCTTCCAGACTGGGCGCCTTCGGCAAGGGGATCCCCAGACTGCGCGACACAGACACGGCAACATTGCCCGTGGCATCCGTAGACAAGAAGCCCTGCATGAATTCGTATTCGGTCTCGTTCTGGTAAACATAGGGGTTGTCATAACCGGTCGTCTGAAAGCCATAGGCCACATCCAGACCAATCTTGGCATCCGGATGGTTGATGGTCATGACGCCACGCTGTTCATAGAGCGGAATGCCCCGCTCACTGGCTGCCGCGGCGATCTCGGCATAGCTGGCTCCGGGTGCAAGACCGATGATCTGATACGGGTGGTCGACGCTCACCTCTTGCGGATCAATGGTGGGCGTGAGGTCAAACGCCAATGCTGGCGTCGCAACCATTGCCGACAGGAGGGCCAGCGGAAAGAGACGCGATTTGCATCCCATCTTGGATGGGGAAATTACTGCGGTCATGGGCGTGGTCCTTTCAATAGGGGGAATTCAATCGAGTAATCGGGCGGGGTGGCGACAAGGACTTGGAAGGCAGCATCCTTGCCACAACCGCGCTGATGGCTACGTGCGTGTCAGCAGATCGAACAACGCAATGGCGCGGTCCTGTTTGAGGTTGCGCGCCAGCGTAACCACCCGTGCGCCATAGCGCATCCGAACCCGGAACCGACGTTTCGCGGCTGCGCGCGAGATCGCCATACTCCCGGCAAGAACGGCGGAACTGGCAGCATTCGCCATCAGACCGGTCGCGGCCAGTGACGCACCAGCAATACCGGTTCCGCCGATAATCATCCCCGGCGGGGCGACAACCGAGACCTCCTTGTCCATCGGATTGTCGATCAGAAACTCGGAGATTTTCGCCAAGTCATATTCCTGACCGCCCTTGATGATGACGGTCGGTGTCAAAGTGAGGCTCTGCGACTGAAACGACAGATAGACAAGGAAAGACAGCCCGCCGATCAAGATAACAGGGACGAACCAGAACGCCGTCAAGGACAGCGGCAACAGGCCAAGCAGGCCTAGGGGCAGGATCACATAGGCCACCCAAGACAGGCCATCGCCCTGCCAGGTGACAATCTGCCGGTCACCGTCATGCTGCACATCATATCCTTGATCGAAACGCGCTTTGGTGTTCATGCAATACCTCGTAGAAAAACAGGTTCGTGCGCGCGAAGGCGCGGAATTCAGGGCCATCGGCCGGTTGGTCTCAGGTGGTGGTTAGGGTTGCGATCTGCGGATCGGTGCGGATATTGAGGCTACGGCTCCGACATGGCGCACAGCTTTGTCGTCTCATTGATCCAGCAGGGCCCATCCCGGGTCAGGGCGCCAAGCGGTGTATGCGCATGCGACGCGCCGGGCTCCTCGTTCCAATGCGCTGTGGCGCGATCTACACCGTCCACAAGAAGATATGCGAAGTAGGTGCCCTTCGGGCCGGTAATCTGAAAACTGCCGGTTCCATCGCTCAGCGGGCGAAAATCACAGGCTCCGTCGATATAACTCGTCCCATTCACCTCAAGCAGGCATTTCACCGGGCGCGCATGGGCGGCCGCCCCCAAGGGGACGGCCAAACCAGCAACGATCAGCACAAGATTAACGATTTTTACCATTTCACCACGACCCTCACTCAGCACGTCATCCTCATGACAGGCTGCGCATAGGGCTACGGCCCCGGCAACACCCCTAAGGCAACTTACCATTTTGTAGAGTATACTCCGTGGCTGTATACTCTACAACCCGCAAAGTTCTGTCGGATGAACATTCGAGAGATATTCGCGCGAAACCTGCGGGCAGTCCGCCGTGACAAGGGGCTGTCACAGGAAGAGCTTGCGCATCGCGCCGAGCTCGACCGAACCTACATCAGCGCTCTGGAGCGGAACGTTTATAACCCCACAATAGATGTTGTGGCGCGGCTTGCAGACGCACTGGACGTCGAGCCTGCGACACTTCTTCAAAGAACGACGGGTGAGGACCAGAAGTAGATCAGGCGAAGGCTATAGGTATGACATCGGCTAAGGTGACGTAGGGTTGCTGCAGAAGAACTGCAAACCAGACGAGCGGGTTGGGTGCTAGGCTGAAGGGCCATCAGCACAGGGTGATGCTCTCTGGCGGATAGTTTTTGAGAAAGTCGCAGGGCGCAGAATCCGGATTAAAAGGCGGGAGGCTGAGTTTATCCTCGGCAAATAAACTAATCGCATTGGGGCATCTGGTCACGATCGCTGAGTGCTTTCAGCAATAATGTAGCGAGGTCCGCGGCGGAGCTCATCTGCGCCTTTGGCCGGAGCAGTTGTTATTCTACGCGCGTCATCGACGACGCAGACACTGTTCAAAGGTCCGGTGGCTGTTGCATCGCAAGCTCCGGAGGAGGCAATTGTATTGCCGGGCGTTAAGAGGTGCCTTAACACTGGAACAATCTGCGGATTATGTGACTGGATTATATGCCTTTTCGTAGCTTCTTGGGTCTAAAGGCCGTCGAGCAGCCGCCCTTTCTGGAGCGGTGCCTGTCAGTTGATCTGGAGGTTGATCCCAAGAAAGCAGAGATCTTCGAATTGGCCGCTGTTCGCCACGGCTCAGGCCCCGCGATCGTGGCAGGTGCAGGCAGGCTCCAGCAATCGCTCGACGGGCTGGAAGCGGCCCTGAAGACGACCAGCTACATCATCGGCCACAACATTCTGCGTCATGACATTGAGCACTTAGTGGCGTCGCGACCCAGGCTTCGCGACAAAATGATGGCGCCCATAGACACGCTTTGGCTGAACCCCTTGGCGTTTCCGCGCAACCCCTACCATCACTTGGTCAAGCATTACAAAGACGGGCGCTTGCATACGGGACATGTAAACGACCCCGAGCTTGATGCCCGTCTGGTATTCGAGGTTTTGAGTAACCAGATCGAGGCTTTAAAAGGGCAATCGCCCGATCTACTGCTCGCGTGGCACCACCTTGTCACGCGAACAGATCGCTCTGATGGCTTCGATGCGGTCTTTCAATACATCCGCAATGCGAACGCGCCGGACCCGGACACAGCTTTTGACGCGATCCGTAAGCTATTGGAGGCTCGGGCTTGCGGCGCACAGGTTGGTGCTGCGCTGGATGCGCTCAAGGATCCCCGGATGGCTTGGCCGATGGCATATGCTTTGGCATGGATCTCTGTCTCAGGCGGGGAATCAGTCATGCCTCCTTGGGTCAGGGCCTCGTTTCCGCAGGCAGCGCTGATCGTTCGACAGTTGCGTGACACGAACTGTGGCAAGCCCTCTTGCACCTGGTGCGCCACGATGAACGACCCCAAAGGAGCGTTGCGGAAGTGGTTCGGGTTCCCCGCTTACCGTCCTAAACCCACCGATGCCGCAGGACGCCCACTGCAAGAAGTCATTGTTGCAAAGTCGATGGCACATTCCCATGTCCTTGGCATCTTGCCCACTGGCACAGGAAAATCTGTCTGCTACCAAGTCCCCGCATTAAGCCTTTACGATAAGACTGGCGCGCTCACGGTGGTTATCTCGCCTCTTGTTGCCCTGATGGCCGATCAGGTCCAAGGCATGGAGCGCACAGGAATTTCCTCGGCGGTGACAATCAACGGCATGCTATCGATGCCCGAGCGGCAAGACGCGCTGGACCGCGTCAGACTTGGTCAGGCGGCAATCCTGTTGATATCGCCCGAGCAATTGCGCTCGGTCTCGGTGCGTTCGGTCCTGCAGCAGCGTGAGGTGGGGCTCTGGGTGCTGGACGAGGCGCATTGCGTCTCGAAGTGGGGGCACGATTTCCGGCCCGATTATCGCTACATCAGCCGATTTATCCGCGAGTTCTCGGGGGACGCGCCGTCGGCCCCGGTCCTCTGCCTGACAGCCACGGCCAAGCCCGAGGTTGTGCGCGACATAATCGACCATTTTCAACAGAAACTCGGAATCGAACTGGGCCTCTTCAACGGTGGCTCGTCGCGGACAAACTTGTCGTTTTCGGTGCTGGCGACGCGAAAAGAGAGTAAACTCGGAGATATCCTTACGGCTATACAGGATCACCTTCCAGAGGGCCGCTCCGGCGCAGTCGTCTATTGCGCCACACGGAAAGAGACCGAACGGGTTGCGGCGTTCCTAAAGGGCCAGGGCTTGGCCGCAGCCCATTTTCACGCAGGGCTGACGGTCGATGATAAACGGTTTGTGCAGGAAGCCTTCCGCGTGGGCGACTTGCGGGTGATTGCGGCCACAAATGCTTTTGGTATGGGGATAGACAAGCCCGATATCCGAGTGGTTGTCCATGCCGATATACCGGGGTCGCTGGAGAATTACCTGCAAGAGGCGGGCCGGGCAGGACGCGACAGGATGCCTGCCGATTGCGTGCTATTGTATCACACTGATGACGTCGAGCGGCAGTTCACCCTCACCGCCCGTTCACGCCTCGAGCGTCACGAGATTGGGGCGATCCTCAAGGCGCTGCGTCGGATCGACGAGCAGGGCAGGAATGGTGGCAGGGTGGTCGCGACCACCGGAGAAATTGTGCGCGAAGAGAAAGACCGCGAATTTCTCCGCGACAGCGCCACAGATGACACGCGGGTCAAGACGGCAGTTTCTTGGCTGGAAGAGGCGACCCTCGTCTCGCGCGAAGAGAACCGCGTGCAGGTTTTTCCTTCTTCGCTGATGGTGCGCACGCTGGAAGAGGCCGCTGCGCGGCTCGAACAGACGCAGATCACCAACGCACGGCGCAAGCAGCTTCTGGACATCGTGCGCTACATGATGAACACGCCCGCCGATCAAGGAATCTCGACCGACGAATTGACTGGGCTCGCAGGCCTCACTCATCGCGAGCTTGCAAAGGCTATGGCAGATCTTGAGACTCTGGGCCTCGCCAAGAATGATATTGCCATCACAGTCCAAATACATGTCGCGATTGAGAACGGTTCCCGCCAACGGTTCGCGGGGGCGCGGTCTCTGGAGGGCGCGCTCATTGGCACTATGCGAGAGATGGCCCCCGAATCCGACACGGGTGGCGGTGGCCAGCTTGATCTCACAGTTGCCAGCCAGAGAATGAGAGAGATGGGCCATTCCGGTGCAGGCCCTCATATTCTCGAACGCCTTTTGCGCAGTATCGAGAGGGACGGGCGCGACGAGGATGGCAGACAAGGCAACATTCGACTGAGAAAGCTCTCTTCCAAAACTCTCGAGATCGTCCTGCAGCGCTCGTGGCGGACACTGGACCAGACAGCGTCCTTGCGCTGGACAGCCGCCGAGAAACTTCTCGAATTTTTTATTGCCAAGGTGCCAACAGGGACCAAGGGCAAGGATATCCAAGTCGAGACGACACTTGGGGACCTTCTGGCCCAGCTGAACGGTGATGCGATCATCAAGACTTCGGGCGTAAAAGACATGACCAAGCTGATGGAGCGCACACTCCTTTGGCTTCATGAACAGCAGGTGCTGACGCTCGGCAAGGGGCTGACCGTCTTCCGCTCGGCAATGACAATTCATCTGAATCCTGATCGAGCGTCTTTCTCAGCCAAGGATTTCCTGCCGCTGCAAGAGCACTACCGCGAACAGACGCTGCAAACCCATGTCATGGCCGCCTACGCCGAAAAGGGGCTGGAGCGGATCGATCAGGCACAAAGTCTCACAAAGGACTATTTTACGCTGGACCAGGATCGCTTCCTGCGCCGCTGGATGCCGGGCCGCAGTGTCGAGATACGCCGTCAAACCACGGGGCGTGCCTGGAAGCAGATCGTCGAAGACCTCGGGAACCCCGCTCAGCAAGACATCGTGGCCGATGATCGAGAGGAAACCAACGTCCTTGTGCTGGCTGGTCCCGGATCAGGTAAAACAAGAGTGCTGGTCCACCGGATCGCGTATCTTCTGCGTGTCCGGCGCGAGGACCCGAAGCGTATCCTCGTTCTAACATACAACCGCCATGCCGCGGCCGAGGTCCGTGCGCGCCTGCGCCATCTTGTAGGCGAGGATGCCGCTCGGGTCACCATTTCAACTTGTCACGCGCTCGCCATGCGACTGGTAGGGGCAAGCTTTGCCGGCGGGTCCAGCGAGACCCGCGACTTTGACGGCATTCTGCGTGAAGCCGTGCGTATGATCACAGGTGAAGGGCTAAGCCGCGCCGAGGCCGAGGCGCAGCGCGAAGCTCTGATCGAAGGCTACAGGTGGATTCTCGTCGACGAATATCAGGACATCGGTCCTGAAGAATATGCTCTGATTGCCGCAGTGGCCGGGCGCTCGCTCGATGATCCTGACCAACGTCTCAGCCTCTTTGCCGTTGGGGACGACGATCAGAATATTTATGCCTTCACTGGAGCGTCAGTCTCGTTCATTCGTCGCTTCGAAGAGGATTACCGCGCCAAGCCGAAGTTCCTCACCGAGAATTACCGCTCGACCCGCTTTATCATCGATGCCGCAAATCAGGTAATTGAGCCTGCTGAGGGGCGCATGAAGGCCGGCCACCCGATCACAGTTGACAAACTGCGCAGTCTCCATCCGGGTGGTGGAGTGATGGCGACCTACGACCCGGTGGGACGAGGACGTGCGCAATTCCTTGATGTGCCGGGAGATGATGTTGCTCAAGGGGTAGCAGCTGTGGACGAACTCGTCCGCCTCTCCCGTTTGGACCCGGATTTTTCTTGGTCGCGCACGGCCATCATTTCGCGTGACTGGCGACGGCTTGGGCCAGTGCGGGCTTACGCCGAAAAACTAGGTCTTCCGGTGGAGATGGCCAATGAGAAACTACCAAGTGTCTGGCGCCTCCGCGAGATGCAAAGCTTGGTGGCTGGCCTGCGGCGTCGGCCCGCGGCGATGCTTACTATTCAGGACATCCTCGACATCCTGAATCAGCAGCAGCAAACGCGCTGGGTTGATCTGATTGCCGAAGGCATCGCGGACCTGGCCCGCGAACTTGGCACCAAGACGATCCCGGTTCCCGACGCGCTGGAATGGCTTGCCGAATGGGCGCAGGATGTCAGAGGAACGCAGCGCGGGCTTCTGCTGCTCACGGCTCACCGCTCCAAGGGCCTGGAATTCGATCATGTGGTGATCCTCAACGGTGGCTGGCAAGCGATCTCGCAAGGCGAGGACGGCGAGGCACCCCGACGCCTTTTCTACGTCGCAATGACGCGCGCTCGCCGGAGCCTTGCTGTGGTGACACGTGGGGCGCATGCGTTCGTCCTTGCTGACAGCAACAGCGAGCTTTTACGCAAAGTCGAGATGCCTCGCCCTTCCGACCTGCCCGAGCCCGACCAATATCAATTGCCAGACATGAGTTCAGTCGATCTCTCTTATGCGGGACGCCTCGCCGAGACGAGCCAAACGCTTGCCGCCATTTCCGAGGCCACGATCGATGATGTCGTGACCCTAGAGCGGCGCGAGGGCAAATGGATGTTCCTCGACACGAATTGTCGCGTCCTCGGCCGCATGGCGGCAAACTGGGCACCGCCTAACGGCACACACCTCTTCTCTGGCAAGGTCGGGGCCGTCGTCCGCTGGCGCAAGTCGGATAACGAGGAAGCTTTTCAGACCTACATAAAGCGCAGTGAGTGGGAGACCATTCTACCGGAGTTCGTGTTCCGCAGAAGCAAAGGGCCCTGAAAGCATCAAACACCTCGAGAGGCGAAATTTGACCTGGTAATCCTTATTGGGCACTAGCCGGTTAGGCCGCTTGTGTCGAGTCCGTGCATAATGTGCCTCACTGAAGATACCGTAAAAGCTCCTAGCCAGCGCATGCAAAAGGCGGAACCTGCACACCAAAGTGAATACGGTGGCGATTTTCATGAACCGTGGGCTGTTCAGCCTCTGACGCAACATCGCTCTTGCAAACCGGAATATTCATTCCGCGTCTGGTGTGTCCACGCTCACTTCGACAGATAACCCTTTTCGCGAAGCGCATCTGCCAACAGATCTCTGATTGCTTCAGAGATATTGGGCTCACCAGATGAATTGTCGATCGCATACGCCTCTAATGCATCGCGTATATCATCAGGAACACGGACCCCAATACGCGGCGTTTTTCCAGTCGCTGGGCGGCCAACCTTTTTTTGTGGGACACTTATTGACGTCATTCTTTATGTGTGCCATAAATAGGTCGGGCGAGCAAGGTGTTGACGCACCCAACCCGCCCTAACCGAAGCCCGATCTATTGAGGAGATCGCACATGGCTAATGCCGTTCCTATCACGCTGCCCAACAGGCAGAAAGACCTGACACGCCGCACAATGCTCGCGGGACTTGGCTTTTCCACCGCTGCGGTCACCGGCCCGATGCCGGCGTTCGCGGCAGCCTTGGCCGATGACACCCCTGTCATGCCGGGTGCCAAACATCTCGCTCACCCGATCCTTTCCCTCCCCTTCGTGCGTGACGTGACGACAGTGGAACGCGCGTCAGGGGCTGCGCCGCGCTGTTTCTGGCAGGTTGCCCCGACCGGCGACTACGGCGCTGATTGTGCCACCGGTGCCCGCTATGCGGCGGCCGCATTGGATTACATGGTCGCCGCAAACACTCCGCAGGTGCTGCAATGGGCCGTCTTCGACATGATGACGATGCGCCGCCATCGGTCAGGCATCGAAGTCGGTTTCCTGTCGACTTTCGGGCGGATCGCAACACGGGCTCATGCCACCCGTCTGAGCGAAGGAGGCCTGGCATGACCATTCTCACTCCTTTGACCGCCGCGACAAACGCAGACTTCTTGGAGCCGTCGCATGACACAGCGTATTCCATCGCCTTCGCAGCGCTTTTGCCGACCCTCGCGGATTTCATCGAGGCGGAGCGGGATCTTGATGACATCTGTCACAGCTACGACCCGGCCTATGTGGCCTGGCACCGTGATGCGCAGGTCGCGCGGGCGCGGCTGGACAAGCTGCTTCGGCACGTCCACGGGTTGCGCGTCGAGCGTCCCGAGGATCAGCCGTTGCGCCGGATGGCATTGCTTGCGGACGCCATGCTGAAGGACGGTGCCCCGGAACGCCCGCAGTATTTGCATCGGCAGATGAAGCTGGTGTTTTTCCGGCAGTTCCAAGTGCCGGGCTTCGGCCCCACGGCACATTCCCGCAACGCGATGTTGATTCAGGCACGGCATCTGATCGACGCCATGATGCGCTTGCCGCTCTTCGATTACAGCCCAGACTGCGCCATCGCGCCCGACGCATCGGCGCCCGCCGACGATCTGTCGCCCGCCTTTTTCTAGGCAGCCCCACCGCATCCATCAGCAAAGACGCACCCGGCCTCTGGATCGGGATGTGTCGGCGCGTGTCTTCCCCAATGAAGGACGTTCTCATGAACACGCAAATCATTTCTCCAACCACGCTGATCATCGACGCTATCCCGCATCCCGTTTTCCCCGGTGCCATTCTGCCCAAATGGGTGGCAGCAGCAGAGGCCAAAGGCTTCGACATCGTCGGGCGCATCATCGACCGCCTGCATCTGGCACTCCGCTGCCGCCTTTGCGGGGCTACACAGAAGGTGCGGCTCTTCACGTTGATGTCGGCGCAGCCGCTCTGCCAGTCGTGCCTTCTGGCAGACTGGCGCAAGAACGCGGTCGCCTCTGGCCTCACATTTTTGCGGCGTGACCCTTCGCATCGCCACTATGCGTTTTATCTGTCGCCCTGTGGCCATGAGGTGCGCCGCCAATTCGAACTGGTCAGGCGAATCGGCGCAGGTGTGACCGGATTTCGGTGCGAGACATGTCACGCGACGATAGAACAAAAGGAAGCCGAGCTGCGTGGCTGGCACCTGACCTCGGCGGATCCTTCGGGCAATCCGAACTACCGGATTTACACGCACACAGCCTGTGGCCACGACCAGCGGATCGCGCGCGCGAACATGCAAAGCGGGCGGTTTTCCTGCGGCGGTTGCGGCAAGGACTGGCCCGGTGCGGCCAGCTATGTCTACGCCATGGCTTTCACGCTCGCGTCTGGCCGTGAGGTCGTGAAGCTCGGTTTCTCGCGCGACCCCGATAGCCGCCTGACCTATCAGCTGCGGCGCGACAACGAGATGCCCTGCCAGATCCTGCGGGTCGTGCCGATGGCCACCGGCCATGCCGCGCTTTGCGCCGAGAAGGCCATGCACAAGGAATTGAAACAGGCACATCCCGCTGCAGCCCTCGATCCTGCAGCGTGGCGGGGGCAGATCCGGGTCAAGACCGAGATCTATGACGGGTCTCTGACGCCCGTGATCCTCGGCCTGCTCGACGTGCTTGAGGCCAGCGCAACCGCCGCCTGAAGCGGGCCTCTCTTTCCAACAAGCCATCTGGCTCCGGGTTACGCGCCCGGAGACAGAAGGGCTTTGCCGCCGCATATAAAATAGGGAGCTGCGCCATGACCCAGCCAAATATGATCACTTCATCCAAAGAGCCCCTCTGGCTGCCGTTCGCACATGTCCTGATCGACCGCCTACGGCTGCATCACGCAGGCCGGGGCCACCTTGTCTCCGATGCCCAATCGGACAACCAGGAAGGTGACACGGATGATGCGCTCGGTGAGATCTTCCAGCGCTTCAATGACGGCCAACCTGAGCTGGAGCAGCCGATCAATGCGCCTTGGGCTCCGGTCCCGGCGCGGCAGGTGCTGACCGCCTTGCGGCTGGCGGTGGCGTTCGGGTCTGAGGACGCTCTGCGAGCCGCGCAGGATGCGCGCGCGGTAACCATCCTCACGGATTTCGCCATCGGCGATCTGGAACTTGTCACAGATGTGCTCAAATTCTGCGTGCCCAATCCGGCGTGGACGGTGGTTGCACCGCCCGTCTCAGAGGGCGCGGTCAGCGCGTCGCAGGGCCAACGATTTGCGGTTCTTATAGAGGAGGCGATGGATCTCATTTCGCCGGTCCTGATCCTCTGCCCACTGGGCGCGCCGCTGCCCGAGCATATCCGGCAAGCCGGTCTGCCGCTCTTGCGACTGCCGCCCGTGTCGCGCGAGATACTGATGGCACAGCTGCGGGCGGGCGATCTTGGCGTCGCGCTGACGGATGAAGCGGCCTTCAGGCAGGCCCTGCCGGATGACGCGCGGCTGGCCAAACTCAGCACCGCCCATATCTGCACCGCCCTGCGCGGCCCCACCTTGCCAGACGTGAGCGCACGGCTGGCCGCGATGACGCAGACCGACAAGAAGGATGTGCCCCGTCTCGAAGAGATGACCGGCGACAGCCCTGCCCTTTTGACGGCGCGGCGTCTGGTTGCCGATCTTCTGCTTTGGAAAGCCGGTCAGGTCGCATGGTCGGAGCTCTCTCGGTCGATCCTGTTTTACGGCCCACCCGGAACCGGCAAGACGTGGCTGGCGCGCGCAATGAGCGCCGGCGCGGGCCTTGCTTGCGTCACCGGCAGCTTCGCGGAATGGCAGGCGGCGGGCCACTTGGGCGATATGCTGCGCGAGATGCGCAAGACCTTTGCCGAGGCGCGGAGCCGCGCGCCCTGCATTCTCTTCATCGACGAGATCGATGCCGTCGGATCAAGAGCCAGCCGCGACCCCCACAATTCCAACTATCGCACCCAAGTGATCAATGCGTTCTTGGGTGAGATGAACGCCATAGCGCTTCACGAGGGCGTGATCGTGGTGGGCGCATGCAATTTTATCGACCGCATCGATCCGGCGGTCCTGCGCGCCGGTCGTTTCGATCTCAAGATCAAGGTGCCGCTTCCGGATGCTGCGGGCCTGCTCGCCCTTCTGCGCCGCCATCTGCGTGACGAGATCGCCGATGAGGATCTCACCGCTCTCGCCCGTGCATCCGTCGGCTGCAGCCCGGCGGAGATCGACGCGGCCATCCGCGGCGCACGCTCGGATGCGCGACATGCGGGAACGGGACTGAGCGTTGCGATGCTCTACGCGCAGCTCGACATCGACATGGCCAACGACACCCCCGCCCGGATCTGGCGCGTCGCCGTGCATGAGGCGGGTCACGCCATTGTGGGTGCCGCCCTTGGCCTCGGTCGGATCACCAGCCTGAAGATCACGCCAACGGGCGGCGAGATCCTGCGCAGCCCCGTCCGGTCGGAAAGCTTGCTCACGGATCTCGAGGCCGAGATTGCCTATAGCCTCGCCGGGCGCGCAGCCGAGCGTCTCGTTTTGGGATCGGTTTCGGCGGGCGCGGGCGGTCCCGCAACCTCTGATCTGGCCAAGGCCACCGAGTGCGCTCTGGGGATCGAGACGGTTTACGGCCTCGGCTCCGAAGGCCCGATCTGGCATGACGCGCCAGAGGCATTGATGCTGCAAAACGCGCATCTGCGCGGCCGGGTGCGCCAACGCATCGAGCGCGCCGAGAAGCGCGCGGGCGTGATCCTGGCGCAGCACCGCGCCACGCTGGAGGGCTTGGCGCGCGCCTTGTGGCAGGAGCGCAGCCTGAACAGCGACCAGATCGCGGCACATCTGCGTGATATCTGCGAAGTGACAGCCTCGGCAATGCCCGAGGGCAACCGTCAAGACCCGGAGCAGGCTGACATAATGCACTCAGAGTCCCGTTGATCCCATTCCTCCAATAGATCCCCGCCCATCACCCAAAGGAATACCAAGATACAGAGTCTGATCACCTCCGCCCACCTTGATCTTCTTTCCAACTAATGAGGATGCTCGTAATGACCGCCAAATATGACGATAGCTATTTCGACGCGCTAACGCGCCTGGCTTATGATCCGCCACCGATCACCTGCCCCGGCCTCACGGTCAGCGTGATCCGCATCCGCCCGCCCGGTGCATTCCCAGAGGTCATCATAAAGGATCGGCTTTATCCGGTGATCGGCGTGACAGCCACCGGCTGGCTCTCAGCCGCCTATCTGGGCTGGACCCAATTCACGGGCGATCCCACTGCGCTTGCGCAGATTGCCAGAGCCTGCAACGCGGCCCAACAGGAGCTGATTAAGGAGGGCGACAAGCTCAAGGCTGCCATCGCTAGATATGCGGCACGCGATGATGCCAGCCCCGACACCATCCACAGCGACACCGATCAAGGAGGTCGGCCATGACCAAAATCCTCATCATCGCGGATCTGCATCTCGATATGTGGCTGGCAACTGGACGTGATCCTCTAGCCGCGCTGGACCCCGAGGTTTGGGCCGGTCTGGAGGCCTTGATCATCGCGGGCGATTTGTCGAACAAACCAAAAGTGCGCTGGCCCAAGCTTCTGGCACATATCGGGCGCTACATCGCGCCAGACCGCATCCATGTCTTTCCCGGCAACCACGATTATTATGATCACGTGCTCGACGGTGACGACCGGCTGAGCCGCATCTGCACTGAGGCCGGGGCGCGCTTCGTGCAAAAATGCGCGGTGGTGATCGGACGCACCCGCTTTCTATGCTGCACGCTCTGGACGGATTTCGCGGTGGCGGGTGATCCGGACCTCGCGATGATCCGCGCGCGGGACGCGATGAACGACTATCGCTACATCCGCATGGCGGCGACCGGACATGGGCGTATTCGCCCGAGCGATACGGCGTTCCTGCACGCCGATCATCGGGCCTGGATCGAGACCCAGCTGTCCACTCCTTTCGAGGGGCAGACGGTCGTTGTGACCCATCATTGCCCCCACCCCGATCTGATCGGTGAGACGCACGGTGATCTCGATGGGGTCTACGGCTCGGACCTGCGCGGCCTGATTAAACGATACCAGCCCGATGCCTGGCTCTTCGGACATACGCACCATGCCGCCGGATTAACCCAAGGGCGAACCCGGATCCGCAATGTCTCGCTTGGCTATCCAGGGCAAGTGGACCCGGGCGATGAGGCGGAACAGCTGCGGCGTGGAATTCTCGATCTGGAGCGCATGAAGGACGGGGCATGATACCATGTGCTGCTTGATCCCCTCCCCTCAGCTTTGGCCACGTTCTGGGCGTCGAACCCAATTCGCGGCGGTCATGGATTTTCGAGGGGAGGACGAACTTCCTGAATCAAAGATGGCCGGTATTTCGGAGAGTGATTTTCGCCAGCTTGGAATAGGCTGTGCGGAAAGGGGCGAACATGATGTCGAATGTCTTTGTGACGCAAAACGTTCCCACCTCAGCGCAGTTCCGGTCCGTTTCCTTGGAGGTTTTTGCCTTTTTGTTTTTCCCAGGGCAGCGTTTTTTGGTTTTTTCGAAGGGACGGAGATGAGGTGATTCTTTTTTTGATTTTTTCAACGGAAGGAAGATGTTGGTTTTTCAGTTTTTCAATGTTCTCATTTTTTTGGTTATTTTATCGCTGTGCTTTCATCGCGAAGTATTTGCAATAGTTTTTCCAACCCATTGGTTATCCACACTATTCGGAAATTCGACCCCAATCTGATGCCCTTTCCGCCAATCCCTGAGGCCCGCCATGCTCTATATTGATCATCATACCGCCGGCCCAACACCCGGTCAGATCAACATCAATACAGCCCGCCTGAGCCAGATTCAGGACGGGCAGGAGCACTCGGCCAATGGCACGGGACCGGAAGAGATATGCGCAAAAGGCGGGGCTGCCAGCAATGGCATTGCCACCGGGTGCCAGATCATCGTCCGCCACGCCCCCTCCGAACGACCCTATTGCCACGCCCCAAAGTGCCCCGCATGCTTGCCTTGTTCAGCTCGTGCGCTTGTTGGCACGGCAGGCAGCACTAGCGGATATCGCAGATCAACGCGCCAAAGCGGAGGACTAAACTGATGCCCCCAAAGACCCTCCGCGCGGCCACCTATGCCCGGTATTCCACCGACCTGCAGTCCAATGCCTCGATCGAGGATCAGCAGCGCGTTTGCCAGCGGCTGATCACCGATCGGGGTTGGATGCTGGCGCTGGCCTATTCTGATGCAGGCATTTCCGGTGCCTCGCTGATGCGGCCCGGCTATCAGCGCCTGCTCGAGGATGCACGCAACGGCAAAGTTGATGTCGTGGTTTCCGAAGGCCTCGACCGGATCAGCCGGGATCAGGAGCACATCGCCGCCTTCTACAAACAGATGAAGTATCTTGGCATTCCGGTTGTGACGGTCGCGGAGGGGGAGATCAGCGAGATCCATATCGGCCTGAAGGGCACGATGTCGGCGCTGTTCATCAAAGACCTCGCCCAAAAGACCCACCGGGGGCTGGAGGGTCGCGCCCGCAAAGGCAAATCTGCGGGCGGGATCAGCTATGGCTATAGCGTGACCCGCGCGTTCAACGCCGATGGCACGCCGGTCACCGGCGAGCGCGATATCATTCCAGAGGAGGCGGCAATCGTCGCACGGATTTTTCGCGAGTATGATGCCGGGCATTCGGCCCGTGCCATTGCGGTCCGGCTGAACGAAGAGGGCATTCCCAGCCCCAGAAGTAATAAGGGGTCTGGCACCTGGGGACCATCGACGATTTCAGGGAACTGGAAGCGCGGGACAGGGATATTGAACAACGAGCTTTATATCGGGCGGCTGATCTGGGACCGGCTCAACTATGCTAAGAACCCCGAGACACAAAGGCGGCAATCACGGCTGAACGACGTAGAGGGGCTGGTCAATGAGGCGGTCCCCCATTTGCAGATCGTCGACGATGCGCTGTGGCAGCGGGTCAAGGCGCGGCAGGCCGCCATCCGCGAGGATATGAACCCGGCCGGCGTCAAGGGCGGGAATACCCGGCCCGAGAATGCGCGGCGGCCCAATTATCTGTTTTCTGGTCTGTTGGTCTGCGGTTGCTGCGGGGCGAGCTATACTTTGATCAACAAGACCCGCTACGGCTGCGCCGGGGCCCGCAACAAGGGCGAGGCGATTTGCACCAACCGCGCCACGATCGAGCGCGAAGTGGTCGAGGACCGCGTTTTGACAGGCCTGCGCGACAGCCTGTTGCACCCTGAGTTGATTGCAACCTTCGTCGAGGACTACCGGCGCGCCTTCAATGCGGAAGCCGCCGGCGCGGATGCCGCCAGGGAAAAGGCCCGCCGCGACCTCGGCCAGATCGACAAGAAGATCAGGGGCATTCTGGCAGCCATCGAGGACGGGATGTATCAGCCGCGCATGAAGGACCGGATGGCCGAGCTGGAGGCGGAGAAAGCCACGTTGCAACGCTCTCTGGAGCAAAGCCCCGAGCCCCCTGCCCTGCGACTGCATCCGAGCTTGTCGGACCTCTACCGGAGCAAGATTCGCAACCTGTCATCGGCATTGCAAGACCCCGGTCTCAAGATGGAGGCGACGGAAGCTCTGCGCGGGTTGATTTCCGAGATCCGGATGGTGCCTGCCTCTGACGCGCTGAACGGGCATCGCATTGAACTTGCGGGAGAATTGGCGGGGATTTTGTCTTTGGGGGATGCAGAAACGACAAAGCCCGCGCTTTTTGCACGGGCTGGGTCGGAAACGGTGGTTGCGGGAGTAGGATTTGAACCTACGACCTTCAGGTTATGAGCCTGACGAGCTACCGGGCTGCTCCATCCCGCGACAGTATTTTGCCTGTTTTCCGTGTGTGGAATTGGGCGATTGTTTTGGCTTTGGGCGATATTGATCGCGTTGGGCCTATAGTATGCCCCAGCATTGTTTTGATGTGGGGCGTTTTATCGTGGTCGAGAGATACAGTTTGATGTCTTGAGGTTTTTACCAGGTTTGGCAGCGACCTACTCTCCCACGTCTTAAGACGCAGTACCATTGGCGCGACAGCGCTTAACGGCCGGGTTCGGGATGGGACCGGGTGTTTCGCTTGTGCTATGACCACCAAACCGGGAAAAAACCTCGAGACATATTAGGTGTCCTATCGCCTATCGGCGACTTGAGGACGTTTGTTTGTCCTGACGCCGCTCGGCGTCATGAGGACAGGTATTGCCCAACCGTCTTTCTCCGGTTGGGCCTTGTTCCAAGTCAAGACATTGTGTTTTGTGTATGCTTTTGAGTTTGTCCGTAACAATCTTGCTATTACTGGATCAAATCAAGCCTATCGAGCCATTAGTA
>NZ_LADY01000016.1:0-13354 GCF_000961715.1 Roseovarius sp. BRH_c41 | reverse complement strand
GTCGATGCAGGGCATGAGCGAGCGCCAGTACGCCGCGCATGTCGGCCTGTCGCGGGGCGCGATCCAGAAGGCGAAGACCGCCGAGCGGCTGGTCCTCTATCCCGACGGCAGCATCAACGCGGCCGCCAGCGACGCGCGGCGCGCCGAGACGACGGACCCGTCGAAGACGCGAAAGCCACCCGCGCCGAAGCTGAAGCCCGTCCCCGAGGCGGCGGTGGCCGCCGTCGGCGACACGCTGCGCGAACAGGGGCTGGCTGTCCCGACGGTGGGCGGCGGCACGACCTTCCTGCAGGCCAAGACGGCGAACGAGGTGCTGAAGGCGCAGGAGCGGCGCATCCGTCTGCAAAAGCTGAAGGGGGAGTTGATCGAGCGCGCCCGCGCGCTGGCGCTGGTGTTCCGGCTGGCGCGGGAGGAACGGGACGCGTGGGTGAACTGGCCTGCACGCGCCGCGGCGCTGATGGCGGCCGAGCTTTCGGCCTCGTGCCGCGACGCGTCGGGCCAGCAGATCACCGTGGAGCCAGCCGCGATGCAGAAGGTGCTGGAGAAACATGTACGCGCCCACCTCGACGAACTCGCCGAGGTCCGGCCCGACTTCCGGTGAAGATGACGCGCTGACGGAGTTCGACGGCGCGGGCGAGATCCTGCGCGCCTGGGGCAACGGGCTGCGGCCAGACCCCGACCTGACCGTTTCGGAATGGGCGGACCGGCACCGGATGCTTTCGGGCCGCGCCTCGGCCGAACCCGGGCGGTATCGTACGGTGCGCACGCCCTACATGCGCGAGATCATGGACCGGCTGTCGCCGGGCGATCCCACGCAGCGGATCGTGTTCATGAAGGCCGCGCAGGTCGGCGCGACCGAGGCGGGCAACAACTGGATCGGCTTTGCCATCCACCAGGCGCCGGGCCCGATGCTGGCGGTCCAACCGACCGTGGAACTGGCGAAACGCAACTCGCGGCAGCGGATCGACCCGCTGATCGACGAAAGCCCGGAGCTGCGCGAGCGGGTCAAACCGGCGCGCTCGCGCGACGCGGGCAACACCATGCTGTCCAAGGAGTTCGCGGGCGGCATCCTGATCATGACGGGCGCGAACTCGGCGGTCGGACTGCGGTCCACCCCGGCGCGGTACATCTTCCTCGACGAGGTCGACGCCTATCCCGCCTCCGCCGACGAGGAAGGCGATCCGGTGACGCTGGCCGAGGCGCGGTCGCTGACCTTCGCCCACCGGCGCAAGGTGCTGCTGGTTTCGACCCCGACGATCCGGGGGCTGTCGCGGATTGAGCGGGAATACGATGCCAGCGACCAGCGGCGGTTCTTCGTGCCGTGCCCGCATTGCGGTGCGATGCAGTGGCTGAAGTTCGACCGGCTGCGCTGGCAGAAAGGCCGCCCGGAGACAGCGGAGTATCACTGCGAGGGCTGCGACGCGGCAATCGCGGAGCACCACAAGACGGCGATGCTGGAGAGCGGCGAATGGCGGGCGACCGCCACGGCCGCCGATCCGACCACGGTCGGGTATCACCTCTCCGCGCTCTATTCGCCGATCGGCTGGCTGAGCTGGGAGCGGATCGTGCGGGCTTGGGACGCTGCACAAGGGTCGGATGAAGCGATCAAGGCGTTCCGCAACACGATCCTCGGCGAGACATGGGTCGAGACCGGGGAGGCGCCGGACTGGCAGCGGCTCTACGACCGGCGCGAGCGCTGGACATCCGGCACGGTGCCTGCGGGCGGGCTGTTCCTGACTGCCGGGGCCGACGTGCAGAAAGACCGGATCGAGGTCGATGTCTGGGCGTGGGGCCGAGGGCTGGAAAGCTGGCTTGTCGATCACGTCGTCATCGAGGGCGGGCCGGACCGGCATGACGCGTGGTCGGAACTGACTGCGCTGCTGGACCGGTCCTGGCCACATGAACGTGGCGCGCATCTGCGCATCGCACGGCTGGCCATTGACACGGGCTACGAGGCCCCAGCGGTCTATTCCTGGTCGCGGGCGCAGGGGTTTGGACAGGTGTCGCCAGTCAAGGGCGTCGAAGGGTTCAACCGCTCGAGCCCGGTATCGGGGCCGACCTTCGTCGATGCGACCGAGGGCGGGAAACGCCTGCGGCGCGGCGCGCGGCTCTGGACCGTGGCGGTGTCGACCTTCAAGGCCGAGACCTATCGCTTCCTGCGGCTGGAACGTCCAACCGAGGAAGACCTGGCGGAAGGGGCCGCGTTTCCGCCGGGATCGGTGCATCTGCCGCATTGGGTCGAGAACGAATGGCTGAAGCAGTTTGTGGCCGAGCAGCTGGTGACGGTGCGCACCAAGCGCGGCTTCGCCCGGCTGGAATGGCAGAAGCTGCGCGAGCGGAACGAGGCGCTGGACTGCCGGGTCTATGCCCGCGCCGCCGCCTGGATCGCGGGCGCGGATCGCTGGCCGGAAGCCCGATGGCAGGATCTGGAACGGCAGTTCCCGGACCGGAACGCGATGCGCGCCGAGAGCGGACCGACGCCCTCGGGTCTTCCTCGGATGCCACAGGGTCCGCGGCGCCGGACGGTGCGCTCAACCTATATGGGCTGACCTTCGGAACTATTGTTGTCGCAGCGTGCGACTGCGCGCGAAGGCGTCGAGGGAGACCTTGCGCCGGGCGGCGAGATCACGAACGCGGGCCGCGATCTCGGGCTCGCCGAAGTCGACCGGGTTGAAGGGACCGCCATACCAGCGGACCATGTCCTTGTGCTGCGGATGGCGGCGGTTCGCGATGGCTTCGAGGAAATCCATGAAGCCGGGTGGACCGCCGACGTCCTCGGGCGGCGCGGTGCGCTCGCCCGCGATGAACAGCGGATAGTCAGTATCAGGATCGGCCGCGCCGACGTGTTCGACCAGCACGCGGTGCTGCCAGTCGTCCCCGAAATCGTAGGTGTAGAGGAACTCGGTGACGCCGCGATCGATCAGCGTGCCGAGGCGCATGCCCTTGGCCTGATAGACCTTGCGGCCCCAGACCGCGTCCTCGGGATCGGGCTCGCCATAGACCCGGTCGCCGACCCGGAAGTCATAGAGATGGTAGTTCTCCCACGGCATCACCGCCTGGATGACTTCGTGCAGGGCGCGGAGGTTGGTGGTCAGTCTGACCTCGAGCTCACGCCAGATGCAGGGCTCGAGATGCAGCAGTTCGATGCGAAGGCGGGCAATCCGGTCGGTCATGGCGGGCCTGGTCAGGACGGGTCACGGGCAGGATAGAGGTGGGCCGTCATGGCGACAATCACGGAACTTCGCGCCCGCCGCGAGGCGCTGGCCGCACAGCGCGCCTCGGGCGTGGCCCGGGTCAGCTATGACGGAAAGACGGTGGATTACCGCTCCGTGGCGGAGATCGACCGGGCCATGGAGGCGCTGGATCGCGAGATCGCTTCAGCCGAAGGGCGAAGGATCGTGCGGCAGGTCCGTGTCGTGATAGACAAGGGGCTCTGAGCATGGGTCTGTTTGACAGGTTCCGCCGCGGGCCCATCGCTGGCGGTGCGACCGGCGGCCCTGCAGCTGTGCGCGCCCGGCTCGAAGGGGCCATGGCGCGGCGACGGCTCAAGGGCTGGAATCCGCCGCTTGAGAACATCAACGCGCTGGTTGCCTCGGGTGGTCCGCGTCTTCTGGCCCGTGCCCGCGAACTGGTGGTCACCAACGGCTATGCGGCGAACGCCTGCGAGGCCTTTGCGGCAAACCTTGTCGGTGACGGGATCAAGCCGTCCTCTCTGATCGAGGATGCGGGCCTTCGCGACCATGTCCAGAAGCTCTGGCTGGCCTGGACGGACGAGGCCGACGCGGACGCGCTGACCGACTTCTTCGGCCTGCAGGCCATGGTTGCGCGCGAGATGTTCGTGGCAGGCGAGTGCTTCGTCCGGCTGCGCACGCGTCGGCCCGAGGACGGGCTTATGGTGCCCATGCAGATGCAGTTGCTGCAGTCGGAGATGCTGCCCTTCGAGAAGACGGAAGTGCTGCCCTCCGGCAACCGCATCCGCTGCGGGATCGAATTCGACGGTATCGGTCGCCGTGTGGCCTATCACTTCCGCCGCCGCCATCCGGGTGACAGCACGGACCAGCGGGTGGCGGTGCCGGATACTGTCCGCGTGCCGGCCGGGGACGTCCTGCACATCTACCGGCCCATCGATGCGGGCCAGATCCGGGGCCTGCCGCATGTGGCGCCTGCCATGGTGCGGCTGTTCCTGCTCGACCAGTACGATGATGCCGAACTCGACCGGAAGAAGACCGCGGCGATGTTCGCGGGCTTCATCACCAAGACGGCGCCGGAAGAGCCGATGATGGGTGAAGGGGCGGCCGACCCCGAGGGTGCCGCAATTGCAAGCCTTGAGCCCGGCACGATGCAGGTCCTGCTGCCGGGAGAGGATGTGAAGTTCTCGAGCCCCGCCGATGTGGGCGGGGGTTACGAGGCGTTCCAGTACCGCACACTGCTCGCCGTCTCGGCCTCTCTGGGACTGCCCTATCATCTGGTCACCGGCGATGTTCGGCAGGCGAACTATTCGAGCCTTCGGGCCGAACTGGTCGAATTCCGCCGTCGCATCGGCCAATTGCAGCATGGTGTCATCGTGCACCAGTTCTGCCGCCCGATCTGGGCACGCTGGATGGAAACCGCAGTGCTGGCGGGGGCGCTCGATCTGCCAGGGTTTGCGGCCGCGCCCAGCCGGTTCAGGGCCGCGCAGTGGATCCCGCCCCGATGGGACTGGGTCGATCCGTTGAAGGACATCCAGGCGCAGGTGCTGGCAATGGAGGCGGGCATCACCTCGCGGCGCAAGGTGGTCGAGGCCACGGGCTACGATGTCGAGGAGGTCGACCGCGAGAACGCCGCCGACGCCCGGCGGTCGGCCGAATTGGGCCTCCGCTACCGGACCAGCCCCGGCGAGACGCAAGGCGCGCGGGCCACGCCCACAAGGCTGCCCGATCCGGGAACAGATGGGCCCGACGCGGACGCGCAATCCGAACAGGAGTGACAGGATGAAAAGCTGGTACACGATCCGCGCCCGGGGCACAGGCGCGGAAGTGCTGATCTATGACGAGATCGGCGCCTATGGCGTCAGTGCCAAGGGATTTCTCGCGGAACTCGGCGCACTGCCGGACGGGGTGCCGATCGACCTGCGCCTCAACAGCCCGGGCGGCTCGGTCTTCGATGCGGTGGCGATCTACAATGCCCTGCAGCGGCATGACGGCACGATCACCGTCTGGATCGACGGCGTAGCCGCCTCGGCGGCCTCCTATGTGGCCATGGCGGGTGACGAGATCGTCATGCCCGAGAATGCCTTTCTGATGATCCACGACCCTTCGGGGCTGGTCATGGGCACCGCCGCCGACATGCGCGAGATGGCCGACACCATGGACAAGATCGCGGGCGGCATGGTCCGAGGCTATGCGGCAAGGTCCGGACGCACCGAAGAGGAGATCGCGGCCCTGATGGCGGCCGAGACCTGGTTCGATGCGGGAGCGGCCCTGGAGGCCGGGCTTGCCACCCGCATGATCGAACCGGTGCGGATTGCAGCCAGCTTCGACATCGCGCGGTTCCGCAACGCGCCGCCCGCGCTGGCAGAAGCCATCGCCGATCCGGCTTCTGAGAGCGATCAGGACGGCAATGAGACCGCCGAGGATGTCATAGGCGACGAGATCGGCGACGATGCTCCCGCGATCCCATGTGAACCCAAGCCTGAGCCGGGCATACCGCCGACTCCCGACCCTGTGGCGACAGGCATCGATCCAACCGCCATCCGGCGTGACGCCATCGCCCATGCCCGCGCCGTGATCGACCTCTGCCGCCTTGCGGGACAGCCGCAGATGGCCGGGCGTTTCCTCGAACAGGATGCCAGCCTCGATGCGGTTCGCTGCAGCCTTCTTGCGGCGAGGGCCGAGGCAGAGGCGCAGATCAGCCCCCATCACCCGCAACCCGGGCCCACACCCACCGCCCGTCCCTGGGGCGACGTGATCGCACGCACCTTCAAGCTGAAAGGATGATCTTCCATGACCACGCTGACCGAAGGCAGACATGCGGGCGGCTTCCTCGTCTGGGAAACCTCGCGCGACTACACCCGTGACACCGTCACCCTCGCCTCCGGCGCGGGCAAGCTCGAGCCCGGCACGGTGCTGGGCAAGATCACCACGGGCGGGAAGTTCACGCAACTCACCCCGGCCGCGTCGAACGGCAGCCAGAACGCCGCCGGCATTCTCTGGGGCCCGGCCGACTCGACGGCCGCCGATGCCACCGCCGTCGTGGTCCTGCGCGGCCCGGCCATCGTCAACCGCTACGAGCTCGTCTGGCCCGAGGGTGCAACGGAACCGCAGATCGCCGCCGCCACCGCAGCGCTGACTGCGCTCGGCATCCTCCTGCGCTGATCTCTCCATCGAAAGGAAACCCCCATGGCGACCATGGACATTTTTGAGGCCGATGCCTTCTCGCTCATCGAACTGACCCGCGCGCTGGAGAACATCCCCTTCAAGCCCGCGATCCTCTCGGGCGCGAACCTCTTCGGGCCGCGCGGCGTGCGTTCGCGCACCGTCGTGATCGAGAGCCGGGACGGCACGCTGCAGCTGATCCCGTTCTCCGAGCGCGGTTCAGCCTATGAACAACAGGTGCCGGAACGCCGCGAGATGCGCGCCTTTGTCGTCCGGCAGTTCAAGAAGCAGGATGTGCTCTGGGCCTCGGAAATCCAGGGCATCCGCGACCACGGATCGGAAACCGCCACCCAGCAGGTGCAGACCGAGGTGGCCCGCAAGCTGGGGCGGCTCAGGAACGACGCCGAGGCCACCTTCGAATTCCACCTCTTCAACGGCATCCAAGGCGTGGTGAAGGATCCGAAGGACGGGGCGACGGTGGTGAACTACTTCACCGAGTTCGGCATCACGCCCGCCACCGAGGTCGACTTCGACCTTGACAACGCGAGCCCCGCTTCGGGTGCGCTGCGCAAGCGTTGCCAGGCGCTGATCGAAAGCGTCGAGGACAGCCTTGGCGGGCTGGCCGCCGGTCAGGTCCAGCTGCGCGCCGAATGCGGCTCGGCCTTCTTCGCCGATCTGGTCGCCCACAAGGAGGTGCGCGAGACCTACCTGAATACCGCCGCCGCCGCCGATCTGCGCGGGCGCGTGGGCGAGGAGGTCAGCTTCGGCGGCATCACCTTCCGCCGCTACCGGGGCGGCCTCGGCTTCGGCGTGCCGACCGACAAGGCCTACTTCTATCCCGAGGGGGTCGAGGGCCTCTTCGAGATCTATTACGCCCCGGCCGACACCTTCGAGACGGTGAACACGCTCGGCCTGCCGCTCTACGCACGCATGATTCCGGACCGTGACCGGGACGAATGGGTGCGCCTCGAGATCGAGAGCAATCCTTTGCCGATCTGCACCCGCCCGCAGGTGCTGCGCAGCGCGCGGCGGACGTGATGAGTGCACTCGCGATCGCGCTCGACGCGCTCTTTGCCGATCCGAACGTCGGGCGTGACGCGGTTTACATCGCCGACGGCGGCGCGCCGGTGCTGGTGCGCACCGTGGCCCGACGTGCCGATGCGGTCACCGACTTCGGCGATACGCGGATCTGGTCCGAAACCACTCGGATCGACCTGCGCATGGCCGAGGTTTCGGCTCCACGTCCCGGCGACCGGATCGAGATCGAGGGGGACGCCTTCCTCATCCAGGGCGAGCCTGTCCGTGATCGCGAGCGGCTGGTCTGGACCGTCGATCTGAGGCCCGCGTGAAACTCGGCATCAGCATCGTTGGCGATATTGCCAGCCTGCTCGACGCCGAGGCGAAGGCAGGCGAGAAGGCAGTGAGCACGGCGATGCGGATTGCAGGGACCGGTCTCAAGGATGCCTGGCGCGCGCAGATCACCGGCGCCGGGCTTGGGCCGCGCCTTGCTGGCACCATCCGCTCCGAGCAGTTCCCGAAAGGCAGGCCCAGCCTCAACGCAGCCGCGCTGGTCTGGTCGAAGGCACCGGTTATCGTCAACGCACATGACACCGGCCCTCTGATCCGCTCTAAAAACGGGTTCTGGCTGGCAATCCCCACGCCCGCAGCAGGCACGTCACGGCGGGGTGGAAGGATCACGCCTGGCGAATGGGAACGCCGCACGGGCCTGCGGCTGCGGTTCGTCTATCGGCGAGCGGGGCCGAGCTTGCTGGTCGCCGAAGGGCGGCTGAACACGAAGGGCCGAGCTGTGGCATCGCGTTCGAGAACCGGACGAGGTCTCGTCACCGCGCCAATTTTTCTGCTGGTGCCGCAGGTCAAGCTGCCGAAGCGGCTGAACTTGGCGCGCGATGCAGAGCGGGCGCGCGACGCGGTGCCGGGGCTGATCTTGGCCGGGTGGGAAAGGCGCTAAGACCAGTCGATAGGCATGGCTTCAGCCTTGGGGCCACAGCTTGGTTGTATCGATTCCGGCTCCCTCCAGTCTGGACCTCGCTGCTTCCAACACTGCAGGTTCGAAGTGGCTGGCGTGCTTCAGAACAAGCGCTTCTCCGGTGAGTTCCGGCAAAGCTCGCTCGATCAGCATGTTAAAACCGTCCGTTGGTGTCTTGCTGACCGCAAAATCGATCAATGTGCGCATCACGCCAACCCGCTCGATCTTCTGTCGGGTGCGCGAAAGCCTGACAGTCTTGCCGCGTTCATCTCGCAGGATTTCTTCAAAGGCGTGGATCGTCTTCCAGAAGTCATGCTCGATGCTTCCGGGCGCCTCTTCGGGCAGAATTTCGACCAACCGCCTGAATGCCGCCTCTTCCACCTCGGGAACGCCAAGCCGTTGTGCGTTTTCCCGCAGGGTCCGAAGTTTCGCTGGATCGGTCGCAACAGCAATCGTTGCGAGCACTTTCTTATGGTCAGCCATGGTTCAGCTCCGCGAAATGCGTGACGAGGCGGATTTCCCCAACTTCAAGAGCGTGTAGCTCTTGATGGGCTGATCCTTGACGAATGCCCTTCGCGGCTTCCCGGCATCGTCCAGTAACGGCTCAGCGTCGATTGCGTTCTTGATGTACCAGCCGAGATACATGTTCAGCGGCGTCTTTCTAGGTGCGCCATCGGTATAGGCGTCAGCACCGATAACCTCCTCATATAGCGCTCGGGACTTCAGATCAGTCATCAACTCGCCGAACACCGTCAACGTGAAGTGCTCATCGAACCGACCAGAATTGAAAACCTCACGTGCCTTCTGCTGTGCTACCGAATAGAGCGCTTCGGTATCATCCAGTTCCTTTTGCCTCTCAGGTGGAAGATGAGCGTAGACCGCCCGTTCAAGTGCGCGCTGCATGAACGCGGATGGATCGATGCCAGCATCGGCCGACAGCTTCTGAATAAGATCGTGGATGTCTGTCTTCAGCCGGAATGAAACCCGGGTCGTATTCTCGGAAACCATCGCGAATCTCCACAGGGTGCGAACACCTGTGAACTTAAAGCGCGAAGCCGTATCCGTCAACAAGGTGCGGACACCTGTGAGGGAGCATGCCCACCACCCGCGAAACCATCCTCGCCGCGCTGCACGCGCGGCTCTCGGCGCTGCCCGCCATCGCCCTTCGCGGTGAGGTGCTGCCAGAGCGCGTGCCGGCCGATGGCCTGCTGATCCTGCGCGACGGCGAGCCGGGGGAGCCCGAGATCACGCTGTCGCCCCTGCGCTACCACTACCAGCACCGGGCCGAGATCGAGGCCGTTGTGCAAGGCGCAGACCGCGACACGACCTTCGCCGCGCTCTGCGCCAGCATCGGCGCGGCCATCTCCGCCGACCGCACGCTGGGCGGCCGCTGCGACTGGGTCGAGGCGGAAGCGCCACGGCCCGTCGATCTGCCCGTTGACGGTGCGGCCAGCCTGAAGGCCGCCGTGATCCCGGTGGTGCTACACTATTCCATGGCCGATCCGCTCGGCTGATCCCGACAACCCGAGGAGACTACCATGGCACGAGCCCAGGGGGCGCGGGCGCAGATGGCGCTGGCGTTCGAGACGACCTATGGCACGCCGCCCGCGAGCGGCTTCACACGGATGCCGTTCGCCAGCGCGACGCTGGGGGCGGAGCAGCCGCTCCTGAACAGCGAGCTGCTCGGTTACGGCCGCGATCCGCTGGCGCCGATCAAGGACGCGCTGACGGCCGACGGCAATGTCGTCGTGCCGATAGATGCGGAGGCCTTCGGCTTCTGGCTGAAGGCGGCCTTCGGCCAGCCGATCACCACCGGCACTGTCGCGCCTTACAGCCACGAGTTCCGCTCAGGCAGCTGGGTGCTGCCGTCGATGTCCATCGAGACCGGCATGCCGGAGGTGCCGCGCTTTGCGATGTATTCGGGATGCGTGCTCGATACGCTGTCCTGGCAGATGCAGCGCTCGGGGCTGCTGACCGCGACCGCGAGCCTCGTGGCGCAGGGCGAGGCTATCGCGACGACTTCGGCCGCCGGCACACTGGCCGAGATTGAACTGCAGCGCTTCGGGCATTTCAACGGGGCGATCACCCGCGACGGCCAGCCGCTCGGCAACATCGTCTCGGCCGAGATCACCTATGCCAACACGCTGGACCGGATCGAGACCATCCGCTCGGACGGGCGCATCGACGGCGCCGATCCCGGCATGGCGGCGCTCACGGGCCGGATCGAGGTGCGCTTTGCAGATCAGCTCCTGGTCAACCAGGCGATCAATGGCGAGCCTTGCGAGATGAACTTCGCCTACACGCTGCCCTCGGGCGAAAGCCTGACGCTGGTGGCGCACGCCGTCTACCTGCCGCGCCCGCGCATCGAGATTTCCGGGCCGCAGGGCATGCAGGCGAGCTTCGACTGGCAGGCGGCGAAGGGTCCGGTGACGGGGCGCATGTGCACGATCACGCTGGTGAACGAACGGGAGACCTACTGACATGCTGACACTCGATCTGACGAATGCGCCACGCTGGCTCGACCTGCTGCCGGGCGTGCGGCTGCAGGTGCGCCCGCTGACGACCGCGCTGATGGTCTCGGCGCGCGGCGATGCCGCAATCCAGGCGCTGCCGCCCGAGGCCGCGACCGAAGAGCTGGCGATGATCATGGCCAAGGCCGTGGCTCGCCGCGCGGTCCTCGACTGGGAGGGCGTCGGCGACGCCGAGGGCAACCCGGTCCCCGTGACGCCCGAGGGGATTGATGCGCTGCTCGACATCTGGCCGGCCTTTGATGCCTTCCAGTCCGCCTATGTCGCGAAATGGCTGCTGCTGGAGCAGGAAAAAAACGTCTCTGCGCCCTTGCCGACTGGTGGATCGGCGGGGGCGATCGCTACTGCCAAGCCTGCCAAGGGCCGTGCCCGGACTGTCCGGCGCGGCTGAACCAGCCGGAAACCCCGGAAGGCTGGCAGGTCTGGGATCTGGCGCAGCGCCTTACGGGTCAACTGCGCGTCGCATCCAGCGCCGACGGAACTGTGGTTCTGGGTTGGGACATGACCGCGGGGTTGGCAATGGCGCGGGCGCTCGGGGTCAACCCGCTGATCGCGGCCGAATGCCTGCCCGTGATCGAGGCCGTGATGGTCCGCAAGTTCAACGAACAGAGCACGGCTGATGACCGGGCGTCTCTGTCCCACGGCTGATGAACCCGCTCCGCAAGCAGTGTCCCGCACGTCAGGAAGTCTGATCCATGACCCAGAAACGCGTCTCCGTCCGCCTCGTCGCCGAGGGCGGCAGGCAGGTGAAGGCCGAATTCCAGGGGATCGGCGATGCGGGCGAGCGCAATTTCAAGCGGATCGAGCGGCAGGCCGACATCACCGGCGCCGTGGTGCGCCGGGTCATGGGCATCCTCGGCGCTGCGATCAGCACGCGCCAGCTCGTGGCCTATGCCGACCAGTGGACCGACCTCCGCTCGCGTGTCGATCTCGCGACCGGCAGCCAGGAGGCGGGCGCGGCCGTCATGGAACGGCTCGCCGCCATGGCGCGGCGGACCTATTCCAGCCTCGGCCAGACCACTGAGTCCTGGCTTGCCAACGCCACGGCGCTGCGCGAGCTGGGGCTGACGACGGCGGAAAGCTTGGATTTCACGGAGGCGCTGAACAACGCCATGGTGGTCTCCGGCGCGCGTGCCGAACGCGCGGCCTCGGTCCAGACCGCGCTGTCGCGTGCCATGGCGCTTGGCACCCTCAGCGGGGACAACCTCAACACCGTGATCCAGAACGGCGGGCGGCTGGCCGAACTGCTGGCCGCCGAGCTCGGCACCACCGTCTCGGGCCTGCGCACCCTCGGCCAGCAGGGCGGGATCACCGGCGAAGTGATCCGAACTGCGCTGATCGGCAATCTCGAGCTGCTGCGCGCGGAAGCCGACAGCATGCCGGCAACCATTGGCGATGCCTTCACGCTGATCGGCAATGCCGCGCTGCAACTGGTCGGCACCTGGGACCAGATGGTTGGCGCCTCATCGACGGTGGCCGCGGCACTGATCGGGCTCGCCGACAACATGGAGCGGCTGGCAGCCATCGGCATCGCTTTCGCGGGCTTCATGGCCGCACGCTGGGTTGCGGGGTTTGTCGCGGCGCAGGTCGCCACGATCAGCCTCGCGGGCGCGTTGACACTCTTGCGCGGAGCAATAATTCGCACCGGGATCGGGGCGCTGATCGTGGGTGCGGGCGAGCTGATCTACTGGTTCGGACAGCTGGTGCGCGGCGCGGGCGGGTTCGGCAATGCGCTCTCGCTTCTGGGCGACCTTGCCCGCGAGGTCTGGGAGCGCATGAAGCTCGGCGCCGTCGCCATGGGGCTCGCGATAATGGCGAGTTGGGCCGATATCAAGGCCGCCATCGCCGAGGCGCTGCAGACGTCGCTGGAAGCGGTGGTCGGTTTCGGAAACGGGGCGCTGAACACCTTCCAGGGGGCGCTGGACGCGATCAAGGTGCTCTGGGGCTCGCTGCCCTCGGCGATCGGGGATTTCGCGTTTCAGGCGGCGAATGCGCTGATCGCGGGCGTCGAAGCGATGCTCAATGGCGTCGGCCAGCGGATCAACGGCTTCCTCGAGGGGATCAATGGCGGGCTCGAGGCGCTCGGGATCGAGCGGCGCATCTCGCTGATCGGCAATCTGGAACTCGGCCGGATCGACAATCCGTTCGCGGGGTCGGCGACCGAGGCCGGTTCCGAGGCACGCGCTGCGTTTCAGGCGGCATTCAGTGCCGAGCCGATCAGGATGCCAGACCTCGGGCTGAATGCTTACGCAGAGGAAGCGCGCGGTCAGGCCGAGGCCCTGCGCGCAACGATGGCCGGTGTTGCAGAAGTGGCGACAGCACCACTCGAGTCCATTGCCGCCCTGCGCGAGGCGGTGACGGGCAGCGGTCTCGACGCGGAAGCTGCTCTGAACGGCGCGCGGACGGCCGCCGAGGGGCTGGGAGAGTCGCTTGATGCCACCGGCGAGGCTGCGGGCCGCGCGGGCGGTGCCGGTCGCGGGGCGGGT
>NZ_LADY01000007.1:0-213352 GCF_000961715.1 Roseovarius sp. BRH_c41 | reverse complement strand
TCACAACCGCCCGTGCCGCCTCCAGATCCCCCTCCGCCAGCGCCACCCCGGCGTGTCCGCGCAGGGCATCGAGCCGCCCCAAACGGGCAAACCCCGCCAACTCGCGCAAACCGATCATCACCGCCACCAGCAAGAGGCCCACGCCCATCGCCGCCACGCCGTAGCCGAGCACCGGCACTCGTGCGATCAAGCCAACCGCAAAATCCCACGCCGCCACCGAGACCGCAGCGCCCATCAGCCCAAGCGCCAGCCCCCAAAAGAGCCGCCCCAGCCAAGAGGGTCGCGCAGCGCCGCGTGCGATCACCGCGCGCATCGCCCGTCCCTCAGGCGCATCGGCCAGGTCCGGGACCGGCGGCGCGCGGTCCGGCCCTTCGGCGGCGCGCTCTTCCATGTCGATCAGAACCGGCCCCTTGGCCTTGTTGCTGCTCACGCGCCTTCTCCTTCACCGCGCCAGACCATCAGGATATCCGGCAGACCTTCATCATTGCCAAGGCCCGCGCTGCGCGCCGCCTCGACAAACCCTTGTCGCGCATAAAAGCTCCGCGCCGCCGCATTGGCCTCAACCACCCAGAGCCGCAGAACGCCCGCCTCCGCCTTGGCCTCAGCCAAGAGCGCCCGGCCAAGACCCCGCCCGCGCCGCATCGGATGCACATAAAGCGCGTGCAGAATGTCACCGTCTCGGACTAAAAAACCCGCGACACGGCCCTGCTCGCGGATCACCCGGACCCACCCCCAGCGGATCACCGACCTCAGCGCGCGCAGGTCGTCCCAATGGCTGCGCACCTGCGGCAACCATGGCGTTGCGCGGGTGAACCCCCAGAGGATCACCGCCAGACGCGGCAGATGCCAGATTTGGGCCCGCGCCGTTCTCATAGCTTGTCCCCGATCAGGAATTGCGCGGCGCGGTCCAGCCGGATATGCGGCGGCCCCTCGCCGGGGCGCAGGTTGAGCGGGGCGGGCGCAAAGCGCATCACCCGGTAATCCTGACCCAGCCAGTCGGTCGCCCCGGCCCGCGCCGGGGCCAGCAATTGCCCCGGATCGTCCGGCAGATCGCCCGCATAGAACGCCGCCTGTCGGCCTGTCTCGAGCAACCGCCCGCGCACACAATCAAGCATCTCGCCGTTGTGACTGACCCGCTCCTCGACCGTGGCGCGCAGAGCGGCCAGCGCCATCGACTCCGTCGTGGCCCCGGCGAATTCCGCCCGGTCCCGCGCCTCACGCAAGAGGGCGGCCATGATCCCCGTCAGCCGCCCATGCTGCGCATGATGCAGGTGATCCGCCTTGGTCGCGGCAAAGAGGATACGCTCGACCCGCCGCCCCAACAGCAATTGCGTCAGGAACGCATTGCGGCCCGGTCGAAACGCACCCAGAATATCCGCCATCGCCCGGCGCATATCCTCGACCGCCTGCGGCCCCTTGTGGATCGCATCCAGCGCGTCAACCAAGACCACCTGCCGGTCAATCTTGGCGAAATGATCGCGAAAGAACGGTTTGACCACCTCGCGCTTGTAGGCGTCATAGCGCCGCGCCATCTCAGCCCGCAGGCTGCCCCGCCCCGCCTTGCCCTCCGGCAGGGGCGCAAAGGTCACCACCGGCGATCCCGCCAGATCCCCCGGCAGGATGAACCGCCCCGGCGTGCAATCATAGAACCCGGCGGCACGCGCGGCCTGCAAATAGCCCGTGAAGCCCGCGGCCAGTGCCTGCGCCACGGGCTCGTCCAGCCGCGCAGTCGCATCCACCTGCCCCACCTGCGCCAGATAGGGCGCCGCCTCGGTGCGCGCGCTGATCCGCATCAAAACGTCGGCCGCCCAATGATCATAACTCTTGTCCAACAGCGCCAGATCCAGCAGCCATTCTCCGGGATAATCCACGATATCAAGATGGATCACCCGTGGCCCCGTCAGGCCCGCCAAGAGCCCAGCAGGCCGCACGCGGAGCGACAGGCGCAATTCCGACACCGTGCGCGTGCTCTCGGGCCAATGCGGCTCGGGGCCCGTCAAGGCCGCCAGATGCGCCTCATAATCGAATCGCGGCAGGGTCACATCGGGCTGGGGTTGCAGATAGGCCGCCAGAATCCGCCCCTCCGCCTGCGCCAAGAGGCCGGGCATCCGCCCCCGATCCATCAAATTGGCGATGAGCGAGGTGATGAACACCGTCTTGCCCGCCCGCGCGAGGCCCGTCACCCCGACCCGGATCACCGGCTCGAAGAAGGTTTGGCTCACGCGGTCGCCCAAGCCCTCGATGCCGCGCACCACGCCCTCTGCCATGCCTGCTATCGCCAAGAACCGCCCCTTTTCCCGTTGCCCTCAAGATAGAGACCCGCCACCCGGGTTGCTAGGGGCCATTTGTCCGTCCCCTTTCCCTCTAGGCCTCTGACGTCGCGGCGGATTCTGGCGTTCTCCCTGACCGGAACCTTGGCCTCCCCGATGGTCAAAGCCGATTTTCCGCGCTATAGGGTCAAAATCCATCAGGAGAGCCCCAATGGCCGAGACCGAGCAGCCTCAGATCTACCTCATAACCCCGCCAGACTTTGAACTCAGCGTCTTTCCCGATACGCTGGCCCGCGTGCTGGACAGTCACCCGGTCGCCTGCGTGCGCCTTGGCCTCGCCACCCGCGACGAGGACCGCATCGCGCGTGCCGCCGATGCCTGCCGCGAGGTGACGCATGCCCGCGACGTGGCGCTCGTGATCGACAGCCACCTGATGCTCGTCGAACGGCACGGGCTCGACGGTGTCCACCTGCCCGACGCGGCCCGCTCTGTGCGCGCCGCGCGCAAAGCGCTTGGCGAGGATGCCATCGTCGGCAGTTTCTGCGGCACCTCCCGTCATGACGGCATGTCCGCAGGCGAGGCGGGCGCGGATTACATCAGCTTTGGCCCGATCGGCGCGACCGCTCTGGATACCGGCGCTTGCGTTGATCTCGACGTGTTCGACTGGTGGTCAAAGGTGATCGAACTGCCCGTCGTGGCCGAAGGCGCGCTGAACGAGGCGCTCGTCGCCCAACTCGCTCCGATGACCGATTTTTTTGCCTTCGGTGACGAAATCTGGCGCGACGAGGACGCCGCCGCCGCCTTGGGCCGGTTCATCGCCGCGATGGGCTGATGTCGCGGGGCCGGGCTGTGTACATAACAGGCGTCCAAATTGTACGCCCTGTACACACTCACCGGCCCCGGCGATCCTCGGGCATGCCCGCCCTGACCTGATCCTCCGCCCAAGCGGCCAATGCCTTACGACTCTCAAATTCATCTACCTTTACAAAGGGATGGTAGACGACTCTCACCTTGCCATTGCGCCGGACCGCCAGAACCCGCAGCAGATGCTCGCCAAACTCCATATCCCCCCACCACCCATAGAATCGCGGATCCCCCCCATTTGGGGCTTCATAGATGACACTCACCGGTTGAATGTGGATTTCACGCTGTAGTTTCTTGCTAAAGAACGCCTGAAAAAGCGTTGATTTAAAAGGTAAAACGCGCATTCCATCGGTCGAACTTCCTTCGGGAAAGAACAAGAGCTTATGCCCCGCCAGCAACCGCGCCTCAAAGATTTCGGTCTGCGCCTTCGCCTCTTTCGGGTCGCGCGTGATGAAAACCGTACCAACCAACTTGGCCAATCCACCAATCCCAGGCCATTTTGCCACCTCGGATTTTGACACAAAATACACACGCTTGCGGGCGTTGAGTGCGAAAATATCTAACCATGACGAATGGTTAGCGACCACAGCTCCAGCGGCGCGCATGGGCGCTCCCACCACCTCATGCCGCATCCCCAGCACCCGAAACACCGTCGCAGAGACCCACTGCGTCACATAGGGACTCCACGGTCTGTGCAGCCCATAGAACGGGCGCTCGATCAATCGCAGCCCAACCGATACGATAACCCCCCCAAATATAACGAGAAAAATCAAAGCGCCACGCCACCCGGCGCGAACCACCCCTGCCATCGACAGCGTGAACGCCGGCGGCGGCACCTCTGATTGCCACCTTAATTTCAACTTATAAGGTCCTGCTGGTAAATGGATTTATGTGTTTCCGTCATCCGGTCCGTATCAAGAATTAAACACACATCGGTTGTGTTGAATTGATGGTCGACAAAGGCACCGTCGCCCACAAACCCGCCCAGCCGCAGATAGGCTTTGATCAGCGCAGGCACCTGCCGCATCGCCATACGACGATCAAGATTATCCTCTGAAATCAAATCCATTCTCTGAAAGTGCTCGGCTCGTGCGCGCACACGCAACGCTTCCGGCACCAGATGTCGCGCATGCAAGAGGCTCAGCGGCTGCGCCAGTTCCGCGATGTCGGTGCCATGGAAACTCGCCACGCCAAACAGGATTTCTATTTTATGATCCGTGACATAGCGGCCTAAACCATTCCAGAGGTGATACATTCCCGGCCCGCCACGATAGGATTTCGCAAGGCAAGAGCGCCCCAACTCCATCAACCGCCGCCCGCTGGTCTTGAGGGCGGTCAGGTCATACTCATCCTCTGAATAAAACTGCCCGGCCCGCGCCGCCTGATCATCGCGAAGCAGCCGGTAAACCCCTGCCACATAACCATTTTTAGAATCATCGAGCAACAGCAGGTGATCAAAGAACGGATCAAACCGGTCACATTCCAGCCGTGCCACATGATCGACCAAAGGCCCGTCGCCCCCCAGTTCCGTGACAAAAACCTCATAGCGCAACCGCTGCGCAGCCCGCAGCTCTTCAGGTGACTCGGCCAGTTTCACACGAAATATTGGGGGGCTTGCGGTCATCGGCCTCGTCTCTGTGCTCTGAACGCGTTTTATGCAAGACCGCCTCCGAGTGCAACGATCCGACTGGTCGCAGCCTCTTGCGGCTGTTAACCTTTTGCTAACCCGGATCAGGGATCAAGGAGGGGTATCAGTTCCACGCGGTTGCCATCAATCACCACCTTGCCTTCCTCACGAAAGTTAACGGTGATCCGGCCCCCGATATTCGATTGCACCTGCCCCGTTCCCCAATCCGGCCTCTGCGGATGCAGCACCAGCATTCCCGGCTCCAGTATCGAATTCATATCCGTCATGCCGCATCCCGCCCCGGAGAGTCCCATGCCGCAGCATAGCCAACCCTTGGCCGCATTGATAGCCTCGCGTATCTGCCACGATCTTGTCAGCCCCTTGGGAGCGATTTCCAACGGACTGGAATTGCTGCATCTTTCTGGGGTGCCCCAGAGCCCTGAGTTGACACTGATCACCTCAAGCGCCACGAATGCCACGGCACGAATCCGCTTCTTTCGGCTGGCCTTCGGACAGGCGGACAAAGGTCAGAGCATCCATGCAAAGGATCTGTGTGATATTCTCACGGCGGTGCATGTCGAGGGACGCATCACGCTTGATCTGCGCCTCTCGGATGACATCCCACATCCGATGGCGCAGGCGCTTTTATTAACCATTCTTTGCGTTGAACAGGCGATGCCCTATGGCGGGTTGTTGCATGTGTCTCGACTGAATGACCGCTGGCACATCACAGCGACATCTGGGCGCCTCACTCCCGATCTCACACTCTGGGCAGCCCTGTCGGGTTCCGCAAAATGGCCGGACATTAGTGCGTCACAGGTACACTTTTTACTCTTGTTTCAATGCCTTGAAAACCAAAGCTCACACATTGATACGACGCTGTCAGACACTGAATTCCGCGTCAGCCTCTGATTGCGCCATCGCCTTCAACCAGATACTTGAAACTCGTCAGTTGGGCCGCCCCAACCGGACCGCGCGCATGCATCTTCCCCGTGGCAATGCCAATTTCCGCCCCCATGCCGAATTCGCCGCCATCCGCGAACTGGGTCGACGCATTACGCATCAGAATCGCGCTATCGAGCCGGGCAAAGAACCGCGCCGCGGCCGCATCATCCTCGGTCACGATGCAATCGGTGTGATTGGACCCGAAATGCCGGATATGCGCAATGGCTTCGTCAATGTTTTCAACGACTTTCACGGCGATGATGCTGTCGAGATACTCGCGCCCCCAATCTTCCTCTGTGGCCGGAACGGTGCCTGCAATCCCCAGCAAAGCCGCATCGGTGCGCACCTCAACCCCAGACTCCAAGAGCGCGCGGATCACGCCCTGACCGATGGTCTCGACAATATCGCGATGGATCAGCAGACATTCCGCCGCCCCGCAAATCCCCGTGCGCCGGGTCTTGGCGTTGACCACGACCCGGAGCGCCTTGGCCGGGTCCGCCTCAACATCCAGATAAATATGAACAATTCCCTCAAGATGGGCAAAAACCGGGACCCGCGCCTCGCGCTGCACGAGGCCCACAAGCCCCTTGCCGCCACGCGGAATGATCACGTCAATCGTGTCGGTCATGGTCAGCATCGCCTCAACCGCCGCCCGGTCCCGCGTCGGCACCAGTTGAATCGCATCCTCCGGCAGGCCCGCCGCCCGCAACCCCGCCACCAGACAGGCATGGATTGCGCCCGAGGAATGAAAACTTTCTGATCCGCCACGCAGGATCACCGCATTGCCGGATTTCACGCAAAGCGCGCCGGCATCCGCCGTCACATTCGGGCGGCTCTCATAGATCACGCCCACCACGCCCAAAGGCGTGCGCACCCGACGGATATGCAGGCCGCTCGGCCTGTCCCATTCCGCCAGAACCTCTCCCACCGGATCATCCTGCGCCGCCACAGCGCGCAACCCGTCCACGATTCCCTGAATTCGCGCCTCATCGAGCGCCAGACGGTCCATCATTGCCTCTGACAAACCCTTGTCGCGACCATAGGCCAGATCACGGGCATTGGCCTCCATGATCTCGGCCCGCCCGGTCCAGACCGCATCGGCTGCCGCCTCCAGCGCCGCGCGCTTTGTCGCCGCATCGGCAATCGCCAGTTCAGCCGAGGCCACTCGGGCGCGCGCGCCGATCTCGGCCATCAGCGCGACAATCTCTGTCTGGTCTTTCATATCCCGCCCTCCGAAATCCGCCTCAGAATGCCATATCGTCACGATGCATCAAAGGTCCGCGCGCCGGATAGCCCAGCACCGCCTCGATCTGATCGGAACGCAACCGTTTGATCCGCTCCGCATCCGCAGCGTCGTACCGCGTGAGGCCCTGCCCCAGAACGCGCCCGGCCTCATCAGCCACTTCGACCGGATCACCCCGGCCAAACCGGCCCGCGACCTCCGTCACCCCGGCGGCAAGCAGGCTGCTGCCCGCCGACAAGGCACGCGCCGCACCGGCATCAACGATGACCCGGCCCTTGGGCTTCATCGCCGCAATCCAGGCCTTGCGCTTTTGCTGCGGATCGCCTTGGGCCAAGAACCACGTTGCCGCCGCGCCATCCTCCAGCGCCCGGATCGGATGCAGCACATCCCCTTGCGTGATTGCCATCACACAGCCGCCCGCTGTGGCGGTTTTGGCCGCCATCAACTTGGTCTTCATCCCGCCCTTGCTCAGGCCCGACACAGCATCGCCCGCCATCGCCTCGATCTCGGGCGTGATTGCCACCACCACGTCGAACCGACGCGCTGAGGGATCCTGTGCCGGATTGGCGGAATAGAACCCATCCACGTCACTGAGCAGGATCAATTGATCCGCCCCCGCCGTGACCGCCACCTGCGCCGCCAGCCGGTCATTGTCGCCATAGCGGATTTCATCGGTGGCCACAGTGTCATTCTCATTGACGATGGGCACCGCCCCCAGCCGCAAAAGCTGTTCCAGCGTGGCGCGGGAATTCAGGTAACGCCGCCGGTCGGTGCTGTCCTCCAGCGTCACCAGAACCTGCGCCGCCGTCAGCCCATGCGCGGCCAGTGCCGCATCATAGGCCCCCGCCAGCCTGATTTGCCCCACGGCGGCGGCAGCCTGCGATTGCTCCAGCGTCAGAACGCTCTGCGGCAGGTTCAGCACCCGCCGTCCTAGCGCGATGGACCCGGACGAGACAAGGATCACATCCGTGCCGCGTTGGCGCAGCCTCACCACGTCCTCGATCAGAGCCGTCAGCCATTCGGCCCGCAAGGCCCCCGTCACCCGGTCCACCAAAAGCGCCGAGCCGATCTTGATCACCAACCGTTTCGCGTCAGTTACGGTTGCCACGGTGCATCTTCTTCGTCCTCGTCCACCACCTTGTGGCGCAGACGGTCGGCGTCGATTCGCGCCCTCAGCGCGCGCAGCACTTCTGTCACCCCTTCGCCCGATACGCCCGACATGAGCATGACAGGCGTGCCACAGGCCGCTTCCAGTTCTTCGCGCAGGAATTCGCGCTCTTCCTCATCCAGCGTGTCGACCTTGTTGAGCACGGTCACGCGCGGTTTGTCGGCAAGCCCGCCACCATAGGCTTCCAGCTCGGTGATGATGGTCTGATAATCGCCAACAATATCACCGGAACTGCCATCCACCAGATGCAGCAGCACCGCACAGCGCTCGACATGGCCTAGAAAGAGGTCGCCAAGGCCGCGGCCTTCGGATGCTCCCTCGATCAGGCCCGGAATATCGGCCACCACAAACTCCACATTGTCCACGCCCACGACTCCCAGATTGGGATGCAGGGTGGTAAAGGGATAATCGGCAATCTTGGGACGCGCATTGGACGTGGCCGCAAGGAATGTCGATTTCCCGGCATTGGGCAGACCCAGGAGGCCCACATCGGCAATCAGCTTCAACCGCAGCCAGATTGTGCGTTCGACGCCCTCTTGCCCCGGATTGGCACGACGCGGCGCCTGATTGGTCGATGTCTTGAAGTGCAGGTTGCCCCAGCCACCATTGCCGCCCTGCGCCAAGAGCACACGCTGTCCCAGTTGGGTCATGTCGGCGATCACCGTTTCCATATCCTCGTCGAGGATCTCGGTGCCCACCGGCACGCGCAGAACGATGTCATCGCCGCTGGCCCCCGTGCGCTGACGGCCCATGCCGGGCGTGCCGCTATGGGCAAAGAAATGCTGCTGATACCGGAAATCAATCAACGTGTTCAGCCCATCGACGGTTTCCGCCCAGACCGACCCACCATTGCCACCGTCGCCGCCGTCGGGCCCACCGTATTCGATGAACTTCTCCCGGCGAAAGCTGACACAGCCGCTACCGCCGCCGCCGGAGCGGATATAGACCTTTGCGAGATCGAGAAATTTCATATGCCGTCCTTACCGCAAAGGCCCTGTCGGACCTCAGATCATCTTTTTGCTATAGGTCCAGGTCAGCACCTTGGAGCCACGCGCGACGCTGAACGCCTCGGCATCCCCAAGATACTGAAACCCGCAATTCGTCAAGACCCGGGCCGAGGCCGCATTGTCCTGAAACACCGAGGCAAAGATCGTGCGCGCATGGTGCGGATTGGCCGCCAGCAGCACCTCGACTGCCGCCGAGGCGACGCCGGTGTTCCAATAGGCCGGGGCCACCCAATAGGCAATCTCGGATTGACCGTCATCGACCCGTTCGAGGCTGATCAGACCCATGACCTCAGAGCCACCGGCTTTGGTGCCGTCTATCGCCCAGATATCCTCGGATCGGTCCTCGGCACGCGCACGCTCAATCATCGCCTCTGTCGCACCCGGCGGCAGAGGATGGGGAATGCTGCGGGTAAAGCGCGCCACGCGCTCATCCCCGGCATTCAGGCCGATCAGCCCGGCATCCGAACCACGCAGCGGGCGCAGATCGAACCGCTCCGCCGCGATCACCGGTTGGTTCAGGATTGTCTCGTCTTTCATGCGCTTACTCCTCCGATCAGCGCCCAAGTCATAGCAAGGAGATGGGCTTCCTCTGCCAAAGCACAACGGCTCACTCGCGCGATTGTGCAGCTCCCCGCCGGGGAAACATCATCTCTTGGTCCCAAAATCGAAAAGGGACCGGCGGTGTCGCCGATCCCCTTATTGTATCAAAACCCTAAGGACGGCTTATTCAGCGGCCTCCGCCACTGGCAGAACCGAAATAAAGGTGCGGCCCTTGAGGCCTTTGTGAAACTTCACAGCGCCTTCGGCGACGGCGAAAAGGGTGTGATCCTTGCCTTCGCCCACGTTCAGACCCGGCCAGAACTTGTTGCCACGCTGACGCACGAGGATATTGCCGGAAATCACGGCTTCGCCGCCGTATTTCTTGACGCCAAGACGGCGACCATCAGAGTCGCGCCCGTTACGGGATGAACCGCCTGCTTTTTTATGTGCCATTTGGTCTCTCCTTAGCCTTTGGCCAATTCTTTGGCCTGTTCGATCCAGCCTTCACGCTCGATGCGGCCTTTGAACGACAGTTTCTCGTCCATAGCAGCTACATCGGCATCCGTCCATGCCGCGACTTGGGCAAAGGTGGTCACACCGGCTTCAAGCAGCTTCTTCTCAAGAGCGGGACCAACGCCCGACAAACGCTTGAGATCATCGCCACCGGCAGCGGGTTTCGCGCTGGATTTCTTGGCGGGCTTGGCCACGGCCACAGCCGGAGCCGATCCGGTCCCAATCGCCGCTTTGATGCCTGTGGCATCCGCACCGCTCTCGAGGATCTCTGTCACCCGCAACAGCGTCAACTGCTGGCGGTGGCCCTTGGTGCGCTGCGAGCCATGCTTACGGCGACGTTTGACAAAGTTGATGACCTTGTCACCCTTGACCTGATCGACGACCTCGGCCTGTACCGCAGCACCGGCCACGAAGGGCGCACCGATGACCGGTGCGTCGCCGCCCAGCATCAGAATCTCGTTGAATTGAACTTTCTCACCGGCATCCGCTGCAAGTTTCTCAACACGAAGCATGTCGCCTGACGACACCTTGTATTGCTTGCCACCGGTCTTGAGGACCGCAAACATGGGCTCTTCCTTTTCTCTCCGCGCTCTGTGGTCCCCGGACAATCCGGGCGTTGTTGGCCCTCAGGCCACCTCGAACGGCGCACCCCTCAGGGGTGTATATCAAAGACAAACCCGGCAAGATCATCCCGCCGGGTTGCGCGCTATTGCCAAACTCCAGCCCCAGAGTCAAGGGCCGCCCCGGCAAAACCGATCAAACGAGCCTATAAATCCTCGCCATCCATCTGCAAGGCGGTGGCCAGCCCCAACTGATACGACAGCTCTTCATACATCGCGTCAAAAGCAGCGAAAAGCGCACGATTGAGATGCTTGCCCTCGGGGCTCTGGTAGAGGGCGATATAGGCGTCCATCACCTCTTGCGACAGCGGTTGATAGGCCATGGTCAGATAGGCCTGCATCCAGTCGCGCGTTTCCTCCCGCATCTCGGATTCCTGCGCCCAGATTTCGGCCAGCATCTCGTCCTCGCTCAGGTCCAGACCGCCCCCGTCGGCCAAGCCGCGATAGAACACCAGATTGGCGTTGAGCGCCCCCGCGACATTGCGCTCGATCAGGTCACTGTCCGTGATCAGCGTCGTGACCTTTTCGACGATCGGGGCGCCCGCAGCGGCCAGTTCGGCATAGCGCACCTCAGCGGCGGCCTCGGTGCCATCGTCGAGCAGGGCCCGACGCCCGGCGATTTCCAAGCTGACGATCTCAGCCCCCTGCCCCTCGAAGAACGCGAGCAAGGGCCCGGTATCAGCCCCCTCCATCGCCTTGGCGAAATTGGTCTGAACCTGTTTCAGCATCTGCTCGGCGTCATAAACCCCGGCCACCACCCGGTCCCACCGCGCGCGCTCGGCCGGGCTCAGCATCTCCTCTCCCACATCACCGCCATAGCGCAGCCCCTCAGCGCGCATGATCTCAACGGTCTCTTCAAAATGCAACGCGCCCATCAGGCGATCCACCTCGCCCGCCCGCAGTGGCACCGCGAGCAGGATCAACGCAGCACAGGCGACGAGAAACGCCCGCACCGCTACAACTCCTGCGCTGGTGTCAGGCCCCGCATCCGCGCCGCCAGAACCTCGAACCGGTTCGCCATGATTTCGTATTGCACAGCATTCATCAGCTCATAGACCCGCGCCATTGTCGGCTGCTGCAACGCCTCCACATAGGCGCGCAGATCCGTCGTTGTCAGATCCTGATAGGTATAGGCCGCATTGGCCAGAGCCGAGGCACGCAAGCTCTCACGCAACTCCTCCTCACCCTCGGCCAAAACCGCCCGCAACATGCTTTCGTCAATTTCGCTCTCCAGCACCCCGGCATAAGAGGCGGCGAGGAGGAACCGCACCTGAATCTCCTGCACGGCGCGCACGCCTGTGCCGGCACTATCCACAGCGGCATTCATCTCGCTCAGAACCTCGACGCGGTCGGGCTCCATCTGCGCCAAGAGCGCCTCGCCCTCGGCCCGTTTGGCATCATCGTCCTCTTGCAGGTGCGAGGCATTCTCGACCGCGACCAGACGCTGTCCCAGATCCGAGGCATAGAATTCAGCAGCATGACCCAACATCTCGTCGTCCATCGCCTGCTCGAGAATGCCAAGCCCCATCTCGCGCATCCGGGCCGTGTCAAACACCTCGTCGGCAATATCCGTCCAGCTCTGCCCGAAATCACTGGCCGACAGCCCCAGCATCGCCGGTGCCCCAGAGGCCGAGAGCGCGATACTGTCCAGCGCCACGCCAAAGCCCGTCACCTCCAGAAACGCCTCGAGCCGCTCCCGCTCCGCCGCGCGCAGCGACCCCGCGGCCAGCGTCACAGCCATCATGGCCAGACACCCTACCGCGATACCACGCGCATATGACCGCAAGGGCCTCCCCATCATCACAAGCCGTCCTTTCAGAAACCATCCGATCCGCCGTGTCTCCAACCTAGGCAAATTATCCAGCGAAACAATGCAAATCCCCCTTGCTCCCCCCGCCAAAGGCAAATAAACGCTTCCTCCACCAGACCCCCGCGGAGAGGTGCCGGAGTGGTCGAACGGGGCGGTCTCGAAAACCGTTGAGGATGCAAGTCCTCCCAGGGTTCGAATCCCTGTCTCTCCGCCATTACCCATTGATTTTATTGACAAAATAAGGGGTATTACCCGCCCACCCCACATAAGACCCCACATGCCAAAAATGCTTATACACGCGCCTTAACAAGTGCATAGCTACTTAAAATTGGCATAGCGCAAATAAGGAAATGTGCTGGGCAGGGCTTACATGAAGCAGCCACGTAAAAGTTTATCCATCGCCACTTGCTGGTTCGACAGATTGAACACCCGAATAATAAACAGGAATAAGCGCTATTCTGTTATAGTGATAACACCACGCGCCTCCATGTCGTCCAATAGCGCCCACACGGCTCCCGACCAAACGGCTCCCATCACTGCGATCCTCTCGATTTCTTGACGCACACGTTTTACGCTCAACGGCCCATCGCTATGAAGTTCCTTGTAAAGATTAATCATCTCGCAGGGCAAACTTACTAACTTTGGGTGAAGACCTTTCCATCGTTGCCGAAAGGACAGGTAGGCAATGAACGACCACACGGTGCTTATCGCAAAGAGAAACCCGGCACCTACAATCAAAAGAAGTGCTGTTTCTTCTCCTATCCACCCAATAGCATGAATGCCAATTATCGCAGCAACGACAATAACCAAGCTAAGAGTTGCCCAGCATCGCCCAATTAGCCACATGACGACTGGTTTACGGTTCATTGTCGAAGCCGCGCTTCGACCAGTTACGATGTTTTTTTCATAAATTTCCGTAAGAAACGCCGTAACCTCCATGTCTATCAGCGCCACCAAAAGCGCGCGATCCGCAAACCTAGGCCGAAACTCACTGCGCAAGTAACGGCCAACAGAATTCTCTAGCCCCGCCTTGTCGACATTCATTTTCTGGCCTCTCATCGCATCTGATATTAGATTGCGAGGGTGGGCGTCATGGGTAACGCGAAATATTCTTCTTACTTCATCGGAATTTAGTTTAGCTCGCTCTTCGATACTAAACGGCAATCTTATCAAGGTCCCGCATAGTTCAATGTCTTTAGCAACGTCATACGCTGTTTCGAGGATTTCCCATGCATCTGCTGATCCCGGCTCTAAACCACGCTCTTTTGCAATCCGTATACCTTCATCAAAGAACGCACACATCAGTTCCATAGATTGTGAGCGAATCTCAGCGCGCTGGGCCTCCTCTGAAGCTTCATCGGGAAGTTGTTTCGCGGATTCAATCAACCTATCGCGCATTGCGTGCCATGAAACTGGCTTTGAGTCTAAATCTTCCAAGATTGCCACCACGCTAATAATATTAGTTCATAATTGGATAGATTGGGCAGTGCATCAAGCCTGGTGACTTGCAAAGATCACATCCCGCGCAGCCCAAAGGCGACGAAAGGCAACCTAATCTGCAAACCTGAGGACGAGAACAACCACCTATTTAGAACAATCCATGCAATTCCTTTAACGCGTCCGTAAAATCCACGGGCCACCATTTTCAAACAAATGGAAAAGAGGTTTGATATTTCAAAGCTTGCCCTTGAAAAGGGTCTGCTCAAACTCCCTAGTCTCTCGCACCAGTTCATTGATCGCGCGCCGTGTCCCTATGAATTCCCGTGACCGCATGCCGTGGCGAAAGGATGGGTGGGCCTTGCCCGCTTCATGCCCACCGCCCGCGCCATGAAAGCGACAGACTGACCGACGTGTAGCCACGAGGCCTTTACGACACTTGCCCAACTTATTGAAGTTGACGTTCGGCGTCGCCCCCCCGATGGTATGAGGCATGTGTCGCCACCGACCGATGCCAAGCCAAAGGGGGCCGTTGTTAGAAAGGAAAAGGCCATGATGAAATGTATCCGGTGCGGCATTACGGCGCTGATGCTTACGCCCGCAGCACAGGCAAGTGACTATGCCACGGTGTTGAAGGAGTTGCGACCACTTGCTGAACAGGGTGATGTCAGTGCGCAATACAGACTCGGCGGTATGTATGACAACGGCCAAGGGGTGACGCAGGACTACGCCGAGGCCCTTCGGTGGTATCGGATGGCCGCCGAGCAGGGCAATGTCAGTGCGCAATACAGACTCGGCGGGATGTATAACAACGGCCAAGGGGTGACGCAGGACTACGCCGAAGCCCTTCGCTGGTATCGGATGGCTGCTGAGCAGGGCAGTTCCGTTGCGCGATCCAGCCTCGGCGATATGTATGCGCTTGGCCAAGGGGTGCCGCAGGACTATACCGAGGCCCTTCGGTGGTATCGGATGGCCGCTGAGCAGGGCAATGCCTATGCGCAAAACAACCTCGGCGTCATGTATGCAATTGGCCAAGGGGTGCCGCAGGACTACGCCGAGGCCGTTCGGTGGTATCGGCTAGCTGCTGAGAAGGGCGATGACTATGCGCAAAGCAACCTCGGCTCAATGTATTACAACGGCCAAGGGGTTCCGCCAGACTACGCCGAGGCCCTTCGGTGGTATCGGATGGCCGCTGAGCAGGGCAATGCCCATGCGCAATACAACCTCGGCCTCATGTATGAAATTGGCGAAGGGATTATTCAAAACTATACCACCTCGCATATGTGGCTCAACATCGCTGCCGCAAACGGACATTCACAAGCTAGCAATAATCGAGACAACCTGTCCAAACGGATGTCTGCTGCCGACATATCCGAGGCGCAGCGTCTGGCCCGCGTGTGTCTCAATTCAGACTATCAGGACTGCGACTGATTGCGCTGGAGTAGGTAGTCGTGGTGAGGGCTGAAAATCAGTACCTGTGCTGTTAGCCAGAAGGCATGCGCTTCGCCTTCTTCGCCTCTCGCACCAGATCGTTAATCTCGCGTCGGGCTTCGATCCATGCCCGCGCCCGCATACCGTGGCGATAGGATGGGTGATCCGCGCCCGCACCGTGCCCACCGCCTGCCCCATGAAAGCGACAGACTGACCAGCCTTTGACCGCAGGGCCTTTGCAGGGTTGCCCGGTGCGCTTGGACTTGGCAGCGCATCTTGGGGCCGCGTGCGCCCTGCACATGGGGTTGTCGTCATCTTTCATCGCTTGCCCTCCCCCCGTGCTGCACATTGCCCACGATAGCCTGTCCTCCATCCGAAACGTTCATGTGTTGCACCACCACCGTTTGTTTGCCGCCGGTGCGATGCTTGCGCAACGCCTCGACCTGCGCCGCGAAAGTGCGGGCCAGCTTGTTAAACCCGGTGTAATGCGCCTGCGCTTGGGAAATGTTCTCGGTATGGGCAAGCCATCGTGCCGACCGGATCGTCGCAACATGGGTTGCGGCCATCTGCACCGCCAACATTCTCTCGACCGCATCTCGCGGGGCCATGTCACGGATCATCGACAGCATGAAAATCCGTTCATCATTGCCGGGGTGGTTGTCGCTGGCCTCGTTTGCCTTGAGCGCCTTAAGACAATGGCTCAATAGCAATTCGGCCTGCATGTCGTCAGAGGTTCCGAAAATCTTACATAGGGCGTTCTCTCGGGCGAGTTCAACCGTTTGCCCAGCTTCAGGCGATCCGCTCACCTTGACCCCTAGATCATCCACCCCGGCTTTCTCGATTTGCGCCATGCCGCTCGCCTTTCCGCATCATTACAAGTGCGCCCCTGCAAATTAGCAAACACGCTTTGCAAATATACCATCAAAGGGGCCTAGCGCATAGGCTTAGACGGCCAACCGCGCATCTTCGATCAGGCGTGCTTGACCCTTGGACAGAAATCACTGACGTTGATTAAACCCGTATTCAGACCAATCGGAAACACTTGGAAAGAAAGCGCCAAGGGCAAAATCATGGCATTCTTTAAAAAAACAAAGTTCAGAACCGAAGCGACAGAAATTCTTGAGCGGCACGATGTTCCATGTTCGTCGCTAGGCAAGTCTCTCAACAACCATCTATTTGAAATGTGTGACGAAGCACTTCGTAGAAACCGCTCACCGCACGACGCCGCAGCGATGTTCTTGCTATCAGTTGCGACACTACCCCCCAATCCCTATAATCCGATGTTTGGGGATGAGACTTTGCTTTTCCAAGCTAGTGAAATTGCAAGGGACTCTCATGAATCACTTCAGGATATGATTAACTCGGCAATTCGCAGGGCATTTCCCAGCAAGTGAATTGAAAAGCTAACTATGGACATTCGAGCATTGCTCACACCGCAAAACGCCCGCCCTCGGTCAGTCGCGCTTGGCCCAAGGCGGTCAGGCTTTCCAAGAGCGGTTGCACTGTTCCTGCCCGCCCCCGTTGGAATTGGCGGGCCACCTGTTCCGGCGTCGCCTCGCCCAGATCGGATAGGGCGGCTCGCACGGCGGCGATTTGTTCGGGCAGGGATTTGGGCCACGGGTCTTTGGCGGTGGTATCCTTGGGGCCTAGGTCCATGGGGTCGCGCAGATCATCTAGGGTGATGCGGTAACGGTTGCCATCGGGGTATTGTGTATAGCCCTGCCCTTGGCCTGAGAAATCCGCATAAATTTCTATGACGTGACCAACGTCTACCACCATTAGAAACGGCGGCCATCCGTCATGGCGTGACACGGCGCGCGCATATCCATCCGCCTGATTACGCGCCCGCGACATGGTGTCATCCCAGCGCCGCGTGCCGCGTGTGCCGTGGCCTTTGCGGGTCGCGCTGGGCGGGTCAGGCAAAAGCGCAAGCTGGGTATCATCCTCGGGCGTCGCGCCCCCTACCCCTTGCTTGGCTTCCATGACAAAATGCCCAGCGCGGTAAAGGTCTATGAAGCCCCGCGTTTGGCTGCCCGTGTGAATGAAGGTTACGGGCCGTTCAAATCGGTATCCATCGGTTGCCGGGTCATCCGTTGCCGGGGCAGGCTTGGGAAGGCCGAGGAAATCGCAAAGCTCATTTGCGAAGGTTTGGAAGTTCGCGCGTTCGCTGCCCCCTGAGCCTTTCCAGCGTGTAATGAAATCTTCGATATTCCACCTAACACCGATCATAAAAGCGCGAAACTTTGCGCAATGCGTTCACTCTTAGGGATAGCGGGCAAAGACACAATGGCTCAAGTCTTTCCTCGGTCCTTACCTCGCATCGCCCAATTCTTGCACCAAGCGTTCCGCACGCCTCGTGATGTATGGAAACACCATAGCCTATGGCTACAATCTATATATGCCACACTCATTGTGCCGCAGATTTGAAGCTATTTGCACTTTGCGTCACATTCGTTGTGCCGGATAACGCCTTTTTACAGGGCGTTTCGGCCTCTTTGGCACAGTGATTGTGCCGGGGTGGCTCACTTTTTGTGCGGGGTTTTTGTTTTTTTCTCCACCGCATGAATGCTTTTCCAGCGGGCTTTTTGTCCTTAGTGGGTAGTTCTTCAAGAATCCATTTTGAGGCTACTCCAATTCCTGAGGGGCCAAGATAAGGCGGCGTTGCTAAGCGGATGAAACCACGATCTTGAAGCTCTGCGAAGTATGAACCAATTGAGTTCCGATGCACATTCAATGCTTTCGCCGCCTCGCGATGGGAAAGAAAGATTTCGCCATTGTTCCCTCCGTTGTATAAACGTTTAAGCGCGATGTATAACGCCCGTGGCCCCGGCTTCATTGTGGCCCATGCCTCAGTCGCTTGCATGTATTCCATGATCTGCACATGACGCCCGCCACGTTTTTTACCCTTTGGCCTTCCAATCATACGCCACCGCCTTTGCCCTCAGTCGTTAGGACATGAAAAATCATTCGGCCAAAAGCCGTCTCGTTTGGTTTGGTCATCGGTTGATGCCTCTAACTGCTGAATTGCCCTAGGACATGGAAACGCCGCCCGCAGGTTTTACCCCACGGGCTTTGCGCATCACTTGTCCAAGCTTTATAGACCATTAGGCTGCGTCGAATTTGGACGCTTCCCAAGCCTCTATCTCGGATAATTTCCATCGGGTGCAGCCGGGTGAAAGTTTTACCGGCCTTGGAAAGTTTGGGTCACTCCGCAGCCAGCGACGTGGCGTCAGATGATGCACTCCATATCGCTCCGCGATTTGTCGGTCAGTTAAAAAAATGTCAGCCATTATCGCTCCTAAGGCTCTGTCCCTTGCAACAAAAAGGTGTTGCTTCGGGCGTTTTTTTGGTGCTCAAAGGAGGGGTCTTACCAAGACAACCCCGCCCTGCGTCGGTTTTTGCGGACCGCGCAGGGCATTAGACACGTGAGCTTTGGGTCGCATCCAATAAGACTATTATGCGTCGTGTCGCATCCTTGCGAAAGCTAACACTTGAGCAAAAACGCTTTTTTTGTGGATGGAATGCAATCAAAGCGGGATTTGCAATCGAAAATCAGCGTGGCGTAGTCACCGCTTGGTAGCCATGGCAACAACACTAGCTCGCGATTCGCAGCCTAGCAGAAAGCTTGCCCAATCCCCCATCATTCTCCGCCGTTTCTCTATCATGTCGCCACGCCGATAGCTGGCCTCGACCGCGTTGCTGATTTTGTGAGCTAAGGCAACCTCAGCCATATCACCGGGATAGGCGGTCTTTTCCCCCACCCAATCCCGAAACGTCGAGCGCAATCCATGTGGCACCGCTGGACGCTTAGACGTGCGGTCAATGAAACCCGCGCCGCCTTCGGCAATCTCTGCCTCGTGCATCCGCTTCATGGTGGCCGATAGCGTCATATCGGACAGTTGCCCGCCTCGCGCCGCTGGGAACACCAACGGGTTATCCTTAAGCCGGGGAAGGGCCTCCAGCATCGCCACCGCACGGGCAGACAGGGGCACGCGGTGTTCTTTGCCCATCTTCATGCGCGCGCCGGGGATGATCCAGAGCGCAGCCTTCAAGTCGATTTCATCCCAAAGCGCGCCCCGCACCTCTTGCGACCGGGTTGCGGTCAGGGCGGCCAATTCCAGCGCACGCGCCCCAAACCCCTCACGCGCCTGCAATGCCGCAAACCAGCGCGGCGCATCCTCCAGCGCCAACGCGGGGTGATTGCCCTCATTTGCAACCTTGGACGGGGGCGGCAAAAGCTCTTTCAAGTTACCAGCCCAGCGCGCCGGGTTGTCGCCTGTCCGATGCCCTGCAACCGTCGCCCAACTCAAAACGGCCTCGATCCGCCCCCGCAGGCGTGACGCGGTTTCGGTCTTGTCCATCCAGAGGGGGTGCAGCACGCGCAAGACGTCCTGCGTCGTGATGTCCTGCACCAGCATCTTGCCCAAGTCGGGCGTGGCATAGGTGGCAAGCGTGTTTTCCCATTGCTGGCGATGCTTGGCATTCTTGAAGGCGTCGAGCTTGGCGGTAAGGGCCTTGTCCACCGCATCGGCAAAGGTCAGACCACGGCGCTGGGCGGCCACCAGTGCAGCCTTGGCGGCCCTTCGTTCCTCTACAGGGTCGACACCCCTTTCAATCTTGTCGCGCGCCTCACGGGCCTTGTCGCGGGCCTGAGATAGTGTCACGCCGGGAAAGCCACCCAATCCGATATCGCGGCGCAATGTGCCGACCTTTATGCGCAAGACCCAAGACCGGCCACCGTTTGGCGTCAACTGCATGTAAAGCCCCGGCACACCACCGACCGAACACAAGACATTCCGCTTGCCGCCCGGATGGGCCAGCCGCTTTACGTCCAACGCGCTAAGTTCTTCCGCAACCTTCGGCATTTCATATACCCATCATAAAGCCCCACATAAAAACTGTAACCGGGTGCATACGATTGCGCAAGGCTGCATAGGCACGATGTGGGGTAATGCCCAAATAAACAAGGCTTAGACGTTATTTATCCATCTGATTACAAATGATAAAAAGACGATTATGGCGGGCTGTCTCTCCGCCAACTTGGCCTTTCCTGATCCGTCAGGCCTTGCCAAACCATCACATCGCCGACCGGCAGTCTGAGCGATTATCGCCCGATCCTTGACCCCACATGGAGCCTCGTCGCAGGGGCTCAAGATGCGGTGGTCAAGCGATCTGTGGCATGCGGCGCGTCTTCACACCGCCAACACCCCCCACGTTACACCCCCGTTACAAATCCCACAAACCCACGTCACAAACGGCCTCTATCGGTTCCGGGCAATATTCCTAAACCCGGGTGGACCCTCCTATGGCCTATACGCTTCAACTTCTGCATGCCAACGATCTCGAGGGCGGCGTTGCCGCTCTGGACAACGCGCCGAACTTTGCCGCGATCGTCGACACGTTCGAAGATACGTTCGAGAACACGATCCTGCTTTCCGCCGGAGACAATTACATCCCCGGCCCGTTCTTTTCGACCGCAGCAGATTTCTCGATGGGGGCCACACTGACCGCCGCTTATGAGCGGTTCTACACCGAAGTCCTCGGGCAGGACCTGACCGGCGTGACGCTCGACATCACCGAAGGTCCGGGCCGCGTCGACATCACCATCATGAACATTCTGGGCTTTGACGCCTCGGCGGTTGGCAATCACGAATTCGATCCCGGCACCAATGCTTTCGCGGGCATCATCAATGCTGCCGGCGGCGATGGCACGATCGACTGGGTCGGTGCGCTCTTCCCCTACCTCTCGTCCAACATCGACTTTTCCGGCGACAACAGCCTTGGTCGCCTCTTTACCGACGAAATCCTGACCTCGGATATCTTTGCGGAATCGCTGGCCGATCTGGCCGCGCGCAACATCGGCCCGGCCATCGCTCCGGCAACCCTGATCGAAGAGGGCGGCGAGTTGATCGGCGTCGTGGGAGCCACCACCCAGATCATCGAGACCATTTCCTCGACCGGCGGCACCAATGAGATCACCGGCGGGACCAACAACATGGCCGCCCTTGCCGCAGTCATCCAGCCGCAGATCGACGCGCTGATCGCAGCGGGGGCCAACAAGATCATCCTCACCTCGCATCTCCAGCAGATTTCGCTGGAAAAGGAATTGGCGGGCCTGCTCGACGGGGTCGACATCATCATCGCGGGCGGCTCCAACACGTTGCAGGCCGATGCCAATGACCGCCTGCGCGACGGCGATGAAGCCGCCGAAGGCTATCCCTTCCTGACCGAAGACGCGAGTGGCAACGCCGTGGCCATCGTCTCGACCGATGGCGAATACAGCTATCTGGGCCGCCTCGTGGTGGAATTCGACGATGCCGGCAACCTGATTGCTTCCTCCATCGACGACACCGTATCCGGCACCTTCGCCACGGATACTCAAGGCGTGCTCGACGTGACCGGGGCGGCCAGCCTCGATGAGGCGCTCACCACCTCGGCCAAGGCCAGCATCGTGCAGGACCTGACCGACGCGGTGCAGGTCATTGTGGACGAGGCCGACGCCATCGCCTTTGGCAACCATGACGTGTTCCTCGACGGACGCCGCGAAACCGTGCGTACCGAGGAGAGCAACCTTGGCAACCTGACCGCCGATGCCAATCTCGCGGCGGCCCGCGATGCCGATAACACCGTCAACGTCTCTTTCAAGAACGGCGGCGGCATCCGCGCCGAAATCGGCTCAGCCACCAACACCGGCACTGATGCAGGCGACGGCGTGCTCTCGCAGCTCGACCTGCAAAACTCGTTGCGGTTCAACAACGGCTTGGCCGTCGCCACTGTGACCAAAGAGGGCTTTCTCATGCTGCTCGAGCATGGCGTGGCCGATACGGACACCGAGGCAGGCAACACCCCCGGTCGGTTCTTCCAGATCGGCGGCTTCCGTGTCAGCTTTGACGAGACAGGCACCGCCCAGGAACTCGTCACCGACGAGAACGGCGATTACGTGGTCGATCCGGCCACCGACCGGCCGCAAGTGGCCGTCGCGGGCGACCGGGTCAAGACTGTTGCTCTGATCGACCCCGAAACCGGCGATGACATCGTGATTTTCCGCGATGGCGCCTTTACCGCTGAGGCTCCCGAAACCATCCGCATGGTCACGCTCGACTTCCTCATGCAGAGCAATGGCGATGGCTATCCCTTCCAGGAACTGATTTCGGACGTGCAATTCCTGACACCTGACGGGACCATCACCTCCGACACCGCGGCCGACCGCCTTGGTGAACAGCAGGCCTTGGGCGATTTCATGTCCGAGAACTTCCCCGACGAAGACAATGCGTTTGCCAACGCCGAAACCGATGTGACCAACGACCTGCGCATCGTGCAACTGGCGCGCAATGGCGGGAATGACCGCATTCTGCTGGACGAAAACACCTCAACGCTTGAGGTGTCCATCGCGGCCGAACTCCTGAGCGGCGAGACCGAGCTTTTCACCGGCGGCTCCGAGGTGGTTTCGGTCGACGCAGGCCGCGCCTATGTCACCAACGGCGCGCAAAACCGGATCGACGTGTTCGATGCGGCCACGGGCGCGAAACTCGGCGAATTCGATCTCGGTCAAGTTCAGGGCTTTGCCAGCGTGCAATCCGTCGCAGCCAAGAACGGCCTTGTCGCCGCCGCCCTCTCGGTCACACCGGCCGAGGCCAATGGCGTTGTGGCGCTCTTCGATCTTGAGGGCAATCTGCTCAACACCGTTGAGGTGGGCAACCTGCCGGACATGGTGACCTTCACCCCCGATGGCACGCGCATCCTCGTGGCCAACGAAGGCGAACCGCTGGACGCAACCGATCCGCTCGGAACCGTTTCGATCATCGACCTGAGCGGCGGCGCGGCCAATGCCACCGCCGTCACGCTCGACTTCTCGGCCTTCGACGGTCAAGAGGACGCGCTGCGCGAGGCGGGCGTTCTGATCCAGCCGGGCAATGTCGCCTCTCAGGATCTGGAGCCGGAATACATCACCGTCCTGCCCGATGGCGTCACCGCATGGGTCAGCCTGCAAGAGGCCAATGCCTATGCGGTCATCGACCTCGCGACCAACACGGTGACAGACATCCGCAGCTTCGGCCTCGTGGACCGTTCGCTTGCCGGTAATGAGATCGACGCCTCCAACCGCGACAATGCGATCAACCTGCAAAACTACGACAATCTCTTCGGCATGCGCCAGCCCGACTCGATCACCTCGATCGAAATCGGCGGTGAGACCTATATCTTCACCGCCAACGAAGGCGACGCACGCGATGCGACCGAGGCCCGGATCGGCAGCCTCACGCTCGATCCCACGGCCTTCCCCAATGCCGATATCCTGCAACTGAATGAGAACCTTGGCCGTCTCAATGTCCGCAGCGATCTGGGCGATACCGATGGCGACGGTGATTACGACCAGCTTTTCCATTATGGCTCGCGCTCCTTCACCATCTACAATGCGGCGGGCGAGATCGTCTATGACAGCGGATCGCTCTTTTCGCAGCTCATCGCCGAAATCCGCCCCGAGCTTTTCAATCAGGACGAGGGTGAATTCGATGGTCGCTCTGACGACAAAGGCGTTGAGCCCGAGGCCATCGCCGTCGGCGTGGTCGAAGGCAAGCCCTATGTCTTCATCGGGCTCGAACGCGACAGCGGTATCATGGTGTTCGACATCTCGGACCCTGCCAACCCGGTGTTCGACAGCTACATCGACAGCGAAGTCAACGCCAACATCAGCCCCGAAACCATCGCCTTCATCCCCGCAGAGCAGAGTGCAACGGGCTTTGCCCAGATCGCCATCGCCCATGAGGGCGACGGCAATACGGTGATCTACAACCTCGACAACCTCGGCGTGGACAACAGCTCGTCCGCACGCAGCGATGGCGACGACATCTTGATCGGCGGCGACGGCGACGATGGTCTTGGCGCAGGTTTGGGCAACGATCTGGTCAGCGGTGGCGCCGGCAATGACAATCTCGGCGGCGGCTTGGGCGACGATACCGTCAACGGCGGCCTCGGCAATGACACCATCGGCGGCGGTTTCGGCGACGATCAGATCAACGGCGGCGCCGGCAATGACGTGGCCAACGGCGGCTTCGGCAACGATCTGGTGCAGGGCGAGGGCGACAACGACCGCCTCGGCGGCGGTCAGGGTGTTGACACGATCGAGGGCGGCACCGGCGACGACAACCTCGGCGGCGGCGCAGGCACCGACCTGCTCGACGGCGGCGAGGGCAACGACAGCCTCGGCGGCGGTTTCGGCGACGACACTGTTCTGGGTGGCGCAGGCGATGACTTCCTGGCTGGCGGCGGTCGCGATGACGTGCTCGATGGCGGCGCGGGCAATGACACGCTCAACGGCGGTGACGGCAATGACCTGATGACCGGCGGCGAGGGGGTCGATACTTTCGTCTTCAACACGCTCATCAGCGGCGAGGCCGACATCATCACCGATTTCGACAGCGCTGCCGAGACCGTGATCCTGCGCAGCGTCGCCAATTTCGACGCGCTCGAGATCGCCGATACGGTCGCTGGTGCGGTGGTGACAGTGGACGGCCAATCCATCACCTTCGAGGCGGTTCTGGCGGCAGACCTTACTGTCGACAACTTCGTCTTCGGCTAAACCCTTCCGTATACAAAACCTTCACCGGCCCCGTTCAACACCGGGGCCGGTATTTCTTTTGACACAAACACCAACAGAAAAACGCCCCCGGCGATGAACCGGGGGCGTTTTGTCTTGTCTGATCAGAAAGGACCTGCGCCCTTAGTGCGCCACCGCACCCCTGCCCTCTTCGCCGGATTTCAGCGCGGCCTCGGCGGCGGCGGCCTCTTCGGCCTCTTCATCCCACTCCACCGGCTCGGGTGCGCGCACCAGCGCCAGCTTGAGCACGTCCCGCACATGATCGACGGGAATGATCTTGAGCCCCGCTTTCACATTGTCCGGAATCTCGACCAGATCCTTTTCGTTCTCACGCGGAATGATCACGGTCTTGATCCCGCCACGCAGCGCCGCCAGCAGCTTTTCCTTGAGGCCGCCGATGGGCAGCGCATTGCCGCGCAGCGTGACCTCGCCCGTCATGGCGATGTCCTTGCGAATGGGAATCCCGGTCAGCACCGACACGATGGATGTCACCATCGCAAGGCCTGCCGACGGACCATCCTTGGGCGTCGCCCCTTCGGGAACGTGGACGTGAATGTCCCATTTCTCGAACTTGGGCGGCTTGATCCCCAATTCGGGTGCGACAGAGCGGACATAGCTTGACGCCGCATCAATCGACTCCTTCATCACATCGCCCAGCTTGCCGGTGGTCTTCATCCGGCCCTTGCCCGGCAGGCGCAGCGCCTCGATGTTGAGCAACTCGCCGCCCACACTCGTATAGGCAAGCCCGGTGACAACACCGACCTGATCGCTCTCTTCGGCCAGACCGAATTTGTATTTCCGCACGCCAAGGAAATCATCAATATTCTCTGACGTGACCGTTATCGTCTTTTCCGCACCCTTGATGATCCGCGTCACCGCCTTGCGGGCCAGCTTGGCAATCTCACGCTCAAGGCTCCGCACCCCGGCTTCACGGGTGTAATAGCGGATGATGTCCGTCAAAGCGCCGTCCGTCAGGGTGAACTCACCCTTCTTGAGACCGTTGTTCTTGACCTGCTTGTCCAGCAGATGCTGCTTGGCGATCTCGCGCTTTTCATCCTCGGTATAGCCCGCCAGCGGAATGATCTCCATCCGGTCCAAAAGCGGTCCCGGCATGTTATAGCTGTTGGCGGTGGTCAGGAACATCACGTTACTCAGGTCGTATTCCACCTCAAGATAGTGATCGACAAAGGTCGAATTCTGCTCGGGATCGAGCACCTCGAGCATCGCCGACGCCGGATCACCCCGGAAATCCTGCCCCATCTTGTCAATCTCATCCAAGAGGATCAGCGGGTTGGTGGTCTTGGCCTTCTTCAACGCCTGAATGATCTTGCCGGGCATCGACCCGATATAGGTCCGACGATGGCCCCGGATCTCGGATTCGTCGCGCACCCCACCCAGCGAAATCCGGATGAATTCGCGCCCCGTGGCCCGTGCCACAGACTTGCCAAGGCTTGTCTTGCCCACACCCGGCGGGCCGACAAGGCACATGATCGGGCCTTTCAGCTTCTGGCTGCGCTGCTGCACGGCCAGATATTCAACGATCCGTTCCTTGACCTTCTCCAGACCATAGTGATCGTCATCCAGCACGTCTTGCGCCTTGTGCAGATCCTTCTTGGTGCGGCTCTTCACACCCCACGGAATGCTCAGCATCCAATCGAGATAGTTGCGCACCACCGTGGCCTCGGCGCTCATCGGGCTCATGTTCTTGAGCTTTTTCAGCTCGGCCTGCGCCTTTTCGGCGGCCTCCTTGCTCAGCTTGGTGGCCGCGATCCGCTCTTCCAACTCGGCAATCTCGCCCGCGCCATCCTCGCCATCGCCCAATTCCTTCTGAATGGCCTTCATCTGCTCATTCAGATAATATTCGCGCTGCGTCCGTTCCATCTGGCTCTTGACGCGAGTCTTGATCTTCTTCTCGACCTGCAAGACGCTCATTTCGCCCTGCATGAGGCCATACACCTTCTCCAGCCGCTCGCTCACGCTCAGCGTCTCAAGCAACTCCTGCTTGCGGCCCACCTCGATTCCCAGATGACCCGCCACCAGATCGGCCAGCTTGGCGGGTTCCTCGGAATCGGTGACAGCCGCCATCGCCTCATCGGGAATGTTCTTTTTCACCTTGGCATAACGCGCGAACTCATCCCCCACCGTGCGCAACAGCGCCGCGATGGTGGTGGCATCACCCGGTATCTCGCTCAGATACTCGGCCTTCGCCTCAAAGAAATCGGAGTTGGCCAAATAGTCCGTGATCCGCACCCGCGCCACGCCCTCGACCAGCACCTTGACGGTGCCATCGGGCAATTTCAGCAGTTGCAGCACATTGGCCAAGACGCCGACGCGGTAAATGCCGGCTTCATTCGGATCATCATCAGACGGGTCGATCTGGCTCGACAGCAGAATTTGCTTGTCATCAGACATGACCTCTTCCAGCGCGCGCACCGATTTCTCGCGGCCCACAAAGAGCGGCACGATCATATGCGGGAATACCACGATATCGCGGAGCGGCAGAACCGGGTAAGAGGCGTTGAGGGTATCTTGCATGCTCGTTTTCCTGTTCTTGGCAAGAGAGCATCGGTCCCGCGCGGCGGCAACCACAGCCCTCTCCGTTTCGTTAAGCCTAACTTGGGGCGCGGCCCGTCAGGTTTCAACAGATTCGGCAAAGTTTGCCTGTTGATCCGCGCGGGCACAAGAGCGCATCACAGCCCGGTCGATCTTTCACAGCCGATCCGCCTCACGCAACGAAGCCCCGATCCCGCAACAGGACCGTCACGGCGTCCTGTATCCGCTCCAGCGCCTCGCCCACCTGATCGTGAAAGCGGTCCAACTGACCCAGAATGGATTGCAACCCGGCCAGACGTTCACGCAGAATCCCTGCCTCGACCCGCAAAACCACACGCACCATGGCCAGCCCTGTCACCATACGCCGGATCATTTCGGCATCCGCCGCCAGTTGCCGCACCGCGCGGTAGCTCTCTTGCGTGGCTCGGTCCGCCTCGCGCCGATACCGATCCCTCAACTCGGCAATCACAGCAACCTCACTGGTCTCGCCGTCGCGCGCGCACCCGGTGTCTTCCACACTGAAGAACTCGAACATTTCCGCCATGAGATCGGCCACGACAATCAGAAACACAGACCGCGCCTCGTCATTCACCTCCCAGGTGCCGCGATCCTCGCGCAGCGTGTAGACCACGCGCGGATGACTGCGGATTTCGCGCATCATCAATTCGTAGTTCTTGGCAATCTCATTGATCGGCCCACTGTCCGACCGCAGCTTGCAGGCTTGGATCTTCATATTCGTGGTGATCAACTCGGCCTCTTTGAGATTGAGGCAAAGCGACCGCAGTTCCGTGTCAATCTGCCGTTTGACGTCCAGAAGATGCCCAGAGGCCAGCAAATTATCGGCACAGACCGCGTGCTTTTGCGTCTCCCGCGCACCATGCTCGGACCGCAATGCATCAATCTGGAACGCCCCGTAATTGGCAAACCCCGCCGCGACGATCTCGGCCTCGATCGACTGCGCGCTCTGCTCGGGCGTCAACCGCTCCAGCCGCTCCCGCTCCAACGCGCGCGCGTAGACCTCTCTTACAGTGGCAAAGAGCGGGCTCGTCGGCTTCAACCGCACCGACAAATAGCCCCCCGCAACCGGCGACACCACGGCGAAGACCCAATAGAACCGGCCATCCTTGGCCCGGTTCTTGACATAGGCCCCGACGGAATGCCCACGCTTCAACCCGTCCCACATCAACCAGAACACGCCCTTGGGCATGTCCGGATGCCGGATCACCTTATGCGGGGCATGGGTCAACTGCGCCGCGCTATATCCCGCGACCCGGAGGAACACAGGATTGAACGCCTGAATCACCCCGCGCGTATCGGTGCGCGAAAAGAATAACTCACCAATCCCAAAGGGAACGTCTTGATCAATCACAATTGCATCGGCCCGTGGGCCGGAATCTGGGACGCTTGAGTGCATTTCCACCTCGTGCAGCATCGTTTCATGGACCGACAGCTCAGCGATAGCAGGCTGCGCTCTCGTATCAACGGTCATGCGCCTTACAACTTTAGGGCCACCCCGACGCGCGCAGAACTCCACGCGCATCGCCACGACCCAGTCGTCCCAAGAGACATGCTTCGACACTGCATTTATCGCGCCAACTCTGCGCGCGGCCCGTGGGACCGCGCGCAGGCATCAGATCTCAGACGGTCTCAAGCGCCGAGTAATCAATATACCCTTCAGCCCCGCCACCATAATAGGTCGCCTGATCACCGTCATTGAGCGGCGCATCCTGCTCCAACCGCTCGGCCAGATCGGGATTGGCGATATAGGGCCGGCCAAAGGCCACAAGATCGACCTTGCCCCCCTCGACGCGGGTCAGCGCCAGATTGCGGTCATAGCCATTGTTGGCCATGTAGACACCGGTCCATTTGGCGCGGAGCGCGTCAAACGCCCCCTCACGCGCCCCACCGGTGCTGCCCTCGATCAGGTGCAGATAGGCCAGACCGCGCCGATTGAGCTGCTCCACCACCCAGCCAAAGCTGGTATCGGGATCGCTGTCCGTCGCATCGTTGAACCCCGACCACGGTGACAGGCGAATGCCGATCCGCCCCGGTGCCCAGACCGTTTCCAGCCCGTCCAACACCTGGAACAGCAATCGCGCGCGGTTTCCGACCGATCCGCCATAGGCATCCTCGCGCGTATTCGGCCCATCCTTCAGGAACTGATCCAGCAAATAGCCATTGGCAGCGTGCAATTCGATCCCGTCAAACCCGGCCTCTTTGGCCGCTTTGGCCGCGTGAACATAATCCGCAACCACGCGCGACATCTCATCAGCACGCAGCGCGCGCGGCGTCGATGTGTCCTCGAACCCGGCGGTCGTAAAGGTCTGCGTCTTGGCCGCGACGGCCACGGGGGCGACCGGGGCCTGCCCATCCGGCTGCAAGGACGTGTGGCTGATCCGCCCCACATGCCAAAGCTGAATGACGATCTTGCCACCCTTGGCATGCACCGCGTCCGTCACCTTCTTCCACGCCGCCACCTGTTCGGGGCTGTGGATTCCCGGCGTCCCGACATAGCCTTTGCCCTCAGGGCTGATCTGCGTGGCCTCGGTGATGATCAACCCGGCCCCGGCGCGCTGCGCGTAATAGGTGACGTGCAGATCACCGACCTCGCCCGTCTCATTATCCGCGCGGTTGCGCGTCAGCGGGGCCATGACGACCCGATTGGCCAGATCAAGATCACCGGCCTTGGCGGGGGAAAACAGTTTGTCACTCATGGGGTGCGCTCCTTGTGCATCCGTAAATCCGTACCTCTCGTACCTAAGTCCCCACCCCCGGCCTGTCCAAGCCTTGCGACCTATGGCTTTTTCCACAGCCCATACCGCAGGAACGCACAGTCTGGCCCCGAGTGGCGCGACGTCCCGCGCCATACGTCCCGCACTTGACGCCCGCGCAATGCGCGGCTGCCTCTGCGGCTCTGTAACAAGGGATTTGTCATCATGTGCCCCCTCATCTTCGCCCCCTCCTCGCCGCGCCCCTCCTTGCCGCCGCGCCTGCCCATGCAGAGCCGAAAAAGGGTCTCTTCTTCCAGCTCAAGCGCGACTCGGCCAATGTCGAGGGGGTCTATTTCGTCGGCGGCTACACGCCCGCGCAAATCGTTTCGCTGATGCGCGCATATTGCATGGGCGGAAAGATCGGAGAATTCGCCCATGTCGGCAAGGCGCGCAAGCGTCGCGGCCAGGTGCTCCAGAAATTCCAGACGACCTGCGCCGGGGGCAAGATCGACCTGCCCGACGGGTTCAACGGCAAGACCACTGCATTCGAGATCGAATACATCACCGAAGGCCAGTATGCTGGAAAGCATCTCGTCGAGATCACCGGCTCAGACGGGCTCGGCAACATCGTGCACAAGATCGAGACCACCACGCCCTGACCACCGGCGCGCAGTCTTCACAGCGGTTCAATATCCCCCTCGGCCCGCGCCGCGTGAAACGCCGCCTCCCAAGCGGAGAACCGCCCCTCGGAAATTGCCGCGCGCATCTCCGCCATGATCACTTGGAAATAATGCAGATTGTGCCATGTCAGCAGCATCGAGCTGATGATTTCCTGACTGCGGAACACATGATGCAGATAGGCGCGGGAATAATTGCGGCAGGCCGGACAGCCACAGGCCTCGTCCAATGGCCTCGGATCGTCCTGATGCCGCGCGTTCTTGATATTGACCACGCCATGCCGGGTAAACACCTGCCCCGTGCGCCCCGACCGGCTGGGCAGAACGCAATCCATCATGTCGATGCCGCGCTTGACGGCCCCAACGATGTCATCCGGCTTGCCCACCCCCATCAGGTAGCGCGGGCGATCCTCGGGCAAGAACCCCGTGGCGTAATCCAAAACGCCAAACATCGCCTCCTGCCCTTCCCCTACGGCCAGACCGCCCACGGCATACCCATCAAAGCCGATGGCCTTCAGCGCCTCGGCACTCTCTTCGCGCAACTCCGGCGTGACACCCCCCTGCATGATACCAAAGAGCGCATGACCGGGACGGTCGCCAAACGCGTCTTTGGACCGCGCCGCCCACCGCATGCTCAGCCGCATACTTTCGGCCACGGCCTTGTCACTCGCGGGCAAGGCGGGGCATTCGTCAAAACACATCACGATGTCAGACCCAAGCAGCCGCTGTATGTCCATCGACCGCTCCGGCGTCAGCTCATGCTTGGACCCGTCGATATGGCTCTTGAAGGTCACACCCTGCTCCGTCAGCTTGCGCAACCCGGCAAGGCTCATCACCTGAAACCCGCCCGAATCCGTCAATATCGGCCGCTCCCAGTTCATGAACCGGTGCAACCCGCCCAGCCGATCAATCCGCTCGGCCCCCGGTCGCAGCATCAGATGATAGGTATTGCCCAAGAGGATATCCGCCCCCGTGGCGCGCACGCTTTCAGGCATCATCGCCTTGACGGTCGCCGCCGTACCCACCGGCATGAAGGCCGGCGTGCGGATCTCGCCGCGCGGCGTGTGGATCACCCCCGCCCGCGCCGCCCCATCCTGTGCCAGTTTCTCGAACCCGAACCGCATGCCCCTGCTTCCCATCGCTTTAGCCCTTTTGCCCCCCTTTAAAGCGGTTTACCCTGCCTTGTAAAATGCCGTCTTGGCCGCCCCATTGCTGACCCATTGTGAGACTTCCCATGACCGAAGACATGATCCTAAACCTGATTTCCGCAAATATCGTCTGGCTCCTCATCGCGCTTCTGGGGATCATCGTTATCTTTCGCGGGGTCAAGATCGTGCCCCAGTCCGAGCAATATGTCGTCGAACGCTTTGGCAAGCTGCACAAGGTGCTTGGCCCCGGCATCAACCTGATCGTGCCCTTTCTCGATGTGGTCCGGCACAAGATTTCAATTCTTGAGCGCCAGTTGCCCAACGCGAGCCAGGATGCCATCACCCGCGACAACGTGCTGGTGCAGGTCGAAACCTCGGTGTTCTACCGCATCCTTTATCCCGAAAAGACCGTCTACCGCATCCGCGAGGTCGACGGTGCGATTGCCACCACCGTGGCCGGTATCGTGCGCGCCGAAATCGGCAAGATGGACCTCGACGAGGTGCAATCCAACCGCTCGCAGCTCATTACCACCATCAAATCACTGGTCGAAGACGCAGTCGATGACTGGGGTATAGAAGTGACCCGCGCCGAGATCCTTGATGTCAACCTTGATCAGGCGACCCGATCGGCCATGCTGCAACAGCTCAACGCCGAACGCGCCCGCCGCGCGCAGGTGACCGAGGCCGAAGGCCACAAGCGCGCCGTCGAACTTCAGGCCGACGCCGAGCTTTACGCCGCCGAACAGGCCGCCAAGGCCCGCCGCATCGAGGCCGACGCCGAGGCCTATGCCACCGGCGTCGTCGCCGCCGCCATCGCCGCCAACGGGTTGGAGGCCGCGCAATATCAGGTCGCGCTGAAACAGGTCGAGGCCCTCAACACCCTTGGCAACAGCCCCTCCTCCAACACCATCCTCGTGCCAGCCCATGCGCTCGAGGCCTTTGGCAATGCCTTCAACATGCTCAAAGGGCGCGGCTGATGGCGGGCCTTGCGATTTGGGGTCTCTGGTGGGTCTGGCTGGCCGCCGCCCTCTGCCTTGCCATCCTTGAAGTGCTCGTGCCCGGCTTCATTTTTCTCGGCTTCGCCATCGGGGCCGCCGTGACCGCGCTTCTGGTCCTTCTACCACTCCAGTTGGGGCTAACCGCTTTGCTCGCGGTCTTTGCGGGCCTGTCGCTGGTCACTTGGGTGATCCTGCGCAGGCTCTTCAAATCCACTGATGATCAGACCCGCGTGATCCACGACGACATCAACAAGTAGTAGACTAGCACCAAGCCAGATAGCCACTCCGGCGCGCGGCATTCCGCCCGTGTGCTTGAGATTCAGGTTGAATAATGCTGTCATACTTCCCCCATACGGTCCGACACGACACCACCGACCCACCGCGCCCAAGACAAGGAGCCCGCCTCGATGACCGACGACCACCCCAAAATGCCCCAGCCCCTGCAATTCGGCTGGGAGGAATGGGTGGCTCTGCCCGATCTCGGCGTGCCTGCGATCAAGGCCAAGGTCGATACCGGCGCGCGTACCTCTGCCCTGCATGCCTTTGACATCGAAACCTTTGGCCCCTCGGCCCGCCCCAAGGTCCGCTTTACCGTCCACCCGATCCCTGGTCGCGACGATCTGATCATCCCCTGCTCTGCCCCGATCATCGACCGGCGCGATGTCACCTCGTCCAATGGCGAGCGCGAACTGCGCTATGTCATCGCCTCCAAACTTTCGGTGAATGGCGACACATGGCCGATTGAGATCACCCTGACCAATCGCTCCACCATGGCCTCGCGCATGCTCTTGGGCCGTCAGGCGCTCAAGGATCACATCTCGATCGTCGCCACCGACCGCTTTTTGCAACCCGAACTCAGCTATGACGTCTATCACACCTCGAAAATGCGCACGGCCCAACCCAAGCGTGCCCTGCGTATCGCCGTGCTCAGCCGCGAAGATAATTATTCCACCCGTCGCATTGTCGAAGAAGGCGAGGCGCGCGGCCACACCGTCGAGGTGATCGACACCACCCGCTGTTACATGGCGATCAACGCCCTTGCCCCCGAGGTGCATTACGACGGCAAACGCTTGCCGCGCTATGACGCGGTGATCCCGCGCATCGGCGCATCCGTCACCGCCTACGGTGCCGCCGTGATCCGCCAATTTGAAACCATCGGCACGTTCTGCGTCAACACCTCCGCAGGCATCATCGCCAGCCGTGATAAGCTCTATGCCCACCAACTGATGGCACGCGCGCAGGTCGGCATGCCCAACACCGCCTTCGCCGCCTCGCCCAAGGACACCGCCAACCTGATGGGCCTCGTTGGCACAGCACCGTTGATCGTGAAACTGCTCGAATCCACCCAAGGCAAAGGCGTGGTTCTGGCCGAGACCAAAAAGGCCGCCGAATCGGTGATCGACGCCTTTCGCGGCCTCAAGGCCAATTTCCTCGTGCAGGATTTCGTCAAGGAAGCCGCCGGTGAAGACATCCGTTGCCTCGTGATTGGCGGCAAGGTCGTGGCGTCCATGAAGCGGACCGGTGCCGAGGGCGACTTCCGCTCCAACCTGCACCGGGGCGGCACCGCCAAGACCATCCGCATCACCAAGGATGAACGCGACACCGCCATTCGCGCGGCCCGTGTTTTTGATCTCAACATGGCAGGCGTGGACCTGCTGCGGTCCGACAATGGCCCCAAGGTGCTCGAGGTCAATTCCTCCCCCGGCTTTGAGGGTATCGAAGGGTCGACCGGCAAGAATATCACCGGCGCGCTCTACGAGATGATCGAAACCCGCGTCCGCCCGGTTCCAGTCAGACGGCGCAAATCCAACACATCCAGCGACTAAGCAGATAGTCACTGCATGCCCCTACGGTATACCCGCAGATCCCTATGCCCTCTCCCGCTCCCCTCTGGACGCGGGCCATTATAAATCCTATATGTTTGGTCAGGATAACCGGCAGGAAACGATATGATGAACAGTTCAGAGCCGTTCGAGGGGGCACCCCTGATCGCCCCCTCAAGCACCGATCACCCGCTCTACGATCAGATCGTAGAGGCGTGCCGCACGGTCTATGACCCCGAGATTCCGGTGAACATCTACGACCTCGGACTGATCTATACCATTGATATTGATACCGAAAACACGGTCTCAATCACCATGACCCTGACCGCTCCCGGATGTCCTGTCGCCGGCGAGATGCCCGGTTGGGTGGCCGAGGCAATTGAACCCTTGGCCGGGATCAAGCAGGTCGATGTCGCTCTCGTATGGGAGCCGCCATGGGGCATGGACATGATGAGCGACGAAGCCAAGCTCGAACTTGGTTTCATGTAACCAAATCAACCGATTGAAAGGCAAACTTAATGTTTGGCATTCCCGGAAAACAAGCCGTCACCATGACTCCCGCCGCCGCGGAACAGATCATGCTCCTGATGCAACGCGACGCCCACGAGGGGCTGCGGATTGGCATCAAGAAAGGGGGTTGCGCGGGCATGGAATACACGATGGAGTACGTCAAGAACATCGACCCCCATGATGAAGTCGTCGAACAGGAGGGCGCGCGCGTGATGATTGCGCCCATGGCCCAGATGTTCCTCTTCGGCACCGAGATTGATTACAAGACCTCCTTGCTCGAATCCGGCTTTGTCTTCAACAATCCCAACGTGACCGAAGCCTGCGGCTGTGGCGAGTCGATCAAGTTTGCGGACACGTGAGCTTTGCCTCACTAGAATCTGATATTACTGGATAATACACGCATGAGACGCAAGCTTGCCGCTGGCAATTGGAAGATGAACGGGACCAACGCCAGCCTGACAGAGCTTCAAACTCTCATTTCCGCTCATCCCGCCCCTCAGATCGACATCCTGATCTGCCCCCCCGCCACCTTGATTGTGCAGGCTGCCGGCCTCTCTGCCGACAGCCCCCTCCAGATTGGCGCGCAAGACTGTCACAGCGCCGCCTCCGGTGCCCATACCGGTGATCTCTCTGCCCCAATGCTCGCCGATGCAGGGGCCACCGCCGTCCTCTTGGGACATTCTGAGCGTCGCCAGGATCACAACGAATCCAATGGCTTGGTTGCAAATAAGGTGTCCGCTGCGCATGCCGCCCGCCTCATCGCCATCCTGTGTCTTGGCGAATCCTTGGCTCAACGCGAGGCGGCTCAAACCCTTGATGTGATCGCGGACCAACTCCGCCAGTCGCTGCCCGACACCGCCACCGCCGCCAATACCGTCATCGCCTATGAGCCGATTTGGGCCATCGGAACCGGCCTCACCCCGAGCACCGCTCAGATCGCCGAAGTGCACGCCTTCCTGCGCGCGCAACTTGGCGACCGTTTCGGCCGCGATGCTGCCATGGGATTTCGCCTGCTCTATGGCGGATCGGTCAAACCCGGCAATGCCGCCGACATCTTTGCCATTCCCAATGTCGATGGCGCGCTCGTCGGCGGCGCAAGCCTGACCGCTCACGACTTCTCGCCAATCATCACAGCGCTTGAGAACGCCGTGTAACCCTTTTATTCATATCACTAAATCGCGGCCGTTGACCCCATGAAACATAGACGGTAGCCGTCCCATAACACCCCGCTCAGAGCGGCAACATGGTGGTCGACTTGATCTCTTCCATCGACAAGAGTGCTGTCACATTATGCACCTTCACCTCTGAAATCAGGGCCTGATAGAACACGTCATAGGCCCGCGCATTGGCCACTCGCACCTTGAGGATATAGTCGATATCCCCTGCCAACCGATGCGCCTCCTGCACCTCGGGTCGCTCCTTGAGTGCCTTCAGAAACGCCGCCTGCCAGCCTGCATCATGCTCTGATGTGCGGATCAGCACGAAAAAACAGGCCTCAAACCCAAGCGCTTCGGGATCGAGCAGATAGGTCTGCTGTCGGATCACCCCCGCCTCACGCATCTTTCGAATCCGGTTCCACACCGGCGTCTTGGAACTGCCCACATTCTTGGCGATGTCGTCCAGCGACTGCCCGCCATCCTCCTGCAACTGAATGAGGATTTTCCGATCCAGATCATCAAGGCGAACAGCCATTCTCATTTCTTCCTTATGTCGAAACATTCCATCCAACTCTGATACAGAATGGAACGCATGTCCTTATTGACGCCAGCATATGGCGCTCAGGTGGGAATATTTCCTATATTACAGGTGAAGTCAAACCGATCTCGGGACCCGTCAGATGAAACATTTTCCGATCTTTCTCGCCGTAGAGGGCCGCCGCATCGTCCTGTCGGGTGGCGGCGAGGCAGCGCTGGCGAAACTGCGCCTCCTGCTCAAGACCGAGGCGCATCTGACCGTTCTCACACCAAATCCTGCACCCGAGATCGAGCAATGGGCATCCGAGGGGCGTCTGCACCTGATCCGACGCGCCATGCAGCCCGGCGATACCCTCTGCGCCGTTCTGTTTTACGCCGCGGATGAGGATGCCGTCGAGGATGCCCGCACCTCCGCCCTCGCCCGCGCAGATGGTGCCTTGGTGAATATCGTTGATAATCTGATGGATAGTCAGTTCATCACCCCCGCCATTGTCGACCGCGACCCGGTCACGATCGCCATCGGGACCGAAGGCGCGGCGCCGGTGCTCGCCCGCGCGATCAAATCCGATCTCGAGGCGCGCCTGCCCGCCACCCTCGGCCCCCTTGCCCGCCTCGGCAAGGCCTTCCGCAAGGCCGCCGATGTGCTGCCGATGGGCCGCCGCCGCCGCGAGTTCTGGGCCGACTACTATTTCAACGCCGGTCCCCGCGCGATGGATCAGGGGGGTGAGGAGCACGTTAAAGTCGCGCTTCAAGCCATTCTTGAAAAACACAAAAATGAGAAAGAACGCGAGGGGCATGTGGCCTTTGTCGGTGCCGGTCCCGGTGATCCGGAACTCTTGACTCTCAAGGCCCGCAAGGCGCTCGACACCGCCGATGTGGTGATCCACGACCGGCTCGTGACGCCCGAAATCCTCGAACTCGCCCGCCGCGAAGCGATCCTGATTGACGCGGGCAAAGAGGGCTTCGGTGCCTCGATGTCGCAAGACGCCATCAACGCGCTGATCGTCGAAAATGCCGCCACCGGCGCGCAGGTCGTGCGCCTCAAGGGTGGCGATCCCACCGTCTTTGGCCGCCTGGACGAGGAAATCGAGGCCGTCACCGCCGCCGGTATCTCGTGGCATGTGGTCCCCGGCATCACCGCTGCCTCCGCCTCGGTCGCCAGCATCGGTCAGAGCCTCACAAAACGCGGCCGCAACGCCTCGGTACGCTTTCTCACTGGCCATGACATGAAGGGCTTTGCCGATCACGACTGGCACGCGCTGGCTCGTCCGGGCGAAGTGGCGGCGATCTACATGGGCAAGAAATCTGCCCGCTTCATCCAAGGTCGCCTGATCATGCACGGGGCCGACCGCGCCACCCCCGTGACCGTGATCGAAAACGCCAGCCGCCCCGATCAACGCATCGTGGCTACGACGCTGGACCGCCTGCCCGCCGATCTGGCCCAGGCCGCGATCACCGGCCCCGCACTCACCTTCCTCGGTCTCGCGCCCCGCGCGGCAGAGGCCCAGATTGACCAATCGAAACAGGAGCTTGCCTGATATGGCCCGCGAATTTACCCCCAAGGTCGTCACCGCCAATGCCCTGATCGAGGGCGATGTCGTCTACCTCACCGCCGCCGACACATGGGCGCGCGATCTGGCTGAGGCCGAGGTGCTGACCGACGAGGCCGATGCCGATTATCGGCTCCTGCAGGCACAGGCCCGCGTGGGCGAAATCGTCGGTGCCTATCTGGCCGAGGTCAATCCCGGCCAGAACGGCCCCGAGCCCACCCATTTCCGCGAGGATTTTCGCCGCAAGGGCCCCTCGAACCTCTTTCACGGCAAACAGGCTGATGGCCTGAACCACGCCTGACCCACGCGACACGCGCAGGAGACTAAAATGTATCAATACAACGACTTCGACGCCGCTTTCATTGCGGAACGCAACCAACAGTTTCGGGCTCAGGTGGACCGTCGCATCAACGGAAACCTGACCGAGGACGAGTTCAAGCCGTTGCGCCTGATGAACGGGCTCTACCTGCAACTGCATGCCTATATGCTGCGCGTGGCGATCCCTTACGGCTCGCTCGACCCTGCCAAGCTGCGCCGACTGGCCTATCTGGCAGAGCGGTGGGACAAAGGCTATGGCCATTTCACCACCCGCACCAATATCCAATACAACTGGCCGCAGCTGCGCGACGTGCCCGACATGCTCGATGCACTGGCAGAGGTGGGGATGCACGCCATCCAGACCTCCGGCAACACCATCCGCAACGTGACTTCGGACCATTTCGCAGGCGCCGCGGCGGATGAGATCGAAGACCCGCGCCCGGTGGCCGAACTGGTCCGGCAATGGTCCACCGATCACCCCGAATTCCAATTCCTGCCGCGTAAATTCAAGATCGCCGTCATCGCCTCCGACGCCGACCGCGCGGTGATGAAGAGCCACGACATCGGCCTCAAGATCGTCGAGCGCGACGGCGTGCGCGGCTTTGAGGTCTGGGTTGGCGGGGGCATGGGCCGCACGCCGATGGTGGCCAAGCTCTTGCGCGACTTCCTGCCGCGCGCCGACCTTTTGCCCTATCTCGAGTCTGTGCTCGCCACCTACAACCGCATCGGACGGCGCGACAACAAATACAAGGCGCGCATCAAGATCACCGTGCATGAGAACGGTCTTGATGAGATCCGCGCCTTGGTCGAGGAGGAATTCCCCCGCCGCCGTGCCGCCTTCACCGGTGTCGATCAGGACTGGCTTGCGCGTATCAACGCGGCCTTTGTCACGCCCAAGCTCTCCGAGCGGGACGCCGCCGCCTACTATGCCGCCCGCGATGCCGATCCGGTGTTCCGCGCCTGGGCCGATACCAACGTGACGCCGCATAAACACGCCGATCACGGCATCGTCACCATCAGCCTCAAGGCGCATGGCGAAACTCCCGGCGACGCCTCCGCCGACCAAATGCGCCTCGTGGCGGATCTGGCAGAGCGCTATGGCCATGATGATATCCGCGCCACGCACGCGCAGAACCTCGTGCTGCCGCATGTGGCTCTGGCGGACATTCCCGCAGTGCACGCAGCGCTTAAAACCGCCGGGCTTGCCACTGCCAACATCGGCCTTGCCTCGGATATCATCGCCTGCCCCGGCATGGATTACTGCGCGCTGGCAACCGCCCGCTCGATTCCCGTGGCCCAAGGCATCGCCACCCGCCTCGAAGAGCTCAAGATCGAGCATGAGGTCGGCCATCTTCAGATCAAGATTTCGGGCTGCATCAACGCCTGTGGGCATCACCATGTCGGCCATATCGGCATCCTTGGCCTCGACCGCGCCGGGGTGGAGAACTACCAGATCACCCTTGGTGGCGATCCCTCTGAGCGCACAGCCATCGGAACCCGCACCGGGCCGGGCTTTGCCTATGACGAAATTGTGCCCGCGATAGAGCGCCTGATCTTCGCCTATCTCGACCTGCGCGACGGACCGGAGGAGACCTTCCTTGAAGCCTATAATCGCCTCGGCATGGCCCCCTTCAAATCCGCGCTCTACGACCAAGAGGCCCGCGCCCATGCCGCAGAGTGACCTGATACCACGGGTTCACGCGCTCAATGACCGATACCGCCATCATTCGGCGGTGTCGGTGCTCGAGCATGCGTTGCGCGATCCACAGGCGGGCAAGCTGGCGCTTGTCTCGAGCTTTGGCGCGGAATCCGTCGTGCTCTTGCACATGGTCTCAGTCACCCGCCGCGACACGCCGGTGATCTTCATCGACACTCAAATGCTCTTTGCCGAAACGCTGGTCTACCAACAGGAACTGGCAGAGCGCCTCAACCTGAGCGACCTGCGGATCATCCGCGCGGATGCGGGCGATCTCAGGGCCCAAGACCCGGACGCCACCCTGCATCAGCGCGACACCGATGCCTGTTGCGCCCTGCGCAAATCCGCGCCGCTGCAACGCGCGCTCACGGGCTTTGACGGCTGGATAACGGGGCGCAAACGCTATCAGGCGGGCACGCGTGCCGCCCTCGATTTCTTCGAGGTCGAGGACGATACTGGCCGGATCAAGGTCAATCCGCTGGCGCATTGGACGCCCGAGGATATCCGCACCTATATGGACGAAAACCGCCTGCCCCGGCATCCGCTGGTGGCGCGTGGCTATCCGTCCATCGGCTGCATGCCCTGCACCACGCCCGTCAAACCGGGCGAAGATCCCCGATCGGGCCGCTGGCGCGATCAGGACAAAACCGAATGTGGCATCCATTTTGTCAACGGCAAGATGGTGCGAAGAGGAGTTTCCGCATGACCGTACTCGTCACCGACCGGGGCTTTGGCCCCGACGATTGGACCACCCCCATCACGCCCTTGGCCGAGGCGGGCACCGAGGCAAATGCGCTCGATCTGCCCAATGACACCAACGCCGCCACGCTGGCCGGGCGGCTGGACGCACTTGAGATGATCCGCGTCGATTTCCCCTCTGCCGCTGATGGGCGCGGCTTTTCCATCGCACGGCAATTGCGCTTGATGGGCTTTACCGGACGGCTGCGCGCGCGCGGCCATGTCATCGCTGATCAATATGCGATGGCCCGGCGTTCGGGCTTTGATGAGGTGGAAATCTCTGACGCCCTCGCCACCCGTCAGCCTGAATCCGATTGGCTCTTTCGGGCCGATTGGCAGGCGCATGATTATCAGGCGCGGCTGCGCGGCTGATTATTACCTTCACCTGACCTGAATCAAAGATTAGAAGAGGATGTCGGTTTAACTCACCGGCAGATGGCCCCATGAATGAGATGACCGCCGTGACCCAAGCGACCGCGAAAGCACCTAAAACCCTTGCGATTCCCGATGCGCAGATCGTGACGCAGGTCACGCATTGGACGGACCGGCTGTTTTCCTTCCGCGTGACCCGGCCCGCCTCGTTGCGCTTTCGCTCGGGCGAATTCGTGATGATCGGCCTGATGCAGACCGACGAGAAAACCGGCAAGGAAAAGCCGCTCCTGCGCGCCTATTCCATCGCCTCGCCCTCTTGGGATGACGAGTTGGAATTCTACTCGATCAAGGTACAGGACGGCCCGCTGACCTCGCGCCTGCAACATATCGAGGTGGGCGATGAGATCATTCTGCGCCCCAAACCCGTGGGCACGCTGGTGCATGACGCGCTGCTTCCCGGCAAACGCATCTGGTTTTTTGCCACCGGCACCGGCTTTGCGCCCTTCGCCTCGCTCCTGCGCGACCCGCAGACCTATAGCGATTATGACGAGGTGATCATCACCCACACCTGCCGCGAACTGGGCGAGTTGCAATATGGGGCCGACCTGATCGAGAGCATCCGCAACGACGAAATGTTGGCCGAACTGATCGGCGAGGGCTTTGCCGACAAGCTGCGCTATTATCCCACGACCACGCGCGAAGAGAGCCCCAAGATGGGCCGCATCACCGATCTCATGCGCTCGGGCGAGGTCTTTGCCGATCTGGGCGTGGCCCCGCTCAGCCCCGAAACCGACCGCGCCATGGTCTGCGGCAATCTCGCCTTCAACCTTGAAATCAAGGATATGCTCGAAGGTTACGGCCTGCGCGAAGGGGCCAATTCCGACCCCAAGGAATACGTCGTCGAAAAGGCGTTTCTGGACTGAGAAATCAGAACAACTGACATAAAAAACCCGCGCAAAGCCAAAGCCGTGCGCGGGTTTCTTCATGTAAAGATATAGCTCAGTATCCAAGCGCCGCGCGGGCCGCTTCAAGCGCCGCCTGCAGCAACTCGGGATTGTCCTGCGCCACCCGGACGCCTTCAACCAGCATTGTCTTTTGCAACGCCCCAAGATCGGACTCTTCAATCAAGGTCTCGACTTCGCTCATGTCGAACCCCTCAACCGTCAATGCCTCGGGCGCCACTTCGGGTGCCGTTGCCGGTTGATCCGCCGTCGCGGACACAGCATCCGTTGCCGCCTCTGTCGCGGTCTCCGTCGCCGTGTCCGTCGCCTCTGCTGCCGAATCCTGCGCTGCGTCCGCCGCCTCCGTCGCGGTCTCTGTAGCCGTGTCCGTCGCCGCCGCTGCCGCATCCTGCGCAGCGTCCGCCGCCTCTGTCGCGGTCTCCGTAGCCGCGTCCGCCGCCTCTGCTGCCGCATCCTGCGCAGCGTCCGCCGCCTCTGTCGCGGTCTCCGTAGCCGCGTCCGTCGCCGCCGCTGCCGCATCCTGCGCAGCATCCGTCGCCTCTGTCGCAGTCTCCGTGGCTGCGTCAACCGTCCCTGTCACGGTGTCGCTGACGGCCTCAACCGCCTCGGTTGCGGTCTCGGCAACTGCGGCTGCGGCATCGCTCGCCGTCTCGGCAGCGGCCTCAGCGGCCTCACCAACCGCAGCTGCGGCATCTTCCAATGCCGCCGGGGCCTCGACCTCTTGCGTGCTCTCGCTCACGCTGTCCACGACCTCTGTCACCGATTTGCCGCTGAACAGCAAATATCCGCCACCCAGAACAACGGCCGCGACCAAAATCCAAATCAGGTTTTTCATAACCGTCTCTCCAAAACTGTCGGACACGCACGCTCACCGCACGGCCCATCGTGTCAACGTCTCTTCAAATGTAGGTCTATAGCAAAAGGCGCAAGGGGAAATTGACCGGCTTTCGGCTCAGATCGGCCGATTTGCAGCTTGAAAGCCCGCCTTCCCGCGTTTACCTTGCAGCGTCGAATTCACCCATACCCACAAACGATCGAAGGAACAAAGCCATAGCCCGCAGACCCCACAACGCGCCTCCCACGCGCGAAACCGGCCCCCGTATCAATGACCGCATTCGCTGTGATGAAATCCGCCTTATCGGCGCAGATGGCGAAAACGTCGGGGTTGTGACCCCGCAACGTGCGCTCGAAATGGCCGAAGAGGCGGGACTTGATCTGGTCGAAATCTCACCGAGCGCCACGCCGCCGGTCTGCAAGATCATGGATTTCGGCAAATATAAATACGAACAGCAGAAACGCGAAGCCGAAGCGCGCAAAAAGCAGAAGGTGATCGAGGTCAAGGAAATCAAGTTCCGCCCCGGCACCGATACGCATGACTATGACGTCAAGATGCGCAGCGTCGTGAAATTCCTGCAAGGCGGCGACAAGGTCAAGATCACCCTGCGTTTCCGGGGCCGAGAGATGGCGCATCAGGATCTGGGCCGCCAGCTTCTTGAACGCATCGCCGAAGATATCAAAGACGTCGGTCGGATCGAGAATATGCCCAAGATGGAAGGGCGTCAGATGATCATGGTGATCGGACCGGGCCCCAAATAACCTGCTCCGACGACCAAAGACACCAGGAAACCCCGGATCAGTGGTCCGGGGTTTCGTCTTTCGCTTGCACCCCCGGCCCAGTCGCGTAGGATATGGCGCCTGCCCCAGACCGGAGCCGTTCATGCCCCTTTACGAATACAAGGTCCTGCCCGCCCCCACACGCGGCCGCAAGGCCCCCGGCGTCAAGACCCCCGAGGCGCGCTTTGCCTTGGGTGTCGAGGATCTGCTCAATGACATGGCCCGCGCAGGGTGGGAGTATCTACGCACCGACATCCTGCCCAGCGAAGAACGTCAGGGGCTCACGTCAACCCATACTGTCTATCGCTCGGTCTCGGTCTTTCGCCGCGAGGTGCTGCTGCCCGAGGGTTCACGGCCGCCCGCACCACTCCGCGAGACCGTGCCGACCGAGGAACAGGACGCTGATCTCTCCGAGACCTCTTAACCCGACGGCACAATCAGAGGATCGACCACCCCAAGGACAACGGCCAGTTTCAAGGACCGATCCTGCCCGCCTGACCCGGAATATTTTTCCGCCCGCCCCTTCAATTTGCCGCGTTTTGGCATACACTCTCGTCTCCGACTCGCAAAGGTTTGCCCCATGTCCAAATCAGATCCCTTCGGTTTCGATATGTCCGTGTCCTCGGCCAAAAAGAAAAATCCGCGTGGTCGGCGCGGGATGTCCGGTGCATCCGAAACTTCGACCCGGCTCTGCGACCATGACGGCTGCCAAGAAGCGGGAAAATACCGCGCGCCCAAAGCCCCGGATGTGCTCGACGACTATTTCTGGTTCTGCCAGCAACATGTGCGCGAGTATAACCTCAAGTGGAATTTCTTTGACGGCACCACCGAGGCCGAACTCAATGCGCAAATGTCCAAGGACAAGGTGTGGGAGCGTGAAACCCGCCGCATCACCGATCCCGAGGCCCGCGCCTGGGCCCGCTTGGGCATCGAAGACCCGCATCAGGTTCTGGGCGTCAATGCCACTCAGAACCCCGGCAAGAAAAAGGGTGGCACGCGGAAATTGCCCCCCACCGAGCGTCGCGCCATCGAGATCCTCGAGGCAGAAGACACCTGGACCAAGGCGGACCTGCGCAAGGCCTACAAATCGCTGATCAAGGTGTTGCATCCCGACATCAACGGCGGCGACCGCAGCCAGGAAGAGCAGCTGCAACAGGTCGTTTGGGCCTGGGAGCAGATCAAGGAAAGCCGCAACTTCAAATAACGGCTGCCTCTGTGACCAGATCACAGACCACGCGACCGAAGGCAGGACATACTGACCACATGATCCCGGGCTATTCCGCCCCTTCATGTCAAAGGTGTTCCCATGCTCAAGAAAAACGTCGGCTCCATCGACCGCGCCCTGCGCATCCTCCTCGGCCTCGGCCTGCTGATTGGCTTCTTTTTCAACCGTGACAGTGCCTATAGCTGGCTCTACCTGATCGGTGTGATCCCGCTGGTGACAGGCCTGATGTCCAGTTGCCCGCTCTATTCGATCCTTGGCCTCTCCACCTGCCCGCTCAAGAAGTAACGGCGGCGTTTCGCGCATCTGTCACGCCCGGCCTTGGCATCGGGCGTGACAAGGGCCATGTCTTACGGTGAAACGAAAGGACAGGCCATGAAACAAATATTAGCCCTTTTGCTGATGGGCATCACGTTGGGCGGTACGCCTGTTATCGCCGGCGGCCGCGACTGCCCGCCCGGTCTTGCGAAAAAGCACAATGGCTGCCAGCCCCCCGGTCAGGCCAAAAAGCAGGGCTACTATCGCGTCGGCGACCGGATCGGCGATGACTACATCATCATTCGCAATCCCGGGCGTTACGGCCTCGACCGTGACAGCACCTACTACCGCGTCGGCGATGAGGTTTACCGCGTCAACCGCGAAACCCGAGAGGTTCTGGACCTGATCGGTGCAGCAGCAGCGGTGTTGAACTAACACGTCAGAAACAAAGAGTTACGCAATGTCACCATGTGAGGCATCGCGCAGCTCTAATCGCGCCACCCCTCACGCAGCAGTCGCGAATATTCCACGCCACTCAGCCCGGTCACCGGACGGCGTGGAACGGCAGCGCGCTCTTTCAGCACGTCCAGCGGCTCGGTGCCTGCACCAGGCAGGACACCCAAGTCATACAAATACCCCGGCAGACGGCCCGATAGAATGACACGTGGATCAAACACCACCTGATCAGACGCCCGCCGCACAAGCCGATAAGGCATCGTCGTGCAATTGGTCCAGAGCGTGTGATACCAACGCGGCTCTTGGGCCAAGGCATTGCCATACTCCAGGAACGCCCGAAACAACGCCGTCCGTTGCGCAGCAGGCATCGCCACCGGATAAAGCGACACCGTCTCGCCCCGCGCATCCGTTCGCAAATGCACGATGTCGCGCTCGTCAGCGGCAATCAGCACCAGCTCATACTTCTTAAAGAACCCACCGAGTGCCGAAAACTCCTCGCCCACCTCTTTGCGAATCTCTCCCGAAAACACGATGTGCCGCCCGTCAGAAAAACCGAAACTGACCAGCGTATGGGCAATCTCCGGACTATCCCAAATCGACATGATCATATCCACTGACTGGATTGCCGTTGGATCAAGGTCTAGATCATACCAGCCTTCAACCGCCTCAGTCGGACTCGACCATCGAAAACTTCGGATGTTACGGACACGGACCAGATCACCGACGCCCTGCTCAGACGTGACACCGCGCGCGACCTCCGCCATCCAGTCGCGATCCTGACGCGGCTCGATCGTCACCCACCAGAGCCCCCAAACCGCCAGCACAGAAATGCATAGCCCCCAGACCCGGCCCCACTCCCCGCGCGTCATGAACCGAGCCATCACAAGACAGCAGAGCGCCAAGGCGAAATAGAGCAGATAGACAAGCGGGGCGGTGATCTGAAAATGCACACTCAGGCCAATCCAGAGCGCGAGGAACAAAAGGACGACGAGACGTACGATCCGCCCGCACAACCGTACGATCCGCCCCACCACCCTACTCCGCTGCAACTCGGCGCGCGGCCAGAATCTCCTTGAGATAATGCCCGGTGTGACTGCGCGGTTCGTCTGCCACCTGTTCCGGTGTCCCAACGGCCACAATCTCACCCCCGCCATCGCCCCCTTCGGGACCAATGTCGATGACATGATCGGCGGTCTTGATCACGTCGAGATTATGCTCGATTACTACGACAGAATTGCCCTGATCGACCAATTCATGCAATACTTCCAAGAGCTTCTTCACATCCTCAAAGTGCAATCCCGTGGTCGGCTCATCCAGAATATAGAGCGTGCGCCCCGTGGAGCGCTTGGCCAATTCCTTCGACAGTTTGACGCGCTGCGCCTCACCACCCGACAGAGTCGTCGCTTGCTGGCCGACCTTGATATAGCCAAGGCCAACGCGCATCAGCGCATCCATCTTCTCGCGGATGGATGGGACCGCCTTGAAAAACTCCTGCGCCTCTTCAACCGTCATATCAAGAACGTCGGCTATGCTCTTGCCTTTAAAGCGAATTTCCAACGTTTCACGGTTATAGCGCGCGCCTTTGCAGGTCTCACATTCCACATAGACATCCGGCAGGAAATGCATCTCGATCTTGATGAGACCGTCGCCCTGACAGGCCTCACATCGCCCGCCTTTGACGTTAAAGCTGAATCGCCCGGGCTTGTACCCGCGCGCCTTGGCCTCGGGTAGCCCAGCAAACCAATCCCGGATTGGCGTAAAGGCCCCGGTGTAAGTGGCTGGATTTGAACGAGGAGTTCGCCCGATGGGCCGTTGGTCGATGTCAATCACCTTGTCGAGATGCTCCAACCCCTTGATCGTCTCGCAGGGCGCAGGCGTCTGCCGCGCGCCGTTCAGACGCATCGAGGCGGTTTTGAACAGGGTCTCAATGGTCAGAGTGGATTTCCCCCCACCCGAGACCCCTGAAACACAAACGAATTTTCCAAGCGGAAACTCTGCCGTCATCTCTTTGAGGTTGTTTCCGGTCGCCTTGACCACCGTCAGTTTCTTCTTGTTGCCCTTGCGACGTACCTCGGGCACCGCGATTTCACGCGTCCCCGACAGATATTGCCCCGTGATCGAGGCGGGGTCATTGGCCACGACGTCAGGCGTGCCGTGGCTGACCACCCGCCCGCCATGCACGCCCGCACCGGGACCAATGTCAAAGACGTAATCCGCCGTGCGAATGGCCTCTTCGTCATGCTCAACCACGATCACCGTATTGCCCTGATCGCGCAGATTGCGCAGCGTTTGCAAAAGCCGCCCATTGTCCCGCTGATGCAAGCCGATAGACGGCTCATCGAGCACATAGAGCACGCCGGTAAGGCCACTGCCGATCTGGCTCGCCAACCTGATCCGCTGACTCTCGCCCCCCGACAGCGTGCCTGCATTGCGGCTAAGTGTCAGATAATCAAGGCCAACATTGTTGAGAAACCCAAGCCGCTCGCGGATTTCCTTGAGAATGGCACGGGCGATTTCATTCTTCTGCTTGCCCAGATGATCCGGCACCGTCCCGCACCAGTCCAGCGCCTCACGGATCGACATTTGCACCACTTGCCCCACATGCAGGCCTGCAATGCGCACCGCAAGCGCCTCGGCCCGCAGGCGATAACCACCGCAGGCACCGCAGGGGCGGTTGTTCTGATAGCGCTCGAATTCCTCACGCACCCAGTTCGAATCCGTCTCGCGATAGCGCCGCTCCATATTAGGAATGACCCCCTCGAATACGCGGCTCACCTGATAAACGCGCCCGCCCTCATCATAACGGAACGGGATCTCTTCCTCGCCAGAGCCATGCAGAAAAATTTGCTTCACATGTGCAGGCAGGTCTTTCCACAAGCTATTCTTGTCGAATTCGTAATGCTTGGCGATCGAGTTGATGGTCTGCGTGAAATACGGACTTTTGCCCTTGCGCCACGGCGCAATCGCGCCATCCGCCAATTTCAGCGCCTCATCAGGGACAACCAGCCGTTCGTCAAAGAACAGTTCCGCCCCAAGCCCGTCACAGGCGGGACACGCGCCAAACGGGGCATTGAAGGAAAACAGTCGTGGCTCGATCTCTGGAATGGTGAACCCACTGACCGGACAGGCAAATTTCTCGCTGAAGGTGATCCGCTCCGGTTCAGCGTCCTTGGGTGCGGTTTCCAGCACGGCAATCCCGTCGGCCAGATCGAGCGCGGTGCGGAAACTGTCCGCCAGCCGCGTCTCCAGCCCCTCTTTCACGACGAGGCGATCCACCACCACGTCGATGTCATGGCGGAATTTCTTGTCGAGCGTGGGCGGTTCGTCCAACTCGTAGAATTCGCCATTCACTTTGACCCGCTGGAACCCGGACTTGCGCAGCTCCAGAAACTCCTTGCGATACTCGCCCTTGCGGTCGCGCACGATCGGGGCGAGCAGATAGGCACGCGTGCCCTCCTCCATCGCCATCACACGGTCGACCATATCCTGCACCTGCTGCGCCTCGATCGGCAGGCCGGTGGCAGGCGAATAGGGTGTGCCGACGCGGGCAAAGAGCAGCCGCATGTAGTCGTAAATCTCGGTCACGGTGCCAACGGTCGAACGCGGATTCTTGGAGGTCGTCTTTTGCTCAATGGAAATTGCAGGGGATAGCCCGCTGATGTGATCCACATCTGGCTTTTCCATCATGTCGAGAAATTGCCGCGCATAGGCGCTGAGGCTCTCGACATAGCGCCGCTGACCCTCGGCATAGATCGTGTCAAACGCGAGCGACGACTTGCCCGACCCCGAAAGCCCGGTGATCACAACCAACTGATCGCGCGGAATATCCACGTCGATGTTCTTGAGGTTGTGCTCGCGCGCGCCGCGCACCTCGATATACTTCAGATCGGCCATTCTGACCCCCGGGGTTCATATCCCCCACACATAGGCGAGACGCGCGCAGCTTCCAAGCCAATTTTGCGAACAGAGCGCGAACATGCAACAATCCACTGAACCAGCCCGCCACGTGGCCTTGGCCACCAATAGTTCCGCTTACAAGTGCGGCACATCTTGTGCGGGAAAATTTAATTTTACCTGCGCGGGTTGCGTGCCCAGCTATATGGAAGAGTGAGAAAGGAGCCCCCCATGACCCTGACACGCCGCTTTATCACAGTCGCCCTGCCCGCCCTTTTGATCGCGTGGCCCGTAAATGCCCATCATGGATGGCGCTGGACCGATGATGGCAGGTTCGAATTGACCGGCGTGATCACCGAGGCCCGGCTTGGCAATCCGCATGGGGTGTTGACCCTCGACGCCGAAGGCGAAATCTGGAAGGCGGAGGTTGGTCAGCCTTGGCGCAATGAACGCGCAGGTCTAAGCGACGCGATGCTCGCGCCCGGCACCGAGGTTACGATCATCGGCAAACGCGCAGCCGATCCGAACGAGCTTTTGGTCAAGGCAGAGGCCGTCGGGATTGCGGGCAAACTCTATGAACTTTATCCCGAACGCCTCTGATGGAGTGGGCCGCCGCGCTTGAGGCACAGCCATTTGCTCAGGCCTTGCGCGCCTCGCGTTGGACCTACCCATTGGTGAATACAGGCCACATCTTGGGCCTTGCGATGCTGATTGGCGCGATCATTCCAATGAATCTGAGGCTCTTGCGGGGCGATTTGCGCGCCGTGCAGCTTCTGCGAAGCTATGCGATTATCGGCCTCTCCATTGCGGCGGTTTGCGGGGGCCTACTGTTTTCGGTGCAAGCGACAGACTACGTAGCGAACAGCTGGTTTCGCGCAAAGATAGCGCTCCTGGTGCTCGCTCTGCTGAACGCGGCTCTGCATTTACAGATCGCCGATCAACACCTGCCACGGCAACGCAGAGTGGCCGTTGGTTCGCTAGGGCTATGGACCGCAGTCTTGCTCTGCGGTCGCATGATAGCCTATTCCTGAGACGTTCCGGCCAAAGTGCTGTGACGCTCCGTGACGGCCACGCCACGTCGTCCAGCGAGATCTGTAAAATATTGCCACGCCACGCGTCCCGAGCGCGCACCGCGGGTCGCCTGCCATTCAATCGCCTCGGCGCGCAGCGTTGCCGCGTCAATCTCGACGCCGTAGGCATCGCAATACCCCCGGATCATCGCAAGGTATTGGTCCTGATCACACGGATGGAAACCCAACCAGAGACCAAACCGATCCGAAAGCGATACCTTCTCCTCGACCGCCTCGGACGGGCTGATCGAAGACGACCGCTCATTCTCGATCATGTCACGCGGCATCAGATGGCGTCGGTTCGAGGTGGCATAGAACACAACATTGTCGGGACGTCCCTCAATACCGCCATCCAGAACCGCTTTCAGCGACTTATAATGCTGATCATCATGGCTAAAGCTGAGGTCGTCACAGAACAGCAGGAACCGCGTCTTGCTGCCCCGAAGCAGATTGAGCAACCGGCTGACCGAAGGTAGATCCTCGCGCTGCAATTCCACAATCTTGAGCGGTAGACCCTCAGCCCGCACGGCGGCATGCACCGCCTTGACGAGGCTCGACTTTCCCATGCCCCGCGCGCCCCAAAGCAGGGCATTGTTGGCAGGCAGACCGCGGGCGAATTGCAACGTGTTCTGCAAGAGCGTATCGCGAGACCGGTCCACCCCGACCAATAGACCCATGTCAACCCGACTGACCTGCGCGACAGGCTCTAGCCGGTCCGGTGCCACATGCCAGACAAAGGCATCCGCCACCTCAAACTCGGGAGCCGTAAGCGGCGCCGGGGCCATCCGCTCAAGCGCGGCGGCGATACGGTCCAACGGGTCAACAGTCATTCAGCTCTTGCCTTTGTCCTCGGCGGCGTCGGTCAGCGGGTCGTCGACATCGGCATCCGCCTCGTCTTCGTCGTCAAACCACAGCCCTTCGGCCCGCAACTCCGCCTCGCGCTTCTTCTCGACCCACGAAACAAGTTGGATGGAGATTTCATAAAGGCCATAGACCACGACGAAGAGGATCAATTGCGTCATCACATCAGGCGGCGTCACAAGCGCCGCAAGGATCAGGATACCGACCACCGCATACTTACGCACCGATTTCAGGCCGCCAGAACTGACCAGCCCCGCCTTGCCCATGAGCGTGAGCAACACCGGCAATTGAAAGCACAGGCCAAAGGCGATGATGAATTTCAGCGTAATATCGAGACTTTCGTTGACCTTGCCAAAGAAGGTGATGCGAATGCCTTCACTCGTATCGGGCGCGGTCGCAACGGCACCCGGCAGGTCCTCTGAGCTGACCAGTCCAGTCATCAGATCGGCGATGATCGAGGGCACATCGGCAAAGCCCAGAAAAAACGCCATCGCCAGCGGCGTTACCACGAAATGCGCAAAGGACGCCCCCAACAGGAACATCACCGGCGACGCGATCATGAACGGCAAAAACGCGTTCTTTTCCTGCCGGTAGAGACCGGGCGCAACAAAGCGCCACATCTGAAAGCCGATCACAGGAAAGGCCAGAGCAAAGCCGAACACCATCGAGATACGGAACAGAGTAAAGAGGTATTCCTGCGGGCTTGTATATTGCATCGTCGGGGACGGATCGCCCAACTCACGCAGGCTGGCCTCGATCGGTTCGAGCAGGAACTGCAAGATCGGCTCAGCCACGATAAAAGCCAGCACAATCCCGATGATAAAGGCGATGACCGACCGGATCAGCCGCGTGCGCAACTCGGCCAAATGCTCGATCAGAGGCGCGCTGCTGTCGTCGATCTCTTCGCGCGGGCTCATGCCTGATCCTCTGCCTTGGTCTTTTTCTTCGGCTTGGGTTTCGGTTTCGGTTTGGGGTTCACCTCAGCAGGAGCTGTGGCAGGTGAGACTTCGGCTTTGGCGGCCTTGCGCGTCGCGGCCATCTCGGCGGTCTTCTCACGCGCCGTCTCGGCCGCGGCCTTTTGCTCTTGGGTGAGCGGCGGCTTGGCCGCGTCTTTGAGATCGCGGCTGACGCTATCGGTGGTCTTGCGCACCTCATCCATCGCGGTTTTCATGGGGTTCGATGCCGACTTGAAGGTCTTTTGAATATCGCTCACCCCGGATTGTTCGGCGGCGTCATTCATCGCGCGGCTGAATTCGCGAGCCATACCCTTGGCTTTGCCAATAAACTTTCCGACTGCCAGAAACATTCCGGGCAAGTCCTTGGGCCCCACCACGATCAAGGCCACGATGCCGATGAGCAATAGCTCCGTCCAGCCTAGATCGAACATTTAGGGATCAGACCTTGTCTTTGTCTTCGGCCGGGGTCACGTCGCGCGCACCTTCGGCGGAATCCTTGGTGGTGTCATCCAGTTCTTTGGTGCCCTCTGCGACACCCTTTTTGAAAGAGGTGATGCCTTTGCCCACCTCGCCCATCAGCGACGAGATCTTGCCGCGCCCAAACAGCACGAGCACGACGACCGCGATCAGAAGAAGCCCCGGAAGGCCAATATTGTTCAGCATTTCAATCTCTCCCTTTCTCGGGGGGTCGGTTGGTGCGCCCCCGGGAATTTCATTTTCATTACCTAGTCGCTCACATCGCCAGTTGGAAGCAGCAATGCAGCACGGTTCCCTCGATTTCGCCGCATTTTTTTCGACTTTACCCTAAGCAGGGCGACCAGGCCGGGTCAATCACCCCCCTGAGCCTCGGCGCGGCTCTTACCGCTGACATTCATGGCCAGAGTAGCGGCCATGAATTCATCGAGATCCCCATCCAGCACCCCTTTGGTGTCCGAAGTCTCGACCCCCGTCCGCAGATCCTTGACCATCTGATAGGGCTGCAACACATAAGACCGGATCTGATTGCCCCAGCCTGCGTCCCCCTTGGCGTCATGCGCTTCGTTGATGGCGGCGTTTCGACGGTCCAGTTCTTGCTGATAAAGCCGAGATTTCAAGGCTTTCATCGCGATGTCACGGTTCTGATGCTGTGATTTCTGCGAGGAGGTGACCACGATCCCAGTTGGAATATGCGTGATCCTGACCGCCGAGTCGGTGGTATTCACGTGCTGCCCACCCGCACCGGAACTGCGGTAGGTGTCAATACGGATGTCCGACGGGTTCACTTCGATTTCGATATTGTCGTCCACAACCGGATAGACCCAGACCGAGCTGAACGACGTGTGCCGCTTGGCGGCGGAGTCAAACGGCGAAATGCGGACCAAGCGATGCACACCCGATTCGGATTTCAGCCAGCCATAGGCATTGTGGCCGCTGATTTTGTAGGCAGCAGATTTGATCCCCGCCTCCTCGCCCGCCGATTCCGACTGCAACTCGACCGTGTAGCCACGCTTTTCGGCCCAGCGGACATACATACGCGCCAACATAGACGCCCAATCACAGCTTTCGGTGCCGCCCGCACCTGCGTTGATCTCAAGGAAGGTGTCATTGGAATCTGCTTCTCCGTCCAACAGCGCTTCCAGTTCCTTGGCGGCCGCCACTTTGGCCAGAGCCTTGATTGCGGCCTCCGCCTCAGACACGACTTCGGTATCATTCTCCATTTCGCCCAACTCGATCAGGCCAAGATTGTCCTCCAGCTCCTGCTTGAGACTGTCATGGGTGTCGAGCGCATCCACCAGGGCCTGACGCTCGCGCATCAGCGACTGCGCGCGGGCGGGATCATCCCACAGCGTAGGGTCTTCGACGCGGGCATTGAATTCCTCAAGGCGGTGCCGAGCGGTCTCCCACCCCAGCCGCTGGCGCAACAGCTCCAACGACTTTTCGATCTCGGCCACGAGGTTCTGGGTTTCTGCACGCATCGGGGTGTCCTTGTCTGGTCAGGTGCGGGTGATAGCGCAGCGCGCCGGGCCGGGCAAGAGAGCCCTAGTACAGGCCACCCGAACTCATCGAGCCAAAGCTGGCTTTGCCCCCGACCCGTGCCTTTTCCCCAGTCGAGGTGGTCACCTCTTGCACGCGCTCACGCTCGCCGGCACTGAACAGCTCCAGATCGTTGCCCATGGCAAAGCCACCATCATACGCCAAGCCAAATACCGGCTCCTCACCATCACGAAAATACTCGGCCACCACGTTTGCACCTTCGGCATCATCCGACAGGCGCGCCCCGGTGAAGCGGTCGATCTTGATGAAGTGGCCACCCGGAGGGACATCAAACGGCCCGCCCCCGTATTTCTTGACAGCCTCCGTCATGAACTCTTGAAAGACAGGGCCGCAGAGCGACGACCCATAGGCTGATTTGCCCAAGCCGCGCGGCTGATCATGACCAATGTAACACCCTGCGGCGATGTTGCTGGTAAAGCCCACGAACCACACATCACGCGCATCATTGGTTGTCCCGGTTTTGCCCGCAACAGGCACCGGCAGATTGATTGCCCCCGAGGCCGTGCCACGGTCCACAACACCTTTGAGCATCGAGGTGAGCTGATAGGCCGTGACGGCATTCATCACGCGCTCACGGTCTGAAACAATGCGCGGGCCACGGTTTTCCGGAATCCCGGGATCGTCGCAATTCACGCACTCGCGTTCGTCATGGCGATAAATCGTCTTGCCGTAACGGTCCTGCACCCGGTCCACCAATGTCGGACGCACGCGCTCGCCGCCATTGGCGAACATCGCGTAGGCGGCGACCATGTTATAAAGCGTGGTCTCTTCCGAGCCGAGCGAATTGGCCAGAAACTGGCCCATGTTGTCATAGACGCCGAACCGTTCGGCATAGTCGGCGATCACATCCATGCCCACCTCCTGCGCAAGGCGGATGGTCATCAGGTTCCGTGATTGCTCGATTCCGGTGCGCAGAGGGGTGGGGCCATAGAACTTGTTGGAGGAATTGCGCGGCCGCCACAGGCCCTGCGGCGTGTTGATCTCGATCGGAGCATCGATCACGATCGTTGCCGGGGAATACCCGCTGTCGAGCGCCGCAGCATAGACGAACGGCTTAAAGCTTGATCCCGGCTGACGCAGCGCCTGTGTGGCGCGATTAAAGACAGAGGCCTGATAGGAAAAACCGCCCTGCATGGCAATTACCCGGCCGGTGTTCACGTCCATCGCCACAAAGCCGCCCTGCACCTCAGGCACCTGCCGCAGGGACCAGTTGACAAAGGCCCCGTCTTGCCCGGTCACGCGGCGCACATGCACCACATCCCCAACCTCGAAGGTGGAATTGAAATCACCGGCCAACCACTTGATATCGCTGCGCGGAACCTCTTGGATACCCTCGACCCCTTCGACGCCAACACGCATGACTTGCTCGCCGGTTTCAAGCACGACAGCGGGATACCAAGGACCGTCCAGATCGATGTCCCGCGCGACACTCACCTTTCCAAGGGCTTCACGCCATTTCGCTTCTGTACCAAGCACCTCTTGCGGAAGCGTTTGGCCAGTCCCCCGCCAACGCCCTTGCCCCCGGTCGTAGAGTTCAAGCTGGCGCCGCAACGCATGCGCGGCCTGGACCTGCATTTCAGGGTCGATTGTGGCGCGGACAGACAGACCACCGGTGAAAAATTCGCCTTCGCCAAAGTTCTCACTCAACTGGCGGCGTATTTCATCCGTGAAGTAGTCACGCGGCGGAAGTTCCGCACTGAACGGTTCAAAGTCTCCGTTCTGTACGCTGCGCAACGGAGTTGCGCGTTCTTCCTCATAGGCGGCCTCGGTCAGATACCCATTATCCCACATTTGCTTGAGCACGTAGTTACGGCGCTCCAACAACCGTTCCTTTTCACGCACCGGGTGGTAATCACTGGGCGCTTTCGGCATCGAGGCGATCGTCGCGGCCTCATGTGGGGCCAGTTCCCTCAGGGTCTTGTTGAAATAGGTCTGGGCGGCGGCAGCCACCCCATAGCTGTTCTGACCCAGAAAAATCTCGTTGAGATAAAGTTCTAGAATCTTATCCTTGCTCAGCGTCTCTTCGATCCGCGTGGCAAGGATGATTTCCTTGATCTTGCGTTCCATCTGACGATCACCCGAGAGCAGGAAATTCTTCATCACCTGCTGCGTGATGGTCGAGGCGCCACGCACGTTCCGCCCCCGCGATTTCACGGCATCCACCACCGCCGAGGCAATGCCGACGGCATCATAACCACCATGCGTGTAAAAATTCTTGTCCTCGGCGCTGATAAAGGCCTGCTTCACCAGATCCGGAATATCCTCTGCAGGTGTAAAAAGACGGCGCTCACGCGCGAATTCATCAATGATCCGCCCTTCGCCCGAATAGATACGACTGATGGTCGGAGGCGTGTAATTGGCCAGCGACTCGTGACTCGGCAAATCCTTGCCATAAATATGCAACACGGCACCAATGCTGAGGCCAACAACCACCACGATCAGGGTGATCAGGCTAAAGACAGTGCCCAAAAGGCTTAGAATCGGACGTAACACCACGGCCCCCGCATGCTTGGTGTGCCCGATATAGGCATCGAAGGCGTCCGGGTCAAAAGGGAAAGGGCGCAGGTCAACGCCACGTCCCACCAGACAAAGCGTTCACGGTGGATCATTGCCGCACCAACCCGGCACGCGCTGCATCGGCATCGCGCCAGGCCATAAGTCCCGCGCGCAGGGCCGTCGCAATCCGCGCTCGTCCCTCCGCATTCCGCAGCCGAGCCAAATCTCGGGGACTGGAGAGAAAGCCAAGCTCGATCAGCGCAGAGGGAATATCAGGTGCCTTGAGTACCGAAAACCCGGCGTGACGCAGAGGACGCGACAGCAGCGGCAGCTCATGCGCGGCAAAGCTCTCGATCAAGGCAGTGGCCAACTGTTCCGTCCGCGGGCGCGTCTCGATTCGGGCGAGATCCATAAGAACATCAGCTACGATATCATCCTTGCCGCTCAGATCGACGCCCGCCAGCATATCGGCGCGGTTGTGCCGCTCTGCCAAGGCTGCACTGGCCTCGTCCGAGGCACTCTCGGACAGGGTATAGACTGAAAGACCCCGCGCCTGCGCGCCTGTGAGCGCATCAGCATGCAGGGACAAAAACACATCTGCCCCGGCCCAATGGGCCAATGCGACACGCCGCTCGAGGCTGACAAATTCATCACTGTCCCGCGTGAGGATCACATCGAAACCGCCCGCGCGCAGCAACTCCTCGCGGAGCTCTTGGGCGAATTGCAGCATCAACGTCTTTTCAGCCAATTCGCCCTCCTGCGCACCGGGATCAATACCCCCGTGCCCCGGATCAAGCACCACCATCAACGGACCCTCACCCGGCACCCGCCCCGGTGCCGCAGCAAGCCCGCTCTGCGGATCGGGCATATCCCAGCCGGGCAGGTCCGGCGTGCCAGCCGTCGCAGCGAACCGCGTCGCATCCGCCGCCCCCAGACGGACGCGCAAGTCGGCGGCACCGCTTGCGTTGTCGATATCTAGCCCGGCACGTGCGAGCGGATAGGGAGCATCGAGATCGGCCACCATGCGTGACCATCCCGGCCTAATCTGTCCAAGGCGCAGCCCTTTGACACGCTCGCCGCGGATCAGATCGGCAGCCCCGACCCCTTGCCAATCGACCTCCTTGAAGTCGAGCACAAGGCGGGCGGGATCCGACAGCGTATAGACCCGGTAGGGCACACCTTGGCTAAGGCGCAGATGGACATCGACGCCCTGCCCCGTATCGGTGATCGCACTGGCGGCAACATCCAGCCGCGCAAGACCACTGAATGTCGCGTCTTGCGCCCGCGCGCCTGTAAGTCCGGCAAAGGCCAGAGCCATCGCCAGCACTATTCCAAGGGTCCTGCTCATTCACCGTTTCCCGGTCTGTTCTATGGCTCAAGATACACGACAGCGCTCAGACGCAACAGCCCCATTCCCCTGACCGTCTTCTTTACCGATTGTGATCAAAACCAACGCGGCGCATAAAACAGAAGTCAGGGCTTGATCCCACCATGTAATCAATCATGGTTTTTAATCCTAAAGTTACAGTCTATAGAATCGCCATGACCGAACAGACTTCACGATCCCAACCGACCATCACGCCTGACGGCGCAACAACCGTGTTCGAGATTTTCGTTCAGCGCAAGTTCTGTGATCTTGAACTCGCTTCTGTGATTCACACCTTACAGACTGCGAACATGGTTCACGGCAGCCCACGCTTTGTCTGGCGGATCGTTTCGGACAATCCTGGCTTTGTTCAGGGCACCGGGGCCTGCATCGTGCGGGCAGAGCCGGTCATTCCAGATCACTGCCTTGCTGATTATCTGATCGTGATCGCCTCGAAAACGGCAGACACGTCAACGTGGATGGCGCGTATCCGCAGCATGCGGCGCCTAGGCAATGCTGTCATCTTGCTCGCGGATGCCGCAACACGCTTCATCGCCCGAACCCAAATCAGCACTGGGGCCGTCACGACCCATTGGGCCGATGCCGTCGTCCTGCGCGAGACCCAAGACCTCCCGCGACTGACTGAGAGCCTGTCAGAGCTGTCCAATGGGATCATCACTGCAGCGGGCCGTGCCGCCACGGCCGAACTGGTCATTGGTCTCTTGGCCAAGGATCTCCCGGTTTCCGAGATCACCGAAATTGGCCGACATCTCCTGCTACCGAGCATACGGACGAGCTCCAGCACACAGCCCTTCGCGCCAGCCGCCTTTCACAAATTCTATGACAAGGCGGTGTCTGATGCGCTGGCCATCATGGAGGATAACTTGTCAGAGCCTCTGTCAATCACCGAAATCGCGGACCAGGTTGACACCTCGCAGCGCTGTCTTGAACGGCGGTTTCGCGCGGTGTTTGAAACCTCACCGGGCCATTATTACAAACAGTTGCGCGTCCGGCGTGCACACCATCTGATTCAGGACACCAAGCTGCCCTTGATTGATATTGCCACCGCCACCGGCTTTGGCTCGACCGGCACGTTGTCAACGGCGTTCAAAAAGTTCTACGGCCTGACACCCTCGGATTTCCGCGGCAAACACAGAGAGCGTGTGCTCGACTATTCAGCCGAGGTTTGAGGGCTCAAAGAGCACACCCTCAACCACGCGGGCTGCTGCATTCCAATCCCCGAGATGAGAGGCCGCGCGCCGCGCCTCCAAGGCGCAGCCTGCCTGAAAGCCCGCATCCTCCAGCACTCTGCGCAACGCTGATGCAAATGCCGCGGGGTCTTCAGGCGGCACCAGAACACCTGCCCCCGGCGCGACCGTATCCGGCACCGCCCCGACATCGGTGCTGACAATGGGCAAGCCGTGTCCCATCGCCTCGTCAAAGACAATGCCATATCCCTCGTAACGCGTCGCGAGCGCAAAGAGTGTCGCACGCGCGTAAAGCCCATCAAGCGCCGATTGTGAAATCTCGCCCGCAATCTCGACCCGCGTGCTCAGACCCAGATCGGTACGCTGCATGTGCAAGGCGCGCACCGTATCAGGCTCATGCGCACGACCGACAATCACCGCCCTCCACTCCAGATCAACAATCTGCGCCAAGGCTTGCAGCAGAACGTCATGCCCCTTGCGCTGAGCAAGTATCCCCACCGAGAGAATGAGGGGCGGGCTATCGCGCTCATGCACGGCGGCAAGCGGGCGCATGAAACCCGGTCGCGCGACGTGGACACGGTGAGGGGGCACCCCATAGGCATCGCGCAACAAGCCCGCGATATGCCCGCTCGTAACCACAATCTGCTGCGCCAAGGCAAGGTTGGCGGTCTCGCGTGCGGCCATGTCACGCGCCTGCACTGCGCTCAACCCCGGCTCGAGCGCCAGTGGATGATGAACCAGAGCCACCAGCGGCGCGCGCAGGTCGCACAAGGCCGAGGTTTCAAGCGCTCCATAGGCCAAACCGTCAACGAGCGCCGGGCAATCTGACGGCAATGCCTGCAACTGCTTGACGGCGTCCTGCATGTCAATCGGCGTCGGCTGCGGAAAGCTGTCGCCGAACCTCAGATGCCGCACCTCGATGCCGCGCGCCTCAAGAGCTTGGGCCAGTCGGCGGTCATAGAGATAGCCGCCGGTTGTCGTGTTGATATCCCCCGGCACGGCGAACGCCATGCGCCGCAAAGGGCGTTCAGGCTTAGTCGCCATACCGAACCCGGTGACACAGCGTGCCCGGCGCATCAAGGATGGCGGCATAGTCGCGCGGCAGATCCTCGAACCGGCTCTCACCCGAAATAAGGGCATCGAGTGCTGGATCGGTCAACAACCCAAGCGCGGCCTCCAATCGCCTGCGATAGGTCCATCTGGCGGCGTGATTGGCCGGAATGCGTCCAACCTGAGAGGCCACCAACCGCAACCGCCGCTGATGAAACGCACCGCCAAGGCCAATTGCGGTTTGGCCTGTGCCATACCAGCTTGCTTCGACAACCACCGCCTCACAGCCAGCCAAGGCCAACGCACTTGCCAGACCGGCATCGGTTGCAGAGCTGTGGATGGCCACATCCGCCTCACCGCCTAATGTCTCTTGGGCATGGGGTGGCAGCGCAAACCGGCATCCCAGACTTTCCGCCAAGCCAGCGCGGGCCGGATCAATGTCCACCAGACAGACTTGTGTGCCGGGCATGCGCGCCGCCAGATACCCGGTCAAAGCTCCGACCGTCCCTGTCCCCACGACCGCAACCCGATCACCGGGCATCACGCCGGCATCCCAGATGATATTGAGCGCCGTTTCCATATTGGCCGCCAACACCGCCCGACCGGGTGGCACGGCATGCGGCACGGATACCGCCGCGGCAAGAGGACAGGCGAACCGCTCCTGATGGGGATAAAGGCAAAAGACCACCTGACCGGCCTGCGCCCCCGACATCACCCGACCGACAGAACTATAGCCATATTTCACAGGAAAGGTGAACGCGCCCTCCTGAAACGGCGCGCGCATGGTTTCATGCTCACTCCGGGGCACGCGACCCTGAAAGACCAGACGCTCTGTCCCACGGCTTATGCCAGAGAACAGTGTCTCGACAACGCAATGATCCGGATGATCCTCGCAGGATGCGGATAAGATCTCTGCCCGGCCCGCCTCGGTGATCCAGAGCGCGCGGCTGTGCTGCACCATGTCTTTCACCCGTGCCGTAAGGCGGTAGCCTGTTTGGCGTGGGGCCAGACCTGCGCCTGTGCGCGTGTCCCCATCAAACAATCAAACACCACATCCGAGCCCAGACCATAGACCTGCGTTTCGGGGCGACGCGCCTGCGCCAGCTTGGCAATGGGCTGGGTCGTCAATCCCTGCGGTCCGGCACCAATCAGCAAAGGCGCAACGGCCACATGGAGCCGCGACAGAAGATCCGCTTCGATAAATCGGGCGATGGTGATGGCCCCCCCTTCGACCAAGAGGTGATTGAGGCCGAGTTTGCGCAGGGCGGCGACGATGGCGGCTGGGGAAATCCACTGGCTTCGCGGCAATGTGATCACTTCAACTCCGGCCGGACGAGACTTCTCCACGGTTTGAATGACCACACGTCGCGCCCCATCATCGGCGAAGAGTCGCGCATCATTGGGCAAACGTCCCGAAGGATCGATCACAACGCGCGCCGGATTCTGGCCAGCCACGAGGCGCACGGTGAGGCGCGGATCATCCTGCAACGCGGTCTTGACCCCCACAATCACGGCATCCACCAAGGCCCGCATGCGGTGCAGATGCGCCAACCCGTCCGGCCCTGAAACATCCGCGGCATCTCCGCTGACGGTCGCCACCCGGCCATCGAGCGATTGTCCGATCTGTGCCACCACATGAGGTGATCCGGGGGCCGCAATCATCGAACCATAGAGCGTCATCGCCGCGCGCTCCCCTGTTTCCCAATCGCCGCAACACAAGCACGACCTGCCCGCGCGGGCAGCGAGGATCCGATCCCAAACCTTGGGAGTTACTTGGGCGGTCTGCATCCGGGTCTCCGTTCAACGACTGGCCATGGCCATGGAGGTGATCCATTCGACTGTTCCGTCAAGGCCATGGCAAAGATAGAGGCATTCTCAAAAATGTCACCTATGGGACATCAAGACGGAGGCAGAGCCAAGAGGTCCATATGACCAATCTCCGCCCAACCCTCAGACAGATGCGCCTTTCGCCGCCCAATCCATTGATCGGCCGTGGCGTGGCCCATCTCGAGCGCGGCCTGTGCAATACCGTGCAAAAGAGCGCGCTGCATGTCTGCCGCAGTCGCTCCCAGCCGCCATGGACTCGGAGCGAGACTGACGCTGTATCCCCTCGCACCGAGTATTTGCGCGACGCTTTCAGCCGCATCCGGGCCGAGCGCGGGTCCAAACTCCTTGTCTCCGCGTTGATGCGCATTGAACCGTTCTGTTATGAGTGCATCTTCTGGATCAAGCGGTGTCCAGTTCATGACCCCATCATAACTTAGCGTGGCATAGAGGGCGACACGCTCACTGGCGAGACGCGCTGCAAAACGCTCCATCCAATTGCGTGACACCAGATCAAGCAGCGCCGAGGCTGTCACAAGACGAACCCCGGCAAGGGGCAATTCGTCGATATCAGCCAAATCACCTTGGATGATTTCAGCCTGAGGATGGCGCGCAGCGGCACGTTGCAAAAGCTCAGGATCATTGTCGAAGAAACGCCACCGGATATCTTGCGCACCCGCGCTCTCAAAGACCCGCGCGGTCGCGCCGGTTCCGCATCCCAGATCGAGGAGTGTAGCCCCCGATCCTGCATAGGTCATGGCCCGCGCCAATAGATCGGCATCTCGCGCCACCATATCCGACGCCTCGCGCAGCGCCAACCACTCCGCGTCAAATCCCATCTCAGATGTCAGCCTCATACCACCCGCGCGCCACATGGCTCTCATGCAGCGTCACACGGATCTTGCGCAGGCGCCCATGATCTCCCAGGCCTTCTGCCTTGGCAATATCGCGCAGCCCGCTCCAGATATGATGAGATAGAAACTCGGTCGTGGTGAACTTGCCCGCAAACTCGGGCTTGTCGTCCAGATTTCCGTACCGCAACGGGGCCAGAACCCGTGCCAGAGCCTCTGACGCCAGACCAATATCCACCACCAGCCCATGCGCATCTATGTCCTGCGTGAAAAAGGCAGCGTCGACGACAAAGGTCGCGCCGTGAACACCCTGAGCCGGTCCAAACACCGGATCAGGAAGAGAATGTGCGATCATGATGTGATCACGGACTTCGACGGCGAACATATTGGATTCCTTTTTCAATCTCGCGAAAGAGTTAACACGCGACCTCAACGCGTCAAGGCGCGGCAGACTTTCGGCAACTTCCCGCATATGCAAAAGATTTCAGTGGACGGGTATTCTTTGGACAATATCTGTATGCACTGCATTATGGCGCTGAGCGCGACTGCGGCAGAGATTATCGCAAGGAGATACTGTGAATACGTCTGGGAATACGTCTGGATCTGATCGCGCAAAGCCAACAGATGGGGCGATCCGCCTGCCACGCGCGCGGCGTGGGATGCCCCTGCCCGCCCGTCGCCGCTGTGTGCTCGCGCTCAACACCGCCACGGTCATCGGACTGTTCTGGGCAATGTATACGCTCTTTGCCCCAACCGGCATCACCTTTGGAGAAGGCGCAATGCTGGGCGCATTTCTGCTGACCCTGCCTTGGCTGTCCATTGGTCTGTGGAATAGTGTTCTGGGTCTTTTGCTCGATCTGCGCCACGGGGCCGGTGCCGCAGCGCGGGTAACACCCGCCATCACACGGGTCAGAGGCGACGAGCCGATCACGTCCCGGATTGCGGTGGTAATGCCGCTTCGCAACGAGGATCCCGACGCCTCGATTGCCCGGTTGCGCAGGTTGGAGGAAGAGCTGGCGCTCAGCCCTTGGGCCGGGCGCTTTTCTTTCCACGTCCTTAGCGATACCAATGACGCCGGCATCGCCCTCAAGGAAGAGGCTCGGGTCGCGCAATGGCGCTCCTCCCGGCCTCTCGCCACAATTCACTATCGCCGCCGCACCGACAATGCCGGCTACAAGGCTGGCAATATTGCCGAGTTCCTGCACAGCCCCGAAGGCCAAAGCGACTTTTTCCTGCCGTTGGACGCCGATAGCGAGATGGGTGCCGAAACGGTGCTACACCTGATCCGCGTGATGCAAGCCAGCCCCGAGATCGGAATGCTGCAAAGCCTCGTCACGGGACTGCCCTCACGCAACTTTTTCACGCGCGCCTTCCAATTCGGCATGCGTCACGGCATGCGATCCTACACACTCGGCTCGGCTTGGTGGCAGGGGGATTGCGGCCCGAACTGGGGCCATAACCTTGTGATCCGCACCACCCCGTTTCGCGAACACTGTATGCTACCGCTGCTGCCGGGGCGCGGCCCCCTGTCCGGTGCGATCCTCAGCCATGACCAGGTCGAGGCGGTGCTCATGCGCCGCGCGGGTTACGAAGTGCGCGTGCTGGCCGAGGAATCAGACAGCCACGAGGAAAATCCGCCCAGCCTTGTCGATTTCATTCGCCGCGAATTGCGCTGGATGAACGGTAATTTGCAGTATGTCCGCCTGCTTGGCCTGTCGGACCTAAAACCCGTTAGCCGCATCCAGCTTGTGCTTGCCATCTTGATGTATATCAGCGCGCCGGCATGGATTGTCTTCATCCTGATCGGTGCCTCTCTTGCGGGAACCGTGGATCAAATGAGCGCCGTGCCTTTGGGACCGGGGCTTACGCTCTTTGCCGTTCTCATGACACTCAGCCTCAGCCCCAAACTCATGGGACTGGCGCAGGTGCTTTTCTCACAGAGCCGCAGCCAGGACTACGGCGGACGGCTACGGGTCGTTTCGGGCGGTTTGGCCGAGATCCTGTTTTCGATGCTCACATCCCCGATCGTCGCGGTCGCACTCACCCAATTCGCCCTTGGCCTCGTCTTCGGTCAGCGGATCGGCTGGAGCGCGCAACAGCGCAGCCGTGACCGGTTGGGCTGGGATGAAGCAGCGCGTGTGCTCTGGCCGCAAACTCTCTTGGGTTTGGGTCTCTGTTTCTGGCTGGGAACCAACGCCCCATGGGCCTTGATTTTCGGCGCGCCCGTTTTGCTCGCCTTGGTCTTTTCGATCCCGATCGCCGTGGTCTCGACCCTGCCTCGGCTCAGCCGGTGGTCCATGGACACGGGCCTCTTTGATATTCCCGAAGATCGTGCCCCCAGAACGACTGACACCCCTGCAATCCACGCCAACACCGCGTGACATAGGAGAAACAGCATGACCGGACTAAGACTGACCGCACTCGGCACCACGCTTGCCTTCGGGGTCGCTCACCCCGTGCAGGCAGAACCCGCTACATGGCAGATTGACCCGGAACATGCCGTTGTGGCCTTTACGATCATGCACGCGGGATATGCCAAGGTTCTCGGGCGATTTTCCCAGATCGAGGGCAGTTTCACCTATGATCCCGAGACGCAGGACTTGGGCAAAGTGACCGCAACGATTGGCACGCCGAGTGTCGATACCGACCACGAGCAGCGTGACACCCACGTCCGCTCGCCTGACTTTCTGGATGCCGAGGCCCATCCGATGATCACGTTCACCGCCGAGGGCGGAACCCCGATTTCGGACACCGCAGGCACCGTGTCGGGGGATCTGACCATCCGCGGCGTCACGCAGCCAGTCACCCTCGACGTGACGCTCAACAAGCGCGCCGACTACCCCTGCTGCCATGGCAAGGAAACGCTGGGTATCTCCGCTACCGCCGAAATCCTGCGCAGCGCCTTCGGAAGCACCTACGCCCTGCCCGACTTTGTTGGCGACTCGGTCAACATCATTCTCGAATTCGAGGCGATCCGCGCCGATTAGGTCCGCGCGCGCCGTGAATTTGAGGCAGAGTCCGATTTGCGACCTGCTTTGTCCGAATTCGATATTACATAGCGGCTCTTTTTCCCTGAAATTAGGGAAAAGGAGTCGGATTCCATGCGCTATTCAGGTTTCAAGGTCATCAAAGAGGCCCTCACCGGACATCGGGGTTGGGGCCCTGCATGGCGCGATGCAGCGCCAAAGGCGTCTTATGACTATGTGATCATCGGCGGCGGCGGCCACGGGCTTGCCACGGCCTATTATCTGGCTAAGGAATTCAAACAGGCGCGGATTGCCGTGCTGGAAAAGGGCTGGATCGGCGGCGGCAACGTCGGGCGCAATACCACCATCATCCGCTCCAACTACCTGCTTGATGGCAATGAGCCGTTCTACGAATTCTCGCTCAAACTCTGGGAAGGGTTAGAGCAGGACCTGAATTACAACGCCATGGTCAGCCAGCGTGGCATTCTCAACCTGATCCACACCGACGCACAGCGCGACGCCTTCATCCGGCGCGGCAATGCGATGATGCTGAACGGAGCCGATGCTGACCTGCTGACCACCGCGCAGATTGTGGCGCGCTATCCGTTCCTGAACGTCAATGATGCCCGTTTCCCGATCAAGGGCGGTCTCGCCCAACATCGCGGTGGCACCGTGCGCCATGACGCGGTGGCCTGGGGCTATGCCCGCGCCGCCGATCAACGCGGGGTGGATATCATCCAGAATTGTGAAGTCACCGGCTTTCGCATCGAGAACGGCACATGTCTGGGAGTCGAGACATCGCGCGGCTTCATCGGCGCGAACAAGGTCGGCGCTTGCGTTGCTGGCTCCTCCTCACGCCTCATGTCGCACGCGGGCATGCGCCTGCCGATCGAAAGCCATGTCTTGCAGGCCTTTGTCTCCGAGGGTCTCAAACCCGTCCTGCCCGGCGTCATCACCTTCGGCGCGGGCCATTTCTATTGCAGCCAATCTGACAAGGGTGGGCTCGTGTTCGGCGGCGACATCGACGGCTATAATTCCTATGCCCAACGCGGCAACCTGCCCGTGGTCGAGGATGTCTGCGAAGGCGGCATGGCGATCTTTCCGATGCTGGGCCGCGCGCGTCTTTTGCGGATGTGGGGCGGCATCATGGACATGAGCATGGACGGCTCGCCCATCATCGACCGTACCCAGATTGCGGGGCTCTATTTCAACGGCGGCTGGTGCTATGGCGGGTTCAAGGCAACTCCTGCTTCGGGCTTTGCCTATGCGCATCTTCTGGCAACCGACACGCCCCACCCGACTGCCACCGCCTATCGGTTTGATCGCTTCGCCTTGGGGCGGATGATCGACGAAAAGGGCATGGGCAACCAGCCCAACCTGCATTGAAAGAGGTCGCGCCATGCTGATCAACCACCCAACCCTCGGCCCCCGCGACGCCAGCGAATTCGTCTACAAAGGCGACGCCGCCCTTATCAACCGCCCCGACCCGGACGCACCCGATGCGCTGGCGCAGTTCATCGACTACGGCTATCTGCGCGACAATCCCGCAGGCGCGCATCGTGAACTGTGGTTTCACGAACAGGGCGACCGATGCTGGCTCGTCGTCACCCGCAACACACTCACCCATGAAATCACTTCGGTGGAATTGGCCCGCGACGTGGCCCGCCGCGAGGGACGCTCCAAATGACCCAAGAAAACCGTTTGCAGGGCGGACTGATCGATCGCAGCCGCACCATTTCCTTCCGTTTCGACGACAAATGGATGAAGGGCCATCCCGGCGACACGCTCGCCTCGGCGCTTTTGGCCAATGGCGTGCGCCTGATGGGCCGTTCGTTCAAATACCACCGCCCACGTGGCCCGCTCTCGGCTGGCTCCGAAGAACCCAACGCGATCGTGGAATTGCGCGACGGCGCGCGGCGCGAACCCAACACGCGCGCCACGACCGCCGAATTGTTCGACGGCCTAACCGCGCAATCGCAAAACCGCTGGCCCTCGCTCACCTTTGACGCGCTCTCGATCAACGACCGCCTCTCAAGCTTCTTTGCCGCCGGATTCTACTACAAAACCTTCATGTGGCCCGCGGCCTTCTGGGAAAAACTCTACGAACCCATGATCCGCCGCGCCGCCGGTCTGGGATCGCTCAGCCTGCAAGCCGACCCCGACAGCTACGACAAGGGCTATCTGCATTGCGACCTGCTGATCATCGGCGCAGGCCCCGCAGGCTTGGCCGCCGCCCTCACCGCGGCTGAATCCGGTGTCAACGTCATCCTCGCGGATGAAGATTCCCTGCCCGGTGGCCGCCTCAACACCGAAACCTTCGGCCTTGGCCAACAATCCGGTTCCGACTGGGCGGCAGAGGCCGCCGAGCGTCTGGCCGCCCTGCCCAATGTCCGCCTGATGACCCGCACCACCATCCTTGGCGCCTTCGATCACGGCATCTACGGCGCGCTGGAACGGGTCAGCGATCACCTGCCCGTCCCGCCCGAGGGCAAGCCGCGCCAGATCCTCTGGCGCATCTATTCCACCCGCGCCATTCTCGCCGCCGGGGCCACCGAACGCCCCATCGTGTTCGAGAATAACGACCGCCCCGGCATCATGATGGCGGGGGCCCTGCGCGCCTATGCCAACCGCTGGGCCGCAACCCCGGCGCAAGAGATCGCCGTTTTCACCAATAATGACGACGGCCATCGCACCGCGCAGGATTTGCTGGCCAAGGGCGTGACGGTCACCGCCGTGATCGACACCCGTCCCGATGCCCCCAAAGGCAACGGCTACGAGGTCATCGTTGGCGGCACTATTACCAACACGTCAGGCCGCCTTGGGCTGAGCAAGATCGAGGTGACGGACGCGCGCGGCACTCGCCGTAGCCTAAACTGCGGCGCGCTTGGCGTCACGGGCGGCTGGAACCCGAACGTAAGCCTCACCTGCCATCAGCGCGGCCGTCCAACATGGAACGCCGATATCCATGCTTTTGTTCCCGGTGGCACCCTGCCTCAGGGCATGACCGTGGTCGGCGCGGCCGATGGTCTCTTCTCGACCCATGCCGCCCTGACCTCGGGTGCCGACGTCGCCGCAAGCATCGTCGCCGACCTTGGCCGCACCGTCACCCGCCCCGATCTGCCTCAGGCCGAGGATACGCCCATCGCCCTCACCCCCTTCTGGCATGTCCAAGGGGCCAAGCGCGCGTGGGTGGATCAACAGAATGACGTCACCGCCAAGGATATCAAACTGGCGCATCAGGAAAACTTCACCTCCGTCGAACATCTCAAGCGCTACACGACCCTTGGCATGGCCACTGATCAGGGCAAGACCTCGAACACTGCGGGCATGGCGATCATGGCCGAAGTGGCGGGCAAATCCATCCCCGAGGTGGGCACCACCATGTTCCGCCCGCCCTATACCCCCACCGCCATCGGGGCCTTTGCGGGTCGCTCACGCGGTGCGGATTTCCGGCCCACCCGCAAGACCCCCAGCCATTTCTGGGCCGAAGAACAGGGCGCGGTCTTTGTCGAAGTGGGCATGTGGTTGCGCGCGCAATGGTTCCCCCGCGCCGGCGAAACCCATTGGCGGCAGAGCGTGGACCGCGAGGTTCTGCAAACCCGCCGCTCGGTCGGGATCTGCGATGTGACCACATTGGGCAAGATCGACGTGCAGGGCGCGGATGCCGCCGCTTTCCTCAACATGATCTATTGCAACGCCTTCGCCAAACTGCCCGTGGGGCGCACCCGCTACGGCCTCATGCTGCGCGAGGACGGCATCGCCATGGACGACGGCACCGCCGCACGTCTGGCAGAGGATCATTTCGTGGTCACAACCACCACCGCAAATGCGGTCACGGTCTATCGCCATATGGAATTCGTGCGCCAGTGCCTCTGCCCCGACATGGATGTGCAGCTCATCTCCACGACCGAGGCTTGGGCACAGTTTTCCGTCGCTGGCCCCAATGCCCGCAAACTCTTGCAAAAGGTGGTGGACCCTGCGTTTGACCTCTCGAACGACGGCTTCCCCTTCATGGCCTGCGGCGAAATCACCGTCTGCGGCGGCTTGCGCGCGCGCCTGTTCCGGATCTCGTTTTCGGGCGAGCTGGCCTATGAGATCGCCGTGCCTACGCGCTACGGCGATGCCATGATCCGTCGCTTGATGGAGGCGGGGCGCGAGTTTGACGTGGTTCCCTACGGCACCGAAGCGCTCGGCGTCATGCGGATCGAAAAGGGTCACGCCGCGGGCAACGAGCTGAACGGCACCACCACGGCCCTCAATCTCGGCATGGGCAAGATGGTCTCGGACAAAAAAGACTCGATCGGGGCTGTGCTCTCACGCCGCGAAGGTCTCAATACCCCGGATGCGCTGCGCCTTGTCGGCCTGCGCCCGGTGGACCGCGCCAACCCCGTGCCCGCAGGCGCGCATCTGATGACACGCGGCAGCCCGGTCGATGCCGCCCATGATCAGGGCTATGTGACCTCCGCCTGCTACTCGCCCAACTTGGGCCATGCCATCGCGCTGGCCTTCCTCAAATCCGGCGATACCCGCATGGGCGAGGTCCTGCGCCTCGTCTCGCCCCTGACCGGCGTCGAGCATGACGTCGAAGTCGTCAGCGCCCATTTCGTCGATCCAGAAGGAGAGCGCCTCCGTGCCTGATCTCATCGCCATCACCCCGCTCGGGGCGACCCGTCCCCGTATCGACAGCCACGGCCCGGTCACATTGACCGAAGTCACCGACCGGGCGCTTGCCTCCGTCGCGGCGCGTCTTGGGCATGAGGCGCAGACCGCCGCCCTTGTGACCTCTCTGATCGGTGCCCCCGCCCCCGGTCCGGTCCGCATGGGCGGCACTGACCTCACCGCCTTCTGGATGGGACCGGATCAATGGATGCTCGACGCCCCCATCGAGACCCACGAGGATCTGGCACATCAGATCGTGGCGCAGGCCAAGGGCGCCACAAGCGTCACCGACCAGACTGGCGCATGGTGCCGCTTTGACCTCAGCGGTGACGGCTTGGCCGATGTGTTGGAACGCCTCACCAACGCCAACACCCGCGCCTTCACCGGCGGCGAGGCGCAGCGCACGGCGGTTGAGCATATGGGCTGCTTCCTGCTTTGCCACAGCCCGCGCCATATCTCGGTGATCGGCCCCCGCTCCTCGGCGGGCTCCCTGCATCACGCGATTCTGACAGCGATACGCTCAGCGCATTAAAGATGGCGCCCGTGACTCAAGTGACCACCAATGGGGCACCCCATTAACGGCACAGTTGAGGACCAGAAAAGGGCCGCACTCACACCGAGGGCACCGGCAGATTGCCCTTGACCCGCGTGAGATTGATCCTTTGGCGATCCTCACGCGGCGAGATGCCAAAAGCCTCGCGGTAATGCCGCACCAACACCTTGGAACTGGCATACCCAACAGCTTCGGCGATCTGCATCATTGTGTCGTTGGAATACATCACGATCTGCCGCGCGGCCTTCATTCGCATGGCGCGGTAATAATTGGTCGGATTCTGCCCCGTCGCCCGCTTGAAGCTACGCTCCAGATGGCGCGGCGTGATCGCCAAATCCTCCGCCACCTCTGCCATGGAAATGGGCACCGACATATGCCGTGCCATAAGGTCGATCGCCCGCGCAACGATGGGGTGGAGATCCTCCTGGTTGCTGCCTTCTCCAAGGACCGGCACCATCTGCTGAACCCCGGCCTTGCGCATCATTGGATGTTGAAACCAACACGCCACCTCGGTGGCGATCCCCACGCCAAGCTCGGTTTCGACCATATGCAGCGCCAGATCAAACGCAGCCGCCGCCCCCGAGGCCGTGACACAGCGCGGCGTAATCTCGATCACCTGATCCGACGCAGGCACGCCCGGAAACTCTGCCAGGAACGCCGCCTCGTAGCACCAATGCACCGACAAGGCCGCATCTCCCACGGCACCACTCCGCAACAGTGGAAACACCCCGCCGCTGATTGCCCCGAGAATGGTCCCATGCCGCGCCGCGCGCCGCAAATGAGCAGGTGAACTGCGCTCCGCAAACACGCTGGTGGGCGCGGACAAGAGCAGCAGATAGTCGCAATTCGCCGTATCTGCGAGGCTGCGACTGGGTTCAAACGCAATCCCGGCACTTGAGATCACCGGCTCGGTCCCTTCAGCTATCAGATCCCAGGCAAAGGTATGCCGCCCCGAAATTTCATTGGCCGCACGCAGCGGCTCGATCACCGAGGTCAGACAAGACATCGGAAATCCCGGAAATATCAGGAACCCCACCCGGATCACGCGCTCTGTCATCGTCAGTTTCCTCTTGTCAGACCCTGCTTTGTCTCTACGTAACATTTTCCACTTGGGAAAAAATTATGCAATATGGTGAAGTACATCGAGAAACTTACGAACAATCTGGCAATTCGAAACGGCCCGAATTACAACCCGAGAGGAAAACGATGAGCATCATGGAACCCGCAAAATTGGTCAAACTGACTCAGGATCCTCACAAACTGCGCGACGAACGCGAGAAAGTGCTCGAAGTTGCCATCGGCCGCGAGGTGCGCGCCTATCGCAAGAAACAGAACATCACCGTGGCCGAACTTTCGAACATGACCGAACTCTCCATCGGCATGCTCTCCAAGATCGAGAACGGCAATACCTCGCCCTCGCTAACCACGCTGCAAACGCTGGCACGCGCCCTCTCAGTGCCCTTGACCGCGTTTTTCAAGGAATACGAAGAGCGCCGCGAGGCAGTCCATACCAAAGCCGGGCAAGGTGTCGAGATCGAGCGCGCAGGCACCCGTGCAGGCCATCAATACAATCTCCTTGGCCACATCGGATCGAACAGCAGCGGTGTCATGGTCGAGCCCTATCTCATCGTGCTCAACTCCGAATCCGACACGTTCAAGACCTTTCAGCATGAGGGGATCGAGATGATCTACATGCTCGAAGGCGAGGTCGGTTATCGCCATGGCAACGAAACCTACCATCTCACCCCCGGCGACACGCTCTTTTTCGACGCCGACTCGCCGCATGGGCCGGATCAGTTGATCCGCTTTCCGATACGGTATCTGTCCATCATCAGCTACCCGCAGAAGAGTTGAGGCTTGGGTGCCGGGTTGCTCCCCTTCACCTCAAACAATGAGCCGCGCGGATCGTTGGGCCGGGGACTAGCGAAGCAACGGCACGTTATGGCGTTTTATGCCTGCCAAGTCCGCATGGCCTCACAGTATTGCTGCTCCTCTCAGCATCGCTAGGCCGCGGGACGGCCCAGCGATCCGCGCGGCGGCGCTTCGCGCCTTGATTCCGCGCGGGCGTGCTTTTGGGGCACCCTTCGCAATAGCCCCACACCTCCTCACTTCTGCAACGGTGGCTCCGTCTCCAGATCCGGCCAGATACCGGGGCTGGTGGGCAGGCCATCGTCAAACCGGCTCAGATACTCGATCATCAGCGGACGATTGGCGATGAATCCCTTGTAGGTCGCCAGTTCCTCAGGCAGATCGCGCACCACGCGGTGCAGACGGCGACCCCATTTCGGCACGCTCACCACATCCTGAAACGCAATCAGATAGCAGCGGATCGGAAACAGCAGCGCATTCGAGCGCGGCAGCCGGAAAAACGTCTGCAACTCGACCCGCAGATGCTGTTTCGCGCCGATATTCTCGGGCGTCAGCGTGGTCTTTTGCACGCCCCATTTGTGATAATTCTCGGGGCTGGTATCGAGCAGCGGATTGACTGTCATCGTCCAGTTCAGCCGCCGCGCGGGCGCGCCCTGCTGCACATTGAGCAGGAACTTCAACGCGCGCTGGAAAATCCCCATCTCATGCGCTAGGGGCACCGGCGCATGCCACTCAAAGAAATTCATGCCGATGTCGAAATCGAGCGACCAATCGGCCTGCGTGGTAATCATCCCCGCATCCATCCAAAGCATCTCGTCGCGCTGATCCAACACCGCGAAATCGCCTTGAGTCTGGCGCGTAATATACTCCAACGGTCCCTGCGGCAGCGTGGTCTCGTCCAGAAAGGTAAAGCTGTGGTCGATTCCCATCGGCTTGTTGATCCACCGCCACCTGTTACCGTCGCGATGCAACTCAAAGAGGTCGGGATAATCCTCGGACTTGCAGGTCATGATGAGTTCGAGCACGTCCCATCCCGCCAGCGTCATATGCGGCAGGGATTGGCACCGCAGCGGATCATCGGCCAGCACCAGCGCCCGGTCGGCCATTTCCGACAGGTAATGCTCGTCCACATCGAACCGCTTTTCATAGACCGATCCGGCAGGCCCGCCGCGATGCTGCTCCATATTCACCGAATACATATAGCTGTCTTCGTGGAACGGGAACGGGAACCGCTTGATCGCCCAGGGCGAATTGCGGAATGAATAATCGTTGCGGAAGGTCTCGTTATTGAACTGAATGGTCATCTCGCGTGGCTCCTTATCGGTCCAGAACCAGCGTCTTGCCGATGAAACGGCTGACGCAGGGCATGATTTTCTTGCCGCTGGCGTGCTCTGCATCGTCCAGCCAGTGATCGCGGTGCACGATCTCGCCGTCCAACTCGACCACATCTGTCTCGCATTGGCCGCAGGCCCCGCCGCGACAGAGGAAGGGCGCATCGACCCCTGCCCGCTCGATGGCCTCCAAGAGACTCTCATGTTCGCCCACCTGAATGACCAGATCGGATTTGCAGAGCCGCACCTCAAACGGCACGCCGGGTTGCGGCGCGAGAAACTCCTCGGAATGCACCGCCTCGTCCGGCCAGCCAAGCGCGACCGCGCGGGTCTTGACCCACGTGATCATCCCCTTGGGACCGCAGACATAGATGTGCGTGCCCAGAGGCTGCCCGCTCAAGAGATCATCGAGCGGAATCGCCTGCTCCTGATCGTCGTAATAGATATGCGCCTTGTTGGAATATTTGCCCCGCAACTCATCAGCATAAGAGCCAAGATCGGCATTCCGGCAGGCATAGTGCAATTCCCAATTGCCGTTGGATTGCTCCAACTGCGCGATCATCGCCATAAACGGCGTGATCCCGATGCCACCGGCAAAGAACACATGCTTGCGCGCCCGCAGATCGAGCGGAAAGAGATTGACCGGATAGGTGATCGTCATCGCGTCACCCGGATTGACATGGCGATGCATATAGAGCGACCCACCCCGCCCCTCATCATCGCGCCGCACCGAAATGGCATAGAGCGACCGATCACCGGGGTCGGACATCAGCGAATAGGGGTTCAGCCGCGTGCGGCCCTCGTCATGCATTTCCACGACCGTATGCGCGCCCGCCGAAAAGGGCGGAAACTCCGCCCCCTCCGGGCGGCGGAATTCGAACCGCGTCACCAAGTCGTTGACCGGCACCACAGCGGCGACAACCACCTCGATCTTTTCAGCCCCGGCGCGGGCCTTCTGGGGGGCGGCGCTCATGAATACAACTCCTGTGCGGGGGGGACATTGCCGGGGTCTTCCGCGTCGATGCACACCCCCTGAAACGCGGCCAGCCTGCGCGAATAGTGATCGCGCACAAAGAGGTTTAGCCCACAATGCGAACAGACAAAGGGATCGGTGGTCACATCCTCGGTGATCCCCTTGCAATGCACGCATTGCATCCGCCGCGCGGTCGAGCCGCGATGCTCGGTCTGAATGGCGCTATGCGGAATGCCCGCCGTCACCGCCTCGTTCATCGCCTGCCCCATCAGCCCCTCGGTTCCCGCAAGATAGACCTGCAACCCCATATGCGCATCCGACAGCACCCGTCGCAGACGCTGAACCGAGGCCGGATAGCTAGGACCGACGTAGAACTGTGCAGGCTTGAGCGCGCGCAGTTTTTCAACATAAGTCTCGCCAGTCCCCTTGGGGATATAGATGATATGCGTCTTGGCCATCAGACCGTCTTCCTGCGCGGCCAAGTCCAGAATCGCCTCGGCGCCCTCGGCATCGGCAATCATCAAATGCGCCTTGCCCGGCCGCGGGGCCAGCGTGCCATAGACCGGGCGGCTGGTGATACTCTCCGGAAACTGGAATTTCGACATCTTAGCGTCTGCTCCCTTTCGCATCTTTTGGCCCAAAGGCCCGAGGGCCAAGGGGTTAACCCTTGGCCGCGCGGATCACCTTGTCCTTGTCGTAGAACGGCATTTCCTCGGCCACACAGGCAACCTCGGTGCCATCCGCATACCGCACGCTCATCTTGGTGCCGGGTACGGCGCAATCGACCGGCATGCGGGCGATGCCGACATTATGCCCATTGAGATTGGAATTCATCCCAAATGTGACCACGCCCACCGTCTCTCCATCCTTGAGCAAAGGCGCGCCCATATCGGCCGGCTTCTTGCCGTCCAAACGCACGCCATAGATCTTGAACCGCTCGCGACCCTCGAGCGCATAGTGGTTCTCTGATCCGCGGAACCCGGTCTTGCCGGGCGATACGGTGAAATCCAAACCCAATTCCCACAGGCTATCGCCACACAGGTCGTCTTTGAACGGATAGGTCTCGGAATTGTCACCCGGATAGAACAACAGATAGCTCTCGGTCCGCAACAGATCGAGCGTCGAGAATTGCACCGGCCTGATGCCCATCTCCTTGCCCTGCTCCAGAATCTGATCCCAGATTTGCGGGGCATGCCGCGCCTGACAGAATATCTCATACCCACGCTCACCCGTGTAGCCCGTGCGCGAGATCATCACCGGCAGACCGAAAATCTTGGTCTGCAGAATGCCGAAATAGGCCAGATCGCGGATCCCCGGCACGTGCTTTTCGAGGAAATCCACCGCAACCGGCCCTTGCAGCGACATGTCGTGGAGATCGTCGTCAAAGATCATCGCGACATTCTTGCCATAGGCCGCCATCGCCAGCGATTCGTGGCCGGTGCCGGTGCCATGCACCACCATCCAGTGATTGACCGACAGCCGGTAGATCACGCAATCGTCGAGGAATTTTCCGGCATCGTTAAGCATGCAGGCATAGACCGCGCGTCCCGGCATGATCTTGTCGACATTGCGCGTCGTGGCACGGTCGATCACGGCGGCCGCATGTGGCCCCACCAGATGAATCTTCTTGAGTCCCGACACATCCATCAGACCTGCCTTGGTGCGCACCGCGAGATAATCCGCCTCGGCGCGTTCGTCCGTGTGGTCATAGAACCATGCGGTTCCCATCCCGTTCCAGTCGGTCAGCTCGCCCCCGATGTCGGTATGACGCGGTGCAAGCGCGGAAGTTCTATAGATGATGGCCATGGCAGGTTCCCTATCGGTGTTATGTTTGACGATATTCAGACCTAGATCGCAGCAAAAATCAATACTTTCATGCAGATTATTTTCCTGACGGGAATATCCCCACCATCCATGCCCGAATTTCGAGCGACCAGAGAATTGATCAGCGATCCGAGTCAAACCTGTTGACAGGGACCGAAATCTTTGCCTCCCTTAGAAGAAAAAGTTTTCACCACCAATAAAACAACACACAGCACAACAGGGAGAGTGCGATGAACGGCAACCTTGATGCGTTGACGACCATCTTCACCGAATTCTATTATTGGGTGACGGTCGTCTTCATGTTCTTAATCCATGTCGGCTTTTGCATGTACGAGGTGGGCGCAAGCCGCCGCCGCAACCACATGCACACGCTGATGAAAAACGTGATGGTGATTCCATTGGTCACCGTGACCTTCTTCTTCTTCGGATGGTGGATCTATTGGGCGTTCCCGATGTTCCCCTTCTTCGGCGGACTTGACCATGAGATGGCCAGCGCCAATCTGCCGTGGTCGCCGACCATGGCCACCAATCTCGATGACCATATTACCGGCGTGTTCTGGGCGGCGTTCCTGCTGTTCTCCTGGACTGCGGCCTCGATCGTCTCGGGCTCTGTGATCGAGCGCATCCGCTCCTCTGCCCTTTGGGTGCATGCGGTGCTGATCGGCTCGGTCTGGTGGATCATCGACGCGGCATGGGGCTGGCACTACGGCGGATGGATGGTGAAATATCTTGGCTATCACGATGCCTACGCCTCGGGCGTGATCCATGCCATCGCGGGCGGCTATGCACTCGGCGTGATCATGGTTCTGGGGCCGCGGATCGGCAAATTCGCCGCCGACGGCACCCCGCGCGACATCCCGCCCCATAACCCCTGGATGCTCACCATCGGGATTTTCCTGATCTATACCGGCTTCTGGGGCTTCTATGCCGCCTGCAACGTACCGCTCATCTCGCCCGAAGTGATCGGTGGCCAGATCACCGGCACCACCTGGACGGCCACCAATATCTACCTTGCGCCAACCTCACTCTCGGCCATTACCTTCAACTTCCTGATGTCGCTCTCGGGCGGTCTCATGGCGGCCTATGTGGTGTCCAAGGGCGATGCCTTCTGGACCTTCTCGGGTGGTCTCGCCGGGATCATCACCGCATCCGCGGGCAATGACCTCTACCACCCGATTCAGGCAATGCTGGTCGGCGCGGTCGGTGTCGTGATCGTCTACAAACTGCACTACTGGGTCGAGCGCCGGTTCAAACTGGATGATGCCGTGGGCGCGGTCGCCGTACATGGCTATTCCGGCGTCGTCGGGCTTATCCTTGCGGGCTTCATTCTCTGGGGCGCACCGTCCTCACCGTTCGAGGGCTACGCCACGATCAATCCGCTGGGCAATACTCTTGGCGCGGTGATCATGTTCTTCGTCCTGGGCTTCGTACCCGCCTTTGTGGTGGCCAAGATGCAGGCCGCCGCCGGTGTGCTCCGCATCCCGGTTGAGGTCGAATTGCAGGGTCTCGATTACGCAGAACACCATGCCTATGAGGACGCGATCGTTAAGGTGATCGAGGCCGACAAGGCCTATCTCTCGGCCAAAGCAACCCCCGCAGAATAAGGAAAAGGCACATGTCTACAATCGGATACGAATCATGGGCCGTTGATCTGGCCGATGTTGGGGCTATCTACCCCTTCCAAGGTTGGGAAATCCCGATGACCGTGGTGGGCGTCATCTTCTGGCTCGCATGGCACCGAATCCAGTTCGTCCGCGAGGGCGAGCATCTGGAACAGGCACGCAAGATGGGCGACCCCGAAAAGGTCCGCAAACATCTCGACCGCTACTGAGATGATCAAATTTGCGCGGGCCTTTGTGGTTCGCGCAAATTACTTGTAGGAAACTTTTATTCATTTCAGTTGCAGTACCTACAGCCCGATGCTAGCTTCGGACTTAGGAAACCCTACGGGGCAGAATCACAAAGTGGAGCAAACGCGAATGTGCGGGATTGTCGGACTTTTTCTGAAAGACAAAGCACTTGAACCCCAGCTTGGCAGCATGCTGACGGATATGCTGATCACCATGACGGACCGTGGTCCCGATAGTGCGGGGATCGCCATCTATGGCGCGGCGCAATCGGGTCACAGCAAGCTGACCGTTCAATCGGATGCAGCAGCCAAGGATTTTGACGGGCTGGCAGACCGCCTCGCGTCCGAAATAGGCGCGCCGGTCACGCTTACCCGCAAAGATACTCATGCGGTGCTGGATTTCCCCGCCGACAAGGCCGCCGAAACGCGTGCGGCGCTTGAACGCATCGCCCCCGGCGTGCGTGTCATGTCCGCAGGTGAGAGCATCGAGATTTACAAGGAAGTCGGCCTGCCCAAGGACGTGGCCGCTCGCTTCGACATCTCTTCGATGAGCGGCAGCCACGGCATCGGTCACACCCGGATGGCCACAGAATCGGCCGTCACCACCATGGGCGCGCACCCGTTCAACACCGGGGCTGACCAGTGCCTCGTGCACAACGGCTCGCTCTCCAATCACAACTCCCTGCGCCGCAAGCTGCTGCGCGAAGGCGTGCGGATCGAAACGCAGAACGATACCGAAGTGGCCGCCGCCTATCTCACCTGGAAAATGCGCGAAGGGGCCACACTTGGCGAAGCCCTCGAAAGCTCGCTGGTGGATCTCGACGGGTTCTTCACCTTCGTCGTCGGCACTGAGGACGGCTTTGGCGTGGTCCGCGATCCCATCGCCTGCAAACCCGCTGTCATGGCCGAAACCGATCAATATGTGGCCTTTGGCAGCGAATATCGCGCGCTTGTGAACCTGCCCGGCATCGAAGAGGCCCGCGTCTGGGAACCCGAGCCCGCAACCGTCTATTTTTGGAAGCACTGAACATGCAGACATTTGACCTAGCAGCCGAAGGGCTGCGCAGCCTCAACGCGACCCTGCAGGCGCAGGCCGCCGAAACCAACCAAACCAGCTGGGATGTCGTCAACCCACGCGGCAGCCATGCCATCGCCGTCGGTCTTGATGCCCCCATCGAGGTGCATGTCAAAGGCTCGACCGGCTATTACTGCGCCGGCATGAACAAACAGGCCACCGTGCATGTGCATGGCTCCGCCGGTCCGGGCGTGGCCGAAAACATGATGAGTGGCACCGTGATCGTCGAAGGCGACGCCAGCCAATACGCCGGTGCCACCGGCAATGGCGGCACGCTGATCATCAAGGGCAATGCCTCGTCGCGCTGCGGCATCTCGATGAAGGGCATCGACATCATCGTCCATGGCAACATCGGCCATATGTCCGCCTTCATGGCGCAATCGGGCAATCTGGTTGTCTGCGGCAATGCCGGTGACGCGTTGGGCGATAGCCTCTACGAGGCGCGTCTCTTCGTGCGCGGCTCTGTGAAATCCCTTGGTGCGGATTGCATCGAAAAGGAAATGCGTCCCGAACATCTGGAAATTCTGGCCGATTTGCTGGAACGTGGTGGCTGTGACGCCCGCCCGGAAGAGTTCAAGCGCTACGGCTCTGCCCGCCAACTTTACAACTTCAAACCTGACAACGCATACTGAGGGCTCAGACCATGAAAGACGAGACCCACGGCGCTCCGCGCACCCAGCCGATCCAATCGGCGACCTTCACGCAGTCGATCAACGCCGAAATCCGCCGCGCGGCAGCCACCGGCATCTATGACATCCGCGGTGGCGGAGCCAAACGCAAGGTGCCGCATTTCGACGACCTGCTGTTCTTGGGCGCGTCGATCTCGCGCTACCCGCTCGAAGGCTACCGCGAACGCTGCGACACCTCGGTGACCCTCGGCACCCGCTACGCCAAGAACCCCATCCAACTCGACATCCCGATCACCATCGCAGGCATGAGCTTTGGCGCACTTTCCGGCCCCGCCAAAGAGGCTCTGGGGCGCGGTGCCACGCTGGCTGGCACCTCGACCACCACCGGCGACGGCGGCATGACGCCCGAGGAACGCGGCCATTCCAAGAAACTGGTCTATCAATACCTGCCCTCCCGCTATGGCATGAACCCAGATGACCTGCGCCGCGCCGATGCGATCGAAGTGGTCGTGGGCCAAGGGGCCAAACCCGGCGGCGGCGGCATGCTCTTGGGTCAGAAAATCTCGGACCGCGTGGCCAAGATGCGCAACCTGCCGAAGGGCATCGACCAGCGCTCGGCTTGCCGTCACCCGGACTGGACCGGGCCGGACGATCTGGAAATCAAACTGCTGGAACTGCGCGAAATCACCGCATGGAAAGTGCCGATCTATATCAAGATCGGTGGCGCACGCCCCTATTTCGACACCACGCTTGCGGTCAAGGCGGGGGCGGATGTGGTCGTGCTCGACGGGATGCAAGGCGGCACAGCGGCCACGCAGGACGTGTTTATCGAACATGTGGGCCAGCCCATCCTCGCCTGTATCCGCGAGGCCGTCCGCGCGCTTCAGGATCTGGGCATGCACCGCCAGGTGCAACTCATCGTTTCGGGCGGCATCCGCACCGGGGCCGACGTGGCCAAATGCATGGCGCTAGGCGCGGATGCGGTGGCCATCGGCACCGCCGCCCTGATCGCATTGGGCGACAATGACCCCAAGTGGGAGGCCGAGTATAACAAACTGGGCACCACCGCCGGGGCCTATGACGACTGGCACGAGGGCAAAGACCCCGCCGGCATCACCACCCAAGACCCTGAGTTGATGAAGCGGTTTGACCCCATCGAAGGGGGTCGCCGCCTCAACAACTACCTCAAGGTCATGACGCTCGAGGCCCAGACCATCGCGCGCGCCTGCGGCAAGAGCCACCTGCACAATCTCGAACCAGAGGATCTCTGCGCCGTGACGATGGAGGCCGCCGCCATGGCACGCGTTCCGCTCGCAGGCACCGATTGGTGGCCCGGCAAGCCCGGCACCAGCTTCTGATCCCCGATCCGGCGTGGCCTTATCGGCCACGCCCCTCTCTTACAACACATGACAACAGGGACTGAAAAAATGACCAGTGATCTGGCGAAATTTGCCAAGGACAAGGGCGTAAAATACTTCATGATTTCCTACACCGACCTGTTCGGTGGACAGCGCGCCAAGCTGGTGCCGGCAGAGGCAATCGCCGACATGCAAGAGGACGGAGCCGGTTTCGCAGGCTTTGCCACTTGGCTTGATCTCACCCCGGCGCATCCCGACATGCTGGCAGTGCCGGACCCTGCGTCGGTCATCCAACTGCCTTGGCAACGCGATGTCGCCTGGGTCGCCGCCAATTGCGTGATGAATGGCAAAGACCTGCCCCAAGCCCCGCGCAACGTGCTGCGCCGCCTGATCGGAGAGGCCGCCGCCGAGGGGATGTATGTCAAGACCGGCATCGAGGCCGAATTCTTCCTTCTGACCCCCGAGGGCGATCAGATCAGCGATCCGTTCGATACCAGCGGCAAACCCTGCTATGACCAACAGGCGGTGATGCGCCGCTATGACGTCGTGCGCGAGATTTGCGACTACATGCTCGAACTGGGTTGGGAACCTTACCAAAACGACCACGAGGACGCGAATGGCCAGTTCGAAATGAACTGGAAATATGACGACGCGCTGGACACGGCTGACAAACATTCCTTCTTCAAGTTCATGACCAAATCCGTCGCCGAAAAGCACGGCTTCCGCGCCACTTTCATGCCCAAACCGATCGAGGGCATGACCGGCAACGGCTGTCATGCGCATATCTCAGTCTGGGATGGTCCGGGCAAAAAGGCCAAAAACAACGTCTTCGCGGGCAAAGGCGAAGGCCAGACCGGCGAAGTGGGCCTGTCGGAGCGCGGCAAGCATTTCCTTGGCGGCATCATGAAACACGCGAGCGCCTTGGCCGCGATCACCAACCCGACCGTCAACAGCTACAAGCGCATCAACGCGCCCCGCACCATTTCGGGGGCCACTTGGGCGCCAAATTCGGTCACATGGACCGGCAACAACCGCACCCATATGGTGCGCGTCCCCGGCCCCGGTCGGTTCGAGCTGCGCCTGCCCGATGGCGCGGTCAACCCCTATCTCTTGCAGGCGGTGATCATCGCGGCGGGCCTCTCGGGCATCCGCTCCAAGGCCGACCCGGGCAAGCGTCACGACATCGACATGTATGCTGACGGTCACAAGGTGCGCGGCGCACCCAAGCTGCCGCTGAACATGCTCGACGCCCTGCGCGAATATGACAAGGACAAAGAACTCAAGGCGACCATGGGCGAGGATTTCTCCGCCGCCTATCTCAAGCTCAAGCGTCAGGAATGGAATTCCTTTGTCAGCCATTTCACCAAATGGGAACGCGACAACACGCTCGACATCTGAGCCGGTTCAAAACGCCAAAAGAGGCCCGCGCGAGAGATCGCGTGGGCTTTTTTCTTTGAGTTGCGCGCGCGCACTGCGCACTCGGGTTTTGCGACGTTTCCTTTGCCTTCCGCGCGGAACAAGGCGCGAAGCGCCGCCGCGCGGATCGCTGGGCCGTCCCGCGGCCTAGCGATTTCGAGATGAAACACCATACTGTCAAGTTAGACAGACGTTGCTGGCATAAAGTGCCAGATGGCACCGTTGCTTCGCTAGTCCCCGGCCCAGCGACCGCGCGGCTCACAACTTAGCCACGCGTCCCTCAGCCCTCCGACACCGGGCACCCCTGCCCCATCCGATCCGCCTCCTCACGCCAATCCGGCACCGCGTTGATCAGCATATGCGCCGCCCGATCCAGCGTGGCGCGAAACCGCTCTACCACAGGCCCCTCCATCCCCTCATCGCGCAGCGCCGCGTCAAAGGTCTCGAGCCACATGCTCACATCCGCCTGCCGGATCGGCACATGCGCATGAATTTCGCGCAGATCCATATGCCCGAACCGCTCCCGGTAATAAGCCCGCCCGCCCAGAAACCCCGACAGGAATTCAAACTGCGTCTGGCGGGTATGCTCCAACCCATGCCCGCGAAAATGCAGCCGATGCAGCGGATAAACCGCCGGATCATGCTCCATCCGGTCGTAAAACGTCCCGACCAGATCCCGCAGACGGTCTTCACCGCCGATATCCTCAAGGGCTGTGCTCATGGCTTTCACCTTCGCCTCTGATCTCCCCGACCGCCTTGACCCAAATCAAGAGCGCGGCTTGGTCTTTTGCGGATCGTAATGAGCAAAAGGCACCACCACGGCAGGAAGCCGTTTCTGCAGCCCATCGAGCTTGCCAATCTCCACGGCAGTGCCCACGGCATGATGCGCCACATCGACCCGCGCCAGTGCGATATTCTTGCCCAAGAGTGGTGAACGCATGGAGGACGTTACCTCCCCCACCTGCGCACGCCCGATATGCACCGGATCGCCGTGGCCCACCGCCACATTGCTCTCGATGTCCAAGCCCACCAACACCCGCGCCGGATGCTCCTTGCGTCGAATGAGCGCCTCACGCCCGATGAAATCATCCGGCTTCGACTTGAGCGGCACGGTAAACCCGATCCCCGCTTCAAAGGGGTCCGTTTGGTCGCTGAAATCATAGCCCGCGAAAATCAGCCCCGCCTCGATCCGCACCATATCCAGCGCCTCAAGGCCCATCGGTGTCAGCCCATGATCCTTGCCCGCCGCCCAGACGGCATCGAACACCTCAACCGCATGCTTGGGGTGACAGAATATCTCATACCCCAATTCACCCGTATAGCCGGTGCGCGACACCACCACCGGAATCCCGTCGTGATTCCCGATCCGTGCCGGTGTGAACCGGAACCAACCCAGTTCTTCGAACTTTGGCTGATGCGGCGCGGTCCAGATCACCTTTTTCAAGAGATCCCGGCTCTCCGGCCCCTGCACCGCGATATTGTGCTGCATATCAGTCGAGGACCGCACCAGCACCTTCAGCCCCAGTTCCTCGGCCTTCTCGCGCAGCCAGTCGCCACCATAATCACTGCCACCGATCCAGCGGAAATTGTCCTGACCAAGGCGGAACACCGTGCCATCGTCGATCATCCCGCCATGCGGATAGCACATCGCGGTATAGACCACGCCACCCACCGGCAGCTTCTTGACGTCGCGGGTAAAGACATACTGACACAGCGCCTCGCTGTCCGGCCCGGTGATCTCGAACTTGCGCAGCGCGCTCAGATCCAGCACCACCGATTTCTGCCGACAAGCGTGATATTCCGCAATCGGCCCGGCGCTCGACATGGCACTGGCCAGCCAATAGCCATTGTATTCGATGAAATTCTCGGTGAACCGCGCGAAACACGGGTGAAATCCTGTCTGTTTGGTCATTTTTGGCTCCGCGTCGGGGGTGGGCCGATAGGCCACCGATCTTTGAAATGTTTCCTTGCCACTATACGTGCGCACATGGATATCCGTGGGGTTCCAGCCATTGGCGGCGGTGGTGTCATCCGGACAGGCCGAACTCACGCAGACCAGATCCGTCAGCGCCCGCAACAGCACATAGTCGCCCGGCCGCGTCCAGGGTTCGTCGGTATACATGACCCCATGGGCGTCAATGCCGGTGTTGAAGAAGAAATTGATCGCCATCCAGCCCGCGCGTCCCGTCACCCCATGCGGGGCCAAGGCGCCGTTGAAATTGTCCGAACAGTTCACATGCCCCGGATAGCCGATGTCGTCATAGTATTTTGCCGCACAGGCCAGCGCAAAGGCATCATGCCGCCCGACCGTGTCCTGCACCACCTCGACCAGTGGCATCATCTCTTGATCATAGTATTTCGCATGCAGCCCGGGCATCGGATAGGCGTGCCCCATCAACGTGCGCGTCGTGGTCACATCCAGCGCATGCTCAATGCCCTTATCCAGCTTGCGCGCGGCAAAACACTGAAAATCCGTGCATTGCCGCCCGTCCACGTCAACGATCTGGATATAATCCCCCGCCTTGACGAAATAGGCCTCGGCGGTGGCCGAATGCACGCGTAGATCCGTCACCGGATCAGCCAAAGGATCGGGCAATTCAAACCGCGCAGCGGATTTGAGAACCGCGCGCGTCACCCAGACTGTGAGCGGCGTCGCCGTATCCTGCGTCGCGAAATCCATGATCCCGCCGGGGGCCGCGATCACCACCACGCCGTCACGCCGCGCGACGAACTCAGCCTCGCACCCCGCTGGGCTACTGGCCTCGAATACATCCACAGACCGCGCATGCGCCAGATCAATCCCCCGCGCCTCGAGCCCCATGCGCAACCCGCGCAATGAGGTTTCCGATCCGCTCAGGAGCGATTTGAGCCCGCGCGCCTCGCCCGTGCCCGCCTCGCCCGTGCCCGCCTCGCCCAGAATACCCGGATCAATCACGCCATCCGGCCCCGCCGCCACGATCTCGCAGCGCTGTCCACCTTCGGTATTGACCACGCGCAGACGGTCTCCGGCCTCGACCCGGATCAGGATTGCACCCGCGCCCTCGACCACATAGCGTTCGCTTCCGGGCGGCAGCGCAAACACGCGCGGCTCGACAATGACACTTGGCCGGGGTGGTCCGGCCTGAACCTCGGGATAGCGCGTTTCCAACACCACAGACCTCCTCGTTCTCCGCAAGACATTTGCATACGCGGAATATTTATTTAACAATAAGAATATCCGAACCCGTCCAATCCAGCAACCTGAAACCGGACCACCAACCCGAAATCTAACATAAAGACAAAGGACCGAAATCCGAATGACCGCTTTGATACTTGGGCTGGTGGCGGCCCTCGCCTGGGGCACACATGATGTCTGCGTTCGCTACGTCAGCCAGAATAACGGTATCTTTGCGCCTTTGGTCTGGGTTTTGACCTTTGGCTTGATCCTTGTCACCCCGATCAGTGCTTTTGCCGGATGGGCGGCCCCCGCTGAGGGCAATTTCGGCCTCGCCCTGTTGGCAGGCCTGTGCTTTGGCGTGGGCGGCACGGCGCTCTACCGTGCCTTCTCCATCGGCCCGGTGCGGTTGGTCGCCCCGGTCATCGGTGCCTATCCGATTCTCTCGGTCGCTTGGGCCAGCCTCAGTGGCACGCCCACCACTGCACTCGAATGGGTCATGGTGGGCCTGATCATCTGCGGTGTGGCCTATATCGCCCAGAGCGATGCGGGCCATGACCAGGCCGAGGCCACCCCAAGTCCGCTTCCTGCGATCGGCTGGTCGTTGCTGGCCGCCGTGGGTTTCGCGCTGACCTTTGCAGTCGGGCATAGGGCCACGGCCAACGGCGGCGAATTACTGCTCTTGGCCCCCACCCGCGCCGCCGCCCTGGTGGTCGTGCTGGGCTTTGCGTTCGCCGTACGCGCCCCCCTCACCCTCACCCGTCGCCACGTCCCGCTTTTGGCGCTGATGGGCACACTCGATGCGCTGGCCATCGGCTGCGTGATCGGCGCGGGTCAGACCGCGCGGCCCGAATTCGCCGCCATCGGTGCCTCGACCTTTGGCGTGATCACCGTCCTCTTCGCGGCCATTTTCCTGCGCGAACGGCTGCGCGGCACGCAATGGCTGGCGGTTCTGGGCGTCTTCACCGCCATCGGACTCCTGGGCAGCGGTCACTGACCTGCCGCTTTCATCGGTCTTCAAATACTCAAAAATCTCAGCCCTCGGCGATCAACAACGCTGCGGCCAGAAACTTGCGCCCGTCATCAAACACCGGCGGCTTTTCGCCCCGCCAGCGGGCACAAATCGGTCGGTCCGGTCGCGCCCCGGTCAACAGCCGACGCAAGGCCTGATCACTCTCGGCCGCAATCGCGCGATACCGCTTGCGCATATTGTCATGGAACGTGTCGCGGTGCAGCGCCTCCATCCGCAGATGAAACAGCGACGAGCGGCTGCGCGGCTTGAACACAATCCCGCCGACGGCCTCCGAGGCCCCCATCCACCGGCTCAACGCCTGCTTTTGCAACCGCTCCGCCTGCGCCCCCTGCCCGGCATCCCGCGCCAGAACGGCCAGATTGGCAAGGCTTGTCGCCCGTCGCATATCCTGCGCCGGGAAAAACAGCCGCGCCACCCATCCGGCCCGCCGCAGCATCCGGGCGGCACCCGTCCGGTCGCCCGTCGTATAGGCCGCACAGCCCGCCTCGGTCAGACGCTCCCAGACCAGATCGGCCCGCGACCAGCCTGCCGCGCGCGCCACCCGCATCTCGGTGTCGCCGCGCTCAAAGCCCCAGATACGCGGCGCGAACATGTTCATTTCCACGTAACTCATGGGCAGGTCCCTCCATTGCGGTATCCCCGGTTTCCAACACATAGGCATGATGCGCCAGTTCCAGCGCCAATTCGGCATTCTGTTCCACCAGCACCACCGACAGCCCCTGCGCGTTGATTTCCTCGATGATCCGCGCGATTTCCTCGACGATCACAGGCGCCAGCCCCATCGACGGCTCATCCATCAGCAACAAACGCGGCTTCGACATCAGCGCGCGGCCAATCGCCAGCATCTGTTGCTCGCCGCCCGACATGGTTTGCGCCCGCTGCACCCGCCGTTCGCGCAGGCGTGGAAACCGGTCATAGACCTGCTGCAGATCGCGCTCGATCTCCGGCTTGTCGCGCCGCAGAAAGGCACCGGTGCGCAGGTTCTCTTCCACCGTCATATCCTTGAAGATGCGCCGCCCTTCGGGCACATGGGCGATGCCATGCGCCACCACCTTATGCGCCGGCAGATGATCAATCCGCTTGCCCTCGAACAGGATTTCCCCCGCGACAATCGGGACCATCCCCGACATGGCGCGCAGCGTCGTGGTCTTGCCCGCGCCATTGCCGCCTATGATCGTCACGATCTTGCCCTCGGGCACGGCAATGGAAATGTCGCGTATCGCGTTGATCTTGCCATAGTTGACGGCAATCTTGCGCATCTCAAGCAACATGGCGCGCGCCTCCCAGATAGGCCTCGATCACCGCCGGGTGGTGCCGGATCTCCGCAGGCCCCCCTTCGGCCAGAAACTTGCCGAAACTCATGCAGGTGATGGTATCGCAGAGCCCCATGATCGCCTGCATATCATGCTCGACCAAGAGAATCGTAATCCCATCCGCCTTGAGACGGCGCATCAACTCCATCATCTGCCGGGTTTCCTCGGGGTTCATGCCGGTAAACGGCTCATCGAGCAGCATCACATCGGGATGGCTGGCATAGGCCACCGCCAGCCCAAGCGCGCGCTGATGCCCATGCGAGAGATCCCCAGCACGTTCTTCAACCAGATCGCTCAGACCAAAGAACTCAAGCGCCTCACGCGCCCGCGCCTCTGCCCCACGACGATCTTCGCGATCCCAGCCGACGATGGCGGCAAAGATATTGGGCCGGAACGGCATATGCGTGCCCACCAGCGCGTTCTCCAGCACCGTCAGTTCGGCAAACAACGTCGAGTGCTGGAACGTCCGCACCACACCGCGCCGCGCGACCTCATGCATCGCAAGGCCGGATATATCCTCACCCCGCAAGAGGATCTGACCAGACGTCGGCGTATAGAACCCCGACATCATGTTGAACGTGGTCGTCTTGCCCGCGCCATTCGGCCCGATCAGCCCGTGGATGCTGCCATGCGCCACCTTGAACGACAGCCCATCCACCGCCATCAACCCGCCAAAGCGCATGGTCAGCCCGCGCATTTCCAGAAAATCGGTCATGCCTCTGCCTTTCTGTCGGATTTAGCTGTGGACCTACGTGGCAGAAACTTCTGAACAATGCTCTCCAATCCGTTGGGAAGAAAGAGAATAGACAGGATCATGATCGCCCCGTAGATCAGCGGCCGTGCCTGCTCGAACCCCATCCCGCGCAGCACAATCTCATTGATCACGGTCAGCAGAACACAGCCCAATATCGGCCCGTAGAATGTCGTTGTGCCGCCCACGATGGCCCATGTCAGCACAAAGACCATCACCTCGATGTCAAAGGAATTGGGATTCACCGTGCCCACGTAATGCGCCTGCAACGCCCCTGCGATCCCGGCAAAGCCCGAGGCAATGGCAAAGGCCAGCGTTCTGTAGGCGCGCAGATTGACCCCCGACGCCTGCGCCAGCTTGTCCTGCCAATGCACTGCGTGAAAGGTCAGACCCACGGGTGATTTCTCGATCCGCCACAGCACCCAGAGACAGGCCAAGACAATCACCCCGGCAAAATAGTAGTAGGACACCGGCTCGAAGAAATCGAAGCTGTAAAACCCCAGCGAGAAGTCCGGCATCGGATCAATCCCCGAAATCCCCCGTACGCCGCCGAATGGCTCGCGGAACCGCTTCCAGATCAGTCGGATGATCTCCCCCGCGGCAAACGATCCGATGAGAAAGTAGAACCCCTTCATCCGAAAGAGCGGAAACGACAGCAGCACCGCCAAAAGCGCCGATGTGATCCCGCCAAGGAACATCGCCACCGGCACGGCGACACCTAATTCCTTGGTCAGCAGCGCCGAGGCATAGGCCCCCACCCCCATGATCACCACATGCCCAAGCGACCATTCGCCGGTCAGCGTCAGCAACCGATACGAGGTGACCAAGAGGATATTGATCACCAGAAAGACCAGAATTTCCTGCTGGGAAAAGCTCAACCCATGCGGCAAGGCAATCAGCGCCACCGCGCCGAAGAGAAACATCAACGGCTTAAGCACGATCCGCACTCCCGAACAATCCGGTGGGTTTGACGATCAGCACCACCAGCATGAGCGACAAACCCACGATATCGGCCAGCACCCCATCAGAAAACGTTGTCACGAAGGTGTGGACAAAGGCATAGACCACCGAGGCGACGATCGCCCCTTCCAGTGATCCAACACCACCCACGATGATGACGATAAAGGCCGTGACAATCACCGAATGCCCCATATGCGGGTTGACCGACACCAGCGGCGCCGTCAGCGCTCCCGCAACCCCAGCCAGTGCCGCGCCGATAAACATCGCAATCCGCGCCGTTTGCGTGATCGAAATCCCCTGCAACGCGGCGGCCTCCGGGTCTTGCGCCGAGGCGCGCAGCGCCCAGCCAAACCGCGTCCGCTTGAGGAAATACCACAGCGCGCTCAAGAGCACGACCGCCGCGACGATCACATAGAGCCGCGCCACCGGCACGCCCACCTTGTCAGTGATCCGCCACACCTCTTGCGTGACGGGGGGAATATGCTCCATCCGCACGCCAAACCCCATCACCGCCAGGGATTGCAGGATCATCAGAAACCCGATCGAGGCCACCAGCCCGCCCAGGGGATTATCCTTGAGCGGTCGAAACAGCCCCCATTCCATCAGCAGGCCCAACATGCCGACGAACAGCATGCCAATTGGCACCGCGACAAAGAACGGCAAATGCATGTCGGCATAGAGCGCCACCACCGCATAGGCACCGGCCATGAACAACTCGCCATGGGCGAAATTGACCACACCCATCACCCCAAAGATCAACACGAGGCCGACCGCGACCAAAGAAATATAGCTTGCTGCATAGACGGCGTTCAGGCCGGTCTGCGCCAGGAGTTCCATCATCGGAATGCTCGAATTTTAGAGAGAAGAAGAAACAGCGCCCGCGTGCCGGGCGCTGTCCGTGTGCCGATCTTAGGTTCGCTGATCCCACATCTGGCCATAGGCCTGCATATGTTTGATCAACAGATCGCCATGCCGGCTGTACCAATCGGGAATGGACCGGAATTCCTTGATCACAGCCTTGCCGTTCTCAATCGCCACCACCGGCCAATCGCCGACCAGCGCGTTGTTGATGCCAAAGAGTTCCTCACCCCACCATTCCGCATCACCAAAGGCGTGTTTGCCGGGCCCGTCCTGCATCGCTGTGATCACCGCTTCGGGATCGGCAGAGCCTGCCTTTTCCGCCGCCGCTTTCCACAGATCCATGATCGAGGCGTATTCCCAGCTCACCGCGCCCCACTGACCGGGATGCCGCTTGTTATACTCGGCATAGAACCCGTTGGGGTCTTCGAAATTCACGGTTTCTGCATTCAGCGCCGGATCATCGAAATCCGGGAACTGGAAAATGAACCCTTCCATGAATTCCTTAGAGGTCTTGGCGATCATCTGGTCATAGAAATCCGCCGTGCAGCTGATGATCTGCCCGCCAAAGTTCTGCTGGAAGAGTTGCTCTGCGATCGGGTGAACATAGTCTGAATAACACGTGTCGAGACAGATGATATCGGGGTTCTTGGCCAAGAGCCGCGTCACCACCGGCGCGAAATCCGTCGTCGCAGGATCAAACAGCAGCGGCTCGTCCAGCATCTCGATCCCCGCAGCCTCGAACGCTGCCAGATAGGTTGCCACCGACGGCAGGCCAAGCGCATCGTCCTGCGCGCACATCACGGCCGTTTTCAGCTCCGGCTTGTTCTGCGCCAGCCACTCGACCCCTGTCACGTTGTAGATCGGGTGCACCTCAGCAGGTGCCAAGAGCGTCTTGCTGTCCGGAGAGAGATCCGACGGAAGAAGCGTCGAAAAGAGCATGCCCGTGCGTTCCGCCACCGGCTGCACACCGGGCCAGGTATCGCCACCCAGCATCATGATGAAACTCACGCCATCTTCGCGGATCAGCTTGGTCGCCCCTGTCCGGGCCTTGGCAGGGTCATATTCATTGTCATAAGACACGAATTCCACCGGATGCGCCCCATCCGCCAGCGTGATGCCGCCCGCGGCATTGACCCGCTCGGCCCAGATTTCACAGCCATCCAGACCGGGCTTGCCCCAGGCCGCGACAGCACCTGTCAGCGGCGCAAGAAATCCGATCTTGATCGGCTCACCCGCCGCAAGCGCCATTTTCGGCAGCCCAAGCGCCGCAGTCGCCGCTGCCGATGTCTTTAGAAAGGTCCGACGTGTGAACCCCGAAGCGATATATTTGGAAAGCATGCGTTCCTCCAACTGTTGGCGCCACGCGCCATCCGCGCAGCAGAGAGTAGCCAAGAGCGACCTGTTTTTGGTTCATTTCCAACCTCAGTCACTATACCAGTTTCCGAAATTGGTTTGGCCCACGAGGGAAGGCTAGCAAAGCGATCTGCAACTCACAAGAAAATTTGTTTCTTAGAGTTATAATTAAACAGGATCTCTAAGCCAAATCTTTCAATTCGCACAGAATTTTAGCAAGATCAGTTTGCGGGCAATTGGCACATAACGGCTTTCACCCTGAAAAACTGGTCCTCCAAGGGGTTAAAATTGGTCCTATGATCCCGCCGTCCGACTTGTGAAGGCGATGCATTCCGCCTAGATTTCCACCAATCGCCCTTCGCGCCAGACGAGGGACCAGACGAGGGACATCACATCATGGCCAGTCAGACCACGAATACCACGGCGCAACTCGTCACCACACATTCGGTTGGGGCGACCGTGCAGGTGGTGATCGACAGCCTCTTTGCCCGAATCAAATCCGAGGACTATCCCGAGGGTGCCCGACTGCCGTCAGAGCGCACGCTGTCGTCAGAACTCGGCGTCGCCCGTAACACGGTGCGCGATGCGCTCGATGTGCTCGAATCGCGCCAGATCATCCGCCGCCGCGCAGGCTCGGGTAGCTTTGTCACCTATAAGAGCGAACTCAGCCGCACCGGCAACCGCAGCGCCTTGGCCGAAAACACCAGCCCGCTCGACCACCTTGTCGTGCGCGGTATTCTGGAACCCGAGATGATCCGCCTCGCGGTCATCAACATGACCCCCCGCGACATCATGGAACTCGACGACATTCTAACCCGGATGGAGGCAATCAGCACCAATGCCGCCGAATTCGTGAGCTGCGAAGAGGAATTCTATCGCAAGATTGCCGCAGGCACCGGCAATCCGCTGCTCGCCTCCTGCTATGATCTGGCGATCGAGGCCTGCTTGCAGACCCATCGTTCCACCATGATGCGGCGGCATCTCACGCCCAAACGCATCGAGGATTACCAGAAACGCTACAATGCGCTCTTCAACGCGATTTCCTCCCGCGACGTCGAAACCGCTGTGGAATATATCAAGCTGCATCTGATCGAAGAACAAAAAACCCTGCTGCAAGAGGACTGAGCCCAAGACGGCCGCGCCGCTTCAGCTCACCACCAGCCGCGCCTCCAAACAGGCCTTGCCCGCCCCCTGCCCGTGCCGCTGATGCCACAGTTGCCCCAATGCGGCCATCTCGGCCCGCAAAAGCGCCTCGTGCCGCGCCAGCCACTCAGGGATTGACCCGAAATCGACGATCCGCGCCTTACCGCCTTGGATTTGCACCACCGGCCAATCACCGATCAGCGTATGATTGAGGCCAAACATGTCCTGCCCCCACCATTGCGCCGGGCCAAAGGCATGGTTGACCTCGCCCAACTGCCGCATCGCCGCCAGAACCGAGACCGAATTGACCGTCCCCGCCCGCTCGACCGCAGATTGCCAGATATCGAGGATGGCGGCATATTCCCAACTCACCGCCGTCCAGCTGCCCGGAAACCTTCTGTTGTATTCCTCATAAAACGCCTGCGGCTGGTTAAAGAAGAACGCCTTTTCCGCAAGCGCCGGATCGTCGAAATCGGGAAATTGGAACAGGAACCCTTCCATGAATTCCGCCGAAGTCAGCGCGATCAACTGCTCATAGCAATCCGCCGTACAGCTCAGGATCTGGCCCTCATATCCCTGAAGATAGGCAAATTCCGTCATCGCATGCACCATCGGCGTATAGCTCGTGCACCAGCACAGCATATCCGGCGACGCGGCCAACATCGGCGCGACAACTTCGGGGGCCGATGCCGTGCCGGGATCATAGCGGATTTCCTCAACGATCTCGATCCCCACCGCCTTGAACGCCGCGCGATAGGCGGCCAGCGCTGGCAGGCCAAGCGCATCGGTCTGCGCACAGAGCGCCACGGTGCGAATATCCGGCCGATGCTTGGCGATCCATTCCACCGCCGTCACCGTATAAATCGGCAGCGATTCGCCCGGCGCGATCAGATACGGCGTATCCGGCGACAGATCACTCGTCAGCAAGGATGAGGTCAGCACCTTCTGCCCCATCAGGTAATCGCGCACCTCCGTAAACGAATCGCCCCCCAGCATCATCACCAGTGCCGCGTCATGCTCCTGCACCAGATGTCGCGCCCCGGTCAGCGCCTCCGCCCCGTCATAGCCGCAATCATAGGCCTCCAGCCGCACCGGGAAACGCCGCCCTCCCATCAGCACGCCCCCCGCCCGGTTGAGCCAATCCACCCAAATCTGACAGCCGTTCAGCCCCGGCAGCCCCCATGATTCGACCGGACCGCTCAAGGGGGCCAGAAATCCGATGGTCAACGTCTTGCGCATCCCGACGGAAAACCGGGGCAGAGCGCTTCTGATGGCCAGACGTTGTGCGAAACTGGAATTGGACATGCTTGATTTCTAGCAGGTTCGCGGCCCTGCGCCACCCAGTTCATGGGAAAATTTTATTCTTCGCGAGAAAATTTATTGACAACAGGTCCGGCGCAACCTCAGTCTGGCATGGACCAAAGGCACCAATACTAGAATATTGGTCCATACCAGCTTGGAGGGCTACATGACCAAAAAACGAATTGCGATCATCGGCGCGGGACCGTCGGGCCTGGCCCAATTGCGGGCCTTCCAATCCGCAGCGGCCAAGGGTGCCGAAATCCCCGAAATCGTCTGTTTCGAAAAGCAGGACAACTGGGGCGGGCTCTGGAACTACACATGGCGCACCGGCCTTGATCAATATGGCGAGCCGGTGCATGGCTCCATGTATCGCTACCTGTGGTCGAACGGACCAAAAGAAGGCCTTGAATTCGCCGACTATTCCTTTGAGGAACATTTCGGCAAGCAAATCGCCTCTTATCCGCCCCGCGCCGTGCTTTTCGACTATATCGAAGGCCGCGTGCTCAAGGCCGGCGTGCGCAATCTGATCCGCTTCTCCACCGCCGTCCGCTGGGTCGAAAAAGCCGGCGATAAATTCAACGTCACCGTCTGCCACCTACCCGAAGACCGCACCTATACCGAGGAATTTGATCACGTCATCGTCTGTTCGGGCCATTTCAGCACGCCCAACGTACCCTATTTCCCCGGCTTCGAGAATTTCAAAGGTCGCGTCCTGCACGCCCATGACTTCCGCGACGCGCTGGAATTCAAGGACAAAGACATTCTCATCGTCGGCACCAGCTATTCCGCCGAAGACATCGGCTCGCAATGCTGGAAATACGGCTGCAAATCCGTGACTGTCAGCCACCGCACCGCGCCCATGGGCTTCAACTGGCCAGACAACTGGCAAGAGGTGCCGCTCCTGCAAAAGGTCGAGGGCAACACCGCCTATTTCAAGGATGGCACCACCAAGGACGTGGACGCGGTCATCCTCTGCACCGGCTACAAGCACCATTTCCCCTTCCTGCCCGACGATCTGCGGCTCAAGACCGCCAATCGCCTCGCCACAGCCGACCTCTACAAAGGTGTCGCCTTCGTGCGCGAACCGGCCCTTTTCTACCTCGGCATGCAGGACCAGTGGTTCACCTTCAACATGTTCGACGCGCAGGCGTGGTGGGTGCGCGACGTGATCATGGGCCGCATCGCCCTACCGGATCAGGCCACGATGGAGGCGGATGTGATCGAGCGCGTTGCCCGCGAGGACGCCGGCGAGGATGATTACGCAGCGATCTGGTATCAGGGCGATTACGTCAAGGAACTGATCGACGAGACCGACTATCCCAGCTTTGATGTCGAAGGCGCCTGCAAAGCCTTCAAGGAGTGGAAGGGCCACAAGAAAAAGGACATCATGGGCTTCCGCAACAACGCCTATAAATCTGTCATCACCGGCACAATGGCGCCCATGCACCATACGCCATGGAAAGACGCGCTTGACGACAGTCTCGAAGTTTACCTCCAGAACTAACCTTCCCTGACTGAGGTGGGCGGCCCCGCGCTGCCCACCTTTTTTCACATCCCCCGACGCCACACAGGCGCGTCAGGGCTTGATCTTGGGGGACGCGCAGCGCATGCACAGGGCCATGTCCCATCCCTGTCCTCATCCCGATTTTCCCTGATGCCAATTGCCCTCGACAGTCTCGCGGCACTGGCCGCCCTGCCCTTTGACGAGGTGATCGACGTCAGGTCCCCCGCCGAATTCGCCGAGGATCACATTCCCGGTGCCATCAACCTGCCCGCACTCTCGAACGAAGAACGCGCCCATGTTGGCACCATCTACGTGCAACAGGACCGATTTCTCGCTCGCAAGATTGGCGCGGCACTCGTGGCCCGAAACGCTGCTGCCCATCTTGAAGGCCCGCTTGCGGATCGTCACGGCGGCTGGCGTCCGCTCGTCTATTGCTGGCGCGGTGGTCAGCGCTCAGGCTCTTTCACCGTGATTTTGCAACAGATCGGCTGGAAGGCAGACACCATTCAGGGCGGCTATCAGAGCTATCGCCGCCTCGTCGTCCGCGCCCTTTATGAAGAGGCGTTTCCCGCCCCAATCACGCTGATTGACGGTGGCACCGGCACCGGCAAGACCCATCTGCTCTCCCATCTCGCAGCCCAAGGCGCGCAAGTGATCGACCTTGAACACCTGGCCGCCCATCGCGGCTCGGTCTTTGGCCCCGTCGCGGGCGGGCAACCCTCGCAGAAATCGTTCGAGAGCGCGCTGGCCGCTCAAATGGCGCGGCTCGATCCCACGCGCCCGGTCTATATCGAGGCCGAGAGCACCCGCATCGGGCGGATCAACCTGCCGCCCATGCTGACCAGCGCCATGCGTGTCGCACCTGTGATCCGGCTCGAGGTGCCCCTTGCCGCCCGCGTGTCCCATCTCTGCGCCGATTACACCGACCTCATCGCCGATCCCGACCGGCTCGACGCGATCCTCACGCGGCTGGTCCAGTATCATGGCCATGCGCAGGTCGACCAATGGCGCGCCCTCGCCGCCACGGGGGATTTTCCCACCCTCGTGACGCAGTTGATCGAGACCCATTACGACCCGCGCTACATCCGCAAACCCCGCCCCGAAGGGATCACCCCCTTGGACTTGCCAGATTTGTCAGAGGCCACGCTGCACGCGGCAGCACGGAATTTGATCAAGAGCGCATAGGCGTGGGGTATCGCGAGCGTCAGCCAAAATCCCCACCCCGCGCGGAATCAAGGCGCGGTACGCGCCGCCGCGCGGATCGCTTGAGACCCAAACTCACCCCCGCACCCTGATCCCCACCGGCCCCGCCACAATCCGCCCGATCACCGCCGCCTCATGGCCCGCCGCATGCAACCGCTGCACCACCCCTTGCACCGCATCGACCCCAACCGCCGCCAGCATCCCGCCCGCCGTCTGCGGATCATGCAACAACGCCAACCGTGGCCCAGCCCCGCCCTCAACCGGCGCTGCCGCCACATTCGCCGCCCATATCGTGGACCGCACCCCCGCGGCCGCCAACCCTTCAGCCCCCGCATAGACCGGCACCTGCGCCAGATCGACCTCAGCCGCAACGCCCGACGCCCGGCACATCGCCATCAGATGCCCCGCAAGACCAAAACCCGTCACATCCGTCATCGCATGCGCCTGCCCCAAGATCTCCGCCGCCTCCCCCTGCGGCACCTGCAACGCGGCCAGCAGGGCGGCAATATCGCGCCCGTCGGCCACCCCGCGCATCTCAGCGGCCAAGAGCACGCCCGAGCCAAGAGGCCGCGTCAGGATCAGCACATCGCCCGGCATCGCCCCCGCGATCGTGATCGCCTCGCCGTCCAAAATTCCCGTCACGGTAAAGCCGATGCTCGCCTCCGCCCCCAATGTCGAATGCCCGCCAACGATCTCAGCGCCCGCGCAATGCAACGCATCGCCCGCCTGCGCCATGATCTCGACCATACTGCGCGCCTGCAACACCTCAGACAGGCGCGGCAGTGTCACCGACACCAGGGCCGCCTGCGGCTTTGCCCCCATCGCCCAAACGTCACCCAAGGCATGCAGCGCCGCAATCCGCGCCATCACCCCCAGATCCTCGGTAAAGCCGCGCAGATGATCCGTGGTCAGCACCTGCCGCACGCCCCCCACCCGGATCACCGCCGCATCATCCCCCGGCCCGGTCAGCACGTCCTCGCGCCCCCGCGACAGCTCCGCCGCCAGCACCTCGCGCAAAACCCCCGGTGCCACCTTGGCTCCGCATCCGCCACAAAGCGGCTCGTCTCCCACACCACCCAAGGCGCGCAGACGCGGTGCCTCCGCCGCAGCCATCGCCGGCAATTCCGCGAATTGCACCATGAACTTGCGGTCGATCCGATCCTTCAACCGCCACAAGAGCGGCCCGCCAAAGGCCATGCCCATCTTTTCCCCCAAGGCCGATTTTCCCCCGAGAGAGATCAGCTTGAGGTAATCGCGCTGCGGATGAAACGGCCGCGTCTTGCCCCCACTCAGCACCGCGCGCAGATTGTCGCGCAGCACAGGGGCGGCACGCACTGCATAGACCCCGGCCTTGGGGCGCGGCGCATGGCTCAGATGCGCGCAATCCCCAGCGGCAAAAATCGCCTCTTGCCCCTCGACCCGCAAATCCGCACCCACGCGCAGAAACCCGTCCTCTGTCACCGGCAATCCGGTCTCTGCCAGCCAACCATGCGCCCGCGCGCCCGCTGCCCCCGCGACAAACCCCGCCGCAATCTGGGTCCCATCGCTCAGGATCACACCCGCGCCCGTCACCTGCGCCACCTCGGCCCCCGTCACAATCAGCACCCCCGCCGCCGCACAGGCGCGGATCAGGCGCGGGCGGATCACCGGCGCGCCCGGCGCAATCTCCACCGACCGCTCGATCAGCGTTACCTCGGCCCGCCCCGCAACGCCCCGCAACCGATAGGCCATCGCCATCGACAATTCGATTCCGGCAATGCCGCCGCCGATCACCGCCGCTTGCGGCGCGGTCCCGTCGGCCACCCGGCCCAGAAACCCCTCCCAGGCCCCCGCAAAGGGCCCAAGCGGCTTGGCCGCGACCCCATGCTCGGCGAATCCCGGCAACCGTGGCATCCCCGAATGAATGCCCACATCGACCGAGGCCACGTCAAACCCGATCGCGCCGCGCCCCGCGACCGTGACCCGGCCCGCGCCCGCCTCAATCCCCGTGACCGCCCCCACAATCAGCCGCGCGCCCGCAAACCGCGCCAGCCGCACCAGATCAATCTCCAGCTCCTCGCGCCGGTAATGCCCCGCCACCAACCCCGGCAACATGCCCGTATAAGGCGCAACCGGATTGGGGTCGATCACCGTCAACCGCGCTCCCGGCAGCGGGTCCATCCCCCACATCCGCAGCACCAACGCATGTGCATGCCCACCCCCGATCAGCACCAGATCACGAGTCAGGGGAACAGAGGCGGACATCATGGGGAAACTCTCCGGTTATGCTCGCATCGGCATAGGCCAAGCGAAACCGCAGGAAAAGCGGCGAATGCGCGCGGCTCAGCCGCCCTTGAGCCGCTTGAGCAACACAACTTCGCTATCAGGCTCAATCGGCGTGAACCAACTGTCGTTATAGACGCGCCCGTCAATCGACACCGACACGCCGCGCTCCAACTCCGCGCGCAGGCCGGGGAACTTCTCCCCCAGCCCATCAAGCAACGCGCGCAGCGTGGCGGCCTCCACCACCACCTCGCGCGCGCCCTCCGCACTCTCGGCCAAAGCCCCCCAGAGCACGACCTTGACCATCAGCCGCGCGCGGCCTCTTGGATCGCCGCCAACACACGCGGCGGTGACATCGGCAGGCGCGTCATCCGCACGCCCGCTGCCGCCGAGACCGCATTGGCCACCGCCGCAAGCGGCGGCACAATCGGCGTCTCGCCCACACCGCGCACCCCGTAGGGATGGCCGGGATTGGGGATTTCCAAAATGACCGTGTCGATCATCGGAAGGTCAGAGGCCACGGGAATCCTGTAGTCGAGGAAGCCCGCATTTTGCAGAATCCCATCCTCGCCATAAATATACTCCTCGTTGAGCGCCCAGCCGATGCCCTGCACGGCACCGCCCTGAAACTGTCCCTCGACATAGGCCGGATGCACCGCGCGCCCCGCGTCCTGAAACACCGTGTAGCGCAGGATCTTGGTGGCGCCGGTATCGGGATCAACCTCAACATCGACCATATGCGTGCCAAAACTCACGCCCGCCCCTTCGGCGTTGACCTCATGGTGTCCTGCAATCGGACCGCCCGTGTTGCTGGCAATCGCGGCGATCTCCTTGAGGGTCATCGGCGGGAATTTCCCCGCATTCGGACCAGCGGGGCGCGCGGCCCCATCCTCCCACTCGACGGCATCGGCGTCGATGCCCCAGATCATCGCGGCGCGTTTGCACATCTCACGCTTGGCAGCGCGTGCCGCCTCAATCGTGGCCAGACCCACCGCGAATGTCACACGGCTGCCGTCCGTCACCTCGTTCTGGCCCAGCGATCCGGTATCGGCAATAACCGTCCGCACCTGATCATAGGGAATGCCCAGCTCTTCGGCGGCCATCATCGTCATCGACGCGCGCGACCCGCCAATGTCGGGATTGCCCTCGGAGACCGTCACCGTCCCGTCCGGCGTCACGTTGAGGCTCACGCACGTATCACCGCCAAAGTTGAACCAGAACCCGCAGGCCACACCGCGCCCTTGGTTATCGCCCAAGGGCGCGGTCCAATGCGGATGCGTATGCGCCGCCTCCAACGTCGCCATCAGACCAATCGCCGGATAGGTTGGACCGTAAGAGGCTTTCGTGCCCTCCTTCGCTCCGTTCATCAACCGCACCGCCAACGGATCAAGACCAAATCCCTTGGCCAATTCGTCAATGGCACTTTCCACCGCAAAGGCGGCCATCGGCGCGCCCGGTGCGCGGTAGGCCGCCGCCTTGGGCCGGTTGCTCACCACGTCCCAGCCGACAGTTTTCACATTCTCAAGATCATAGGGCGCAAAGGCCGACATCGACCCCATATCAACCGGCGACCCCGGATAGGCGCCGCCCTGATAGCGCAACTCGGCAAAGGCAGCCGTGATCCGGCCATCCGTCTTCATCCCGATCCTGACATCAATCGAGGAAGACGCCGTGGGCCCGGTGGCCCGAAGCACCTCGGACCGGCTCATCACCATCTTGACCGGGCGGCCCGATTTCTTGGCCAGCATGAGGGCAACCGGCTCCAGAAAGACCACCGTCTTGCCGCCAAAACCGCCGCCGATTTCACTCGCCGTCACCCGCAACTGCCCCTGCTCCATCCCAAGGATCGCGGCACAGACATTGCGCACCATGTAATGCCCTTGGGTGCAGACCCAGAGATCGCCCTGACCATCCGCGCTCATCGTCGCAAGGCAGGCATGCGGCTCGATATAGCCCTGATGCGTGGCCCCGGTGCGATAGGTCCGCTCGACCACGCGGTCCGCCTGTTTCAACCCCGCCTCGATATCGCCATGCCCGAATTCAGAGCGCGCGATGACATTGCCGGACAGGCCTTCTGGCACCGTCTCCTGCCGTCGCCCCTCATGCAGCACCGGCGCGCCGGGCTTCATCGCCTCGTCCACATCCGTCACATGCGGCAGAACCTCGTATTCCACCTCGATGAGCCGGATCGCCTTGCGCGCCACCGCCGCCGAATTGGCCGCAATCGCCGCCACCGCATGCCCGTCATAGAGCGCCTTGGCCCCGGCCAGACAATTATCCATCACATCGGCCACATGGTCCGGCACATCGCCGAAATCGGCGCGCGTGACCACCGCCTTGACCCCCGGCAGCGCCTCGGCCTTGCTGGTATCAATCCGCAAGATCCGCGCATGGGCATGCGGGCTGCGCAGAATACGCCCCGTCAGCATCCCCGGCGCCACCACATCGGCACCGAACCGCGCGCGCCCCGTCACCTTGTCGATCCCGTCAGGCCGGTTGGGCCGCGTGCCCACAACCTTGAAATCCTTTATTTTCTTGGTGTCATCCAATGCCATCACGACGCCCTCCGCATGTCCGCTGCCGTTTCCATCACGGCGCGGATGATCTTGTCATAGCCGGTGCAACGGCACAGATTGCCCGCCAGCCAATAGCGCACTTCTTCCTCAGACGGGTCCAGGTTGCGCTCGAGCAGCGATTTCGCCGCCACCAGAATCCCCGGCGTGCAGATGCCACATTGCAGCGCGGCCATCTCGATGAACTTCTGCTGCAACGGATGCAGCACCTCGCCCGCCGCCATCCCTTCGATCGTGGCAATCTCACGCCCCTCGGCCTCGGCCCCCAGCATCAGGCACGAACACAAGAGCCGCCCATCCACCGTCACCGAACAGGCGCCGCAATCGCCGGTGCCACAGCCCTCCTTGGTGCCCGTCAGGCCCAGCTCGTCGCGCAGCACATCCAAGAGCGTCGCCTCAGCATCACAGAGAAACTCGGTCTCATCCCCGTTGATCGTCGTCGTCACATGTATCCGGCTCATGCCTTCTCTCCTTTCGCGCGCGCCTCGGCGATCACCGCCGCGCGGCGCGCCAAAACGCCCGCAACATGGCGACGGAAATCGACCGTACCGCGCTTGTCATCAATCGGGGTGGCCGCCGCTGAACAGGCCGCCGCCAAATCCGCCAGTGCCGCCTCATCCAGCGCCCGACCCACAATGGCCTCCGCCGCTGCATCCACCAACATCACCTTGGGTCCAACCGCCCCCAGCGCCACGCGCGCCGCCGCAACCTTGCCCGCCGCGTCCAAACTCAAGGAAATCCCGCACCCCACCACCGCAATATCCATCTCGGTGCGCGGAATGAACCGCAGATAGGCATCGCCCGCGCGCTCGCCGCGCGCAGGCAAAAACACCGACGCGATGAACTCCCCCGCACCCAGCGAGGTTTTGCCCGGCGACGTGGGAATATCAATCACCGCCACGTCGCGCGTGCCCTTGGGGCCAACCACGCGCACGACCGCCTCCGCCGCCACCATCGCCGGCACCGAATCCGCCGCAGGCGAGGCGTTGCAGAGATTGCCCGCCAATGTCGCCCGCCCCTGCACCTGCGTCGAGCCAATGAGCCCCGCCGCCTCGACCACACCGGGCCATGCCGCCACAAGCCCCGCATGCTCGCCCATCTCGGCACCCGAGACCGCAGCACCTATCCGCCAGCCTCCGGCCTCCGGCGTCACCGCCTTCATGCCTGCGATCCGCTTGATATCGACGATCACGTCCGGCTCGACCATCTCCGAGCGGAGCTTGACCAACAGATCCGTGCCCCCCGCCAACACATACGCGCCCTGCTCTGCGGCCAGTATCCGCACAGCGGCCTCTACATCCTGAGGTGCCTCATACCGCATTCCGGCTTTCCTTTCCTGTTGTTCGCCGATCAGATCCCAATCTGACTCAGTCCCATTTTCGCTGACTATCCCGCAACTCGGGCCAAGACGCAAACCGCTTGCCGACATTCAGCCGCCCTTGCGCGCCATTCCTGTGCGTCCCCTGCCCCCGATGCCATAGGTTCGGACAGTTAATGTGCCAAAATCGCCGTAATCCTTTGACAAGCTCTTTGCTGCATACCTGGTCCACCGCCACTCAAAGGTCATAGATGTCCGACCCCGATCCGCGCCCCCGCCCCAAACTCGACAGAGCGCGTCACGCGCTCTTGTTCGAGCTGTTCCGTCAGCGCAACATGGCGCACTATGTGGCGCAGAACAGAACCGCACTGCCCGAAACTCTATCCGCCGACCTGCGCCTCTTTGCACAATCCGCCAGCCGCTCCATCGCGCCGGACCGTCCATCCCAGCCGCTGTTCTGAGCGCCTAACCGCGAAATCCCGTGGCAATCACGAACTTCTCCGAACTGTCCGCGCGCGATGCGGGCGGCTTGACATTCGCCACCTTGTCGAACCGCTTTTTCAGCAGCGTCTGCAACTCGCCCTCGGCCCCACCTGCCAGAACCTTGGACACAAATGTGCCGCCCACCTCCAGGACGTCAAACGCCAGATAGGCCGCCGCCTCGCAGAGCGCGATGATGCGCAAATGGTCTGTTTGCTTGTGACCCGAGCTTGAGGCGGCCATATCCGACATCACCACATCCGCCTTGCCGCCCAGCCAGTCCTTGACTTGCTGGTCTGCATCGTCGGCCATGAAATCAAGCTGATGGATCTCGCATCCCGCAATCGGCTCCACCTCTTGCAGATCGACTCCCACGATCCGGCCAATCGCCTTGCCCTTCTTCTCGCCGAGGGCGTTCACACGCGGCACCGCCACCTGACACCAGCCCCCCGGCGCACAGCCCAGATCAAGCACCCGCGCGCCGGGCACCAGAAACCGGAACTTGTCATCCAACTCCATGATCTTAAAGGCCGCACGACCGCGATAGCCCTCGATCTGCGCCCGCTTGACATAGGGGTCGTTCAACTGCCGCTGCAACCAGCGCGTCGACGACGATGTGCGCCCACGCGCCGTCTTGACCTTGACCGTCAGATCGCGTTGCCCGCGCCCCGAGGTATTCTTGCCATCCGGTGTCTTGGCCATCTAGTCTGCCTCACACGTTTTCAATTGTCAGCCCTTCATGAGCGATCTCAATCGCTTCAATCGCCACTTCATTGCCCTCGGCCTTCAGAGCGCTGCTTGTCACCTTGACCGGATAGCCGTTCTTGACCCGCCAGATCATCGTCGGCGCGCCACTTTGATCCAGCAAGGCAATCGTCAGATCTTTACGCTTGATCACGTTCATCTTGATCTCGGAAAACCAGTCAAAGATTTTGCTCTCCGTGGCGCATACCCCCTTTTTCAGGGTGATGGTGCTCGATTTCAGGAGTCCCGGCATTTTCACCTGCGAAAACTCGGGCGCATTTCCCGCGCGATATTCAATCGGCTGGCTTTCCACCTCCAGCCCAGACACCTCTTGGAAAGTCAGCTCCAACGTGTCCCATGCCACCCGGAAATAAAACTTCGGCATAGGCCAGATAGTCTGTGATTGCGCCGGACCGTCCTCCACCATCATGCCTCTCCGTCCGTCAATACGCCATCCGCCGCCATCTGCGCGTAGAGCATGCCTTCGCGCAGGCCTCGATCCGCCACGCTCAGCCGATCCGTCGGCCAGCAGCGCAACAACGCCTGCAAGATCGCCGCCCCCGACATGATCAGCGCCTGCCGGTCCTGACCTATGCGCGGATCACGTCTGCGCCCCGCCGGACCAAGCGTCAGATAGGACCGGATCACCCGATCAATCTCGTCACTTGTCATGGTCAGCCCGTCCACCTTGTTGCGATCATAGCGCCGCAGGTTCAAGTGGCTGGCCGCCACCGTCGTCACCGTGCCCGAGGTGCCCACGATCTGAAACCCCTCGCGCGACTGCTCATCCTTGTAGGGCGCGAATTCCGCAAGGTTCTCCTCAAAGAACCAGCTCATCAACGCAAACCGCGCCGCGTCATCCTCGACATCCCGGAACTGATCGCGCAGCGTTGCCACACCCAAGGGCACGCTGATCCAATCCACCACCTTGGCCGCAGGCAGACCGACCGGGCTGGAATGAAACCCCATATGCATCCGCATGATGGCACGCCGCCGCTCGGAATGCGGCACGGCCGTCAGGTCAATCCACACCAACTCCGTGGACCCGCCCCCGATATCCACCACCAAGAGCTGATCGGTGCGCAGACTGACCAGCGGCGCACAAGACACCACAGCCAATTGTGCCTCTTCCTGAGGCGCGATGATATCGAGCTTGAGACCGGTCTCGCGCTCGACCCGCGCCATGAAGTCCGCGCCATTGCTTGCGCGACGACAGGCTTCGGTCGCGACCAGCCGCATGCGCGTCACCCGGTGCCGCTTCAGCTTCTGCTTGCAAACGCGAAGCGCCTGAATGGTCCGATAGATTGAGGCGCGCGACAGACGTCCAGAGCTTTCAAGCCCCGCGCCCAGCTGCACTGATTTCGAAAAACTGTCCACGACTTTAAACTGATGGCCCTCGGGTTGGGCAATCAGCATCCGGCAACTGTTTGTTCCCAGATCAAGCGCCGCATAGAGCGGCCCCTGATCCAGATGGGTCAGTGCGGGGCTCTCAACCGGTTTCGGGACCGCGCCCGCACTTTCGGGACGCTTGGGCGTCATAGCAACACGCCCTCCATTTCAAGTTACCTCCAAACTAGTCCGAAGCGGGCGCGCACGCAAGCGTTGCGACGGGTCATAACGATGATGAGTATTTTTCGCATCTCGCCCAATGGCTCGCCGCGCCGCGCGCCGCTAAGGTGGCCACGTCGCATGACGCTCCCGTTCTGTCGAAATCGGACCCTGCGCATCGCCCAGCCTGCATTAGGTAGGGACCACGAAGGAAAAAGGAATCAACCATGGTCGACGTCACCATCGTCTACTGGCGGGACATCCCCGCTCAGGTCATCGTCGGCAAGGGCCGCCGCGGCAGCAAGGTTCAACTGCCCGAGCGCTTCGAGCAGGCCATCGACCGCGCGGCGATGAAATGCGGCGCCGCTGGCACCGACGCCTACCTCGCCGAATGGCGCAAGGCTGATCCCTATCCCGTGGAAGGCGAACCCGACGCCGTCGCCCAATCCGAGGCGGCCCGGATCGACGCAGAGTTTGATCAGGAGCGCATCAAGGCCCTGATCGCGAATGATGGCTGGGCGTGAATGCGCTCTGGATCTCTATGGGAGGCCGCGATGGCACTTTTCAACTTCAAGAAGCGTGAGAAATTCACCCCCGCCAATGGCCAACTCGAGGCCTTCTTGCAGGGTTATTCCGTCGAGGTGATGCCCCGCACCGCCGAAAAGATCGAGAATTTCCGCGACCTGCTGCCCACCGGCACCCGCGTCTACATCGCCCATATCGAGGGCACCCCGATCGAGGATATGGTCGCCACCGCCGCGCGTCTGGCGCGGGACGGCTATCCCGTCATGCCCCATTTCCCGGCCCGCATCATCAAGGACCGCGCCACCCTCGCCGATTGGATCGCCCGCTACCAAGGTGAGGCTGGCGTCGATCAGGCCCTCCTCCTCGCCGGAGGCGTCACCACCCCGCATGGCGATTTCGACAGTTCCATCCAACTGATGCAATCCGGTGAATTCGACCGCGCGGGCTTCAAGCGCCTGCATGTCGCAGGCCACCCCGAAGGCAACCGTGACATCGACCCCGATGGCAGCATGAAAAACGTCGAGGACGCGCTGCGCTGGAAACAGAAATTCTCTGAAACCACCGACGCGAAAATGGCCCTCGCCACCCAATTCGCCTTCGAGGCCAAGCCGATCATCCAATGGGCCGACAATCTCAAGGCGGCAGGCATCGACCTGCCTATCCACATCGGCATCGCCGGCCCCGCCAAGCTGCAGACCCTGATCAAATTCGCCATCGCCTGCGGTGTCGGCCCCTCGCTCAAGGTTCTGCAGAAACGCGCCATGGATGTCTCGAAACTCCTGCTCCCCTACGAGCCAAACGAAGTTCTGACCGAACTGGCCGCCCACAAGGCCGCCAACCCCGAGTTCAACATCGAGCATGTGCATTTCTTCCCGCTCGGCGGGATCAAGAGCAATGCCGAATGGGCCATCGCCAATGGCGGTGCCGCCGCCACCCCTGCCAACGCATCCTGAAGGACCACACATGACCCGCACTATCGTCGAGAGCAAAACCAAAACCGCCGTCATCGGCTTTGACGAGCCGTTCTGCGTCATTGGCGAACGCATCAACCCCACGGGCCGCAAGAAGCTCGCAGCCGAGCTTGAGGCAGGCGATTTCTCGACCGTGGAATCCGATGCTCTGGCACAGGCCGCCGCTGGCGCCACCGTGCTCGATATCAATGCGGGCGTGGTCTACAACTCCAACCCCAACCCGAACGAGACCGAGCCGCCCCTGATGACCAAGATGATCGAGCTGGTTCAGGGCCTCGTCGACCTGCCGCTCTGCATCGACAGCTCGGTGCCCGCAGCACTTGAGGCCGGTCTCAAGGCCGCCCATGGCCGCCCCCTCCTCAACTCGGTGACGGGTGAGGAAGACCGCCTCGAATACGTGCTGCCGCTGGTCAAGAAATACAACGTGCCGGTCGTGGCCATCTCCAACGACGACACCGGCATTTCCGAGGATCCCGACGTCCGCTTTGCCGTCGCCAAGAAAATCGTCGAGCGCGCTGCCGATTTCGGCATCCCCGCGCATGACATCGTGGTCGATCCTCTGGTCATGCCGGTGGGCGCGATGGGCACCGCCGGTCGTCAGGTCTTTACCCTCGTGCGCCGCCTGCGCGAAGAGCTGGGCGTCAACACCACCTGTGGTGCCTCCAACATCTCCTTTGGCCTGCCCAACCGCCACGGCATCAACAATGCCTTTCTGCCGATGGCGATGCAGGCGGGCATGACCTCCGCCATCATGAACCCGATCGCGCTGCCGGTGAAACAGGCCGAGATCGAGGCGAAAAAGGCCGAAGTCGCCGCCTCCGGCCTCATCCTGCCCGACGATATGGACGACGAGACCTTCTGCCAACTCTTTGGCCTGGGCTCGACCAAGGCCCGTCCGGGCAAGGAAATGGAGGCGATCATGGCCGCCAACTTCCTGATGAACGCCGACCCGCACGGCGGCAACTGGATCAAGTTCAACAAAGCCCCCCCCAAACCCGGCGAAGAGGTCCGCACCGGCGGCCGCGCCGGAAGCCGCAGCCGCCGCCGGGGCTAAGGCACCAACCCGAAAAGAGCAAAGCGCGGCCCCCAAAAGGGCCGCCTTTTTTCGTTGAGCGAAACGTTCCCCCAATCACCGAAGCGCGGAATCAAGGCGCCGCAGGTGCCGCCACCCAATACCCATCCGCCAGTGGCACGCGCCTCACCCCTACGTACCTATGCGCGGAATCAAGGGCGAAGCCCGCCGCGCAGCGCCCGTCCGCCCTGTCGCACCAAAGGTGCGCCGCTTCTAGTCGGCACGCCTCTGGCGTGACGGGCGGGCGCTTTTCCAACGTAGCAGTTCCTTGAAAACGCGGAAGTATGAGGCAGACATAAACTGCCAGCCGACACCGCAGCAGCGCCCCCCCGGCGGACAGGCCCCGCGCGGCTCAGCGGTTGGGGTAAACCTCCCCCCAAACACGCCAATGTATCCCCAACCCCGTCACCCCGGACTTGATCCGGGGTCTCTTGAGGATACCCAAACCAAGGCCGGGCTACCGCAGCATTTGAGAAGGTAAGCCCCACAACTGATCTACCTTACAGCTCATCAGGAACGACTGTCGGCAATGCGCAGGAAACGGACAGTTCAAAAGCGCAAACCGTAAGTGCCCTTCGGAACGCGACCGGCCCGAAGCGGACTTTGATAGCTACTTCCAGCGCTGCGGTGCAGCTTTCGCATTGCGGCCATTCATCCACCGGCAGTTTTTTCTATTGCCTCAATCGTTGGTCAGCGGGTAAAACAACCGCATTTACACCAAAGCCGATTGGGCGCTGGCGTAGAAATGCAGTCCAGCAACACATTCCAGATGGCTCAACGGATCTTCTATGAAGAACACTTGGATCGAATGCGGTGCGGCGCTTTGGAGCCGGGAAAGTGCGCCACCTTGCGATTCGCATCGACAAGCTCATGCCATGTAAACTCGGAAAATTACCGTGACAGTGAACGCAGATACCGCTTACACTTCACTGCATCCCACGCCGCGGTGCTCGCCATGTCGGTCCGCGAAGATGTAGGCATGTGATCGCGGCAGGGAGTCTAGCTGTTTTGGATGAGCCAAGAAAACTAAAGAGCCTACAATTCTACCTCGATAAGACTGCAGAGTTAGACATTCCAATCTCAGCCGATGTCGCAATGATAATGTCTGACACTCGATCATGCATTGAGGCGCTTAAATTTAGAGGTAAATACAAGACTGTAGATCTTGTTTGTGACTTTTTGCTTCATGAAAGGTTGGATCGTGCTGCAGCGCGACATCACCTTGCCAATGTGTCAAAAAGTTTGTGGCCTGGTATTGATGATGAACGCTCTATTCAATCCAAGTTTAGTGATTGTCTAAATATAGAACGGCTCCTAAGTGAGTTATCGGAGTTTTACCGTGCGCTCAATCTAAATGACTTTATTGTCACCGATCCAGTAAGAAGTTTTCTTTTCTGTGGTTTAGTTCTCAATCATTTGGATGGTGCCAAGATGTCAATGCGTGAGCATGTTATTGTTGACGGTGAATTTATGCCTGAGCGCTTGAACGGACTTTTTGGCGAAGAACCAGGCCAATTCATCGCAGAGGTACAGGTACAGTATCAAGTTCACCCACCGCAGAAAGTAGGGCACATTCAGAACACGACGGGCTTTTACATTGTTGGAACTATCTTAAACCCAGAGAAATTATGGATTGATCCAGATAAGGAAGGCGTTTTCTTACGGTATTTAATTCTTCCTTTTGATCTTAACAAAACTACCGCCGAACAAGAACTAATGCGGCCATATTTCATGAATCGGCTAACTTCATAATTGTTATTAGGTAGAGAAACCCCAACTGGAGAGCGCGTCCCGACATGGACGGTCGATTGCCGACCTTGGCTCTCACGATAAAGGCCTGCTTTGACAAGGCCTGTATCAATCAATCGGTACTGCAGCGAATGTCCGGAATCCGCCGATTTTGTTGAAAAACTCCACCTTCAAGCGATAGCGATCAATTTTGCGGAACATCCTCCCGCAAAATGGTGATGTGGCAAACGATATTTGCCAGAAGTCTATTCGCGAGAACTGCGTTCCAACTTTTCGCGCCGAATTTCGGGTTGAAGACTTTTTCAACAAAATCCGCCCTTCGCGTCGACAACCCGATACTTGCGGCACGCTGCACAACCGTCCAAGACAGGCTACTCCGACCACTTTTCACCCGCCGTTCAATAAAGACGACTAAAGCCAACCGCGCCCCTCCCCCTGCGTACAGAACCCATGTACAAAACGTACATCCTGTACGCGCCGCCCCTCAGGTCAGCCCCATATCGCGGGCGATCATCGCGGCTTGGGTGCGGTTCTTGGCGCCGAGTTTGCGGGATAGGGTCTTGAGGTGCAGCTTGACTGTAACCTCTTGAATATCAAGGTCTCTTGCGATTTCCTTGTTGGATTTTCCGTCCAGAACGCCGACCAGAACATCCGTCTCTCTGGGCGTGAGGTGCACCTTCCCCTCCGCCTCCGTATCGCCGGATTCAAGAAAATCTAGCGGCGTATAGGTCTCTCCCAACAACATATGGTGGACAGCAGCCACCAAAGACTGTGGATCCAGCGTTTTCGGCAAGAACCCCGCCGCCCCAGATCTGAGCGCCCTCCGCGCCACCTCCGGCGTCCCCGTCCCCGACAAAATCGCCACCGGACACCCCGCCCGCGATTTCATCACGGCAAGGCCCGACAGAGAATCCATTCCGGGCATCATCAAATCAAGCATAACCAACTGAAAAGGAACATTTTTTTCTTGGACCTTCAATGCGCTCTCTAGGCTCTCGGCCACGAAAACGTCAAAGCCTCCCTGCACCCGGAGGTACTCGGCGATCATCTCACGCACCAGATCGTGGTCGTCGGCCAGTAAAAGTTTGGTCATCAGTGCATCTTCCCTCTGCCACCGATTTTCTGCTTATATTTCAAATAATAAGCTGCGCTCGGTGCCATGACAATTGTTCGGCAACCCGCATCAAGGTCACCCATATCCTCTGCACATGTGGCAAGTTCCATGCCAATCCCCGCGCTGCCCCTATCTTTCGGGATAGGGGGCTGGTCAAACCTTGGAAAACCGCAGCATACCCGCAAGAGCAGTGGTGGTTCCCATGGTCCCATCCGTGCATTCCAACCTTTTTGCTCGACGCCAAACGCCACATTCCAACAAAAAAAGCAAAAACTTTAGCGAAAGGCCGACCGGCACGTCTCTGCGCCATAAAACCAACAAAATGAAAGAATAGAAATACTTGGCCTCACGGCAATCAACACTCCCCAGAGCTTTGCTGCGCGCCACGTTCGATACAAGATGGAAAGGCGCTGAAAACCCATAGGCCTAGGTGACAAAGGATCACTTTGATTGATATACAACCATAGCGCTAGTCCGATCCAGGGTACTGAACTATTTTTCAGGGGGTGCGTTTGGCGTACTTGTCGGTCAGTGGCTAGAACAAGTTGTATGTAGGTAACGAATTATAAGGCAAATCATGCACGCCTCGAGACTTCGCAAGTCACCAACCCAGCATCGCTTGTTACTGATCACGTTAAGCGTGTTTGCGATCGGCTGCATGGTGGCGGCGGTGGTTATGACCAGCAAGGTTTTCGTACAACTGGACGACTACGGCATCGCGAACCAAGACAATCTACAGTGGACGACATCGCGCCTGGAGGTTGACCAGCTCAAGTACTTGGCCGCATTGCAGACCTTGTCAGCGCCTGACCCTGAGCAAGTCGATCACGTCCGGCGTCAGTTTGATGTTCTCTACAGCCGAGCAACGGCCCTAAGGAACGGCAGGGTGTACCGCGAAGTTTTGGCACAGGATGTTTCTCATGCAGACCTCGACCGCATCGGGGACCTTCTTGCGAGAATGGTACCTCTTGTTGATACGGATGCGGCAACAGTATTTCAAGAACGAGACCGCCTGATCTCACTCGGTCTGGAAATGGCCGACCCAATTCGAAGTATCGCAACGCGGGGACTGGCCGCGCATGCCAAGCGCTCGGATTCGGAACGCGCCGGCCTCACCGCAAAAATTCTTTCGATGGCGGCACTCAGTGTCATGATGCTTGCGGCCCTCTCTTCGCTCTTATTCTTGGTTTGGCGCCTGTATCGCAGCTATCGCAGGCAGGCCGAGCAAAGTACGAGTACATCAAATAGGCTGGCAACCATCCTCAACACCTCGCAGGATGCCGTTCTGGTCGTTGGCCCAGATGGGCGCATCGAAGATACAAATGCGCGCGCAGGTGACTTGCTGGAACTTTCAGGAGATCCTGCAACTCCAGTCAAACTAAGTGAATTTCTATTTTACAAGCAAGCTGATGGACGGTTGAAGCCACTTGATGCGAACGTATTGCGAGAGACATGCGTCGACGGTCCAGTGCGCCGAGAGGATGTGATAGTTCGCAATTTCGCAGGCCGCGAGTTTGCAGCTGAGTTGTCGGCGGATCTTGCAAAGCGGGGCCAAACCACAATTTGCATCTGCTTTGTTCGGGATATTTCCGAACGGATCGCCGCCGAGGCCGAAATCGCTAGCTCCCGCGACCGGGCACTTGCAGGAGAGAGAGCCAAAGCACGATTTCTCGCGATGATCAGTCACGAAATGCGCACACCGCTGAATGGTATTCTGGGAGCGCTTGAACTGCTGGACGATACTGGGTTAACGCCCGACCAAGAGAAGTTCACCCGGATCATGCGGTCGTCGGGTCAACTCCTCTTGACGCAAATCACCGATGCGCTGGATTTGACCCAAGCCGCTGCAAGACAGATCGTCCTGCGACCTGCGGCCTTTGATCTGGACCAATTGCTGGAAGAGTTGGTTGAAACCCAACAGGGGCCGGCACAGGCCCGAGGAAATGCCCTTCGCCTGCGCAGGCCCCACTCTGGGCTTGGACGAAGCATAGGAGATCGGGCACGGATTTATCAAGTGCTCCTCAATCTCGTTTCGAATGCAATCAAATTCACCAAGGATGGCGAAATCACGTTGGACGTGACGCGACATGACCCTAGCCAGAGCGGTTTGGACGAGGTGGAATTTCAGGTCACAGACACCGGCATTGGTATAAGTGAGACCGACCTACCGAAAGTGTTTGATGATTTTATGCGTGTTCAGGACATCTCGGGTGACAGACCCGAGGGGACGGGTCTTGGGCTCGGCATTGCACGCCAACTGGTCAAGCTTATGAAAGGCAACATTGGCGTCGAAAGTGAACTTGGAGAAGGCAGCCTATTTTGGGTGCGCCTGCCCCTGCCCCCGGCAACAGGCGTAGTCGCAGCGCCGGAGCCTTCCCATGTCCCCCTACCCCCAAGGAAAAAATCCGATCGAACCCTCAATATTCTGGTTGTCGAGGACAATGCCACCAACCGTCTTGTGCTGGAGAGCATGCTGACCAACGATGGTCACAAAGTCCAGCTTGCCTGTGATGGCATGGAAGGGTTGGAATGCGCGGCAGCTGAGCAATATGACTTGATCTTAATGGATATCAGCATGCCGCGGCTGGACGGTAGAGAATCTACGCGCCGTATCAGAGCCAGCCGGGGCCCGAATTCAAAGACACCCATCGTCGCCCTGACAGCGCATGTGCGGGCGGAGGACCGCGGCGATCTGGAAGCCGCAGGTTTTGACAGGGTCGAAACGAAACCTCTGCGTCGCGAAGCTTTGCGCGCCGTCATCAATCAGACGGCCACCCAAGGCGTCAGCTCCGCGGACACGACGTATTGTGTCGATTCCACATACCTAACACAATTGCGTTCAGCCTTGCCTCAAGAGCGGATTGACCGGCTTATCACAGAGTTCGAGGCCGAAGGTTCTGCGATCCTCGTTGCACTCAATCAGCAAGACAGACGATCCGACAACGACCTCGCAGATCACATACACAAACTTGCTGGCACAGCCGCCTCAACAGGCGCGCTCAGGTTACAGGCCCTTCTGGGACTCACAGAAGTAGCCCTGCGCACTGGAGACGAATCCACAATAGCAACAACCAGCGTGGCAATCCCAGAGCTGTTGCAAGCGACGCTGGCACAGCTCAAAGAGCACAATCAGAAACGCTGAAAAACTCACTTAGAGTTGCCTTTCATCTGGCTTACTATAGGTTCCACGGCATACACTTCGCTATCAGACTTCCCGCGTCATCGCGGGGCACCAGAGAACGGGACCCCGGCCAATATGAAGATATGGAAACAACTGGTAGTACTTTGTCTGATGTGTGCAGCATCTTACGGCGGGTATTTGGCATACCAGACCTATTTCGCGCCCAATGCCGCCGCAGAGACCGCGCCCGATGGAGAGCGACCTGTAACTGTTGAAGTGACATCAGCCGAAAGACGTACGCTCCAAGAGACAATTGAAGCGGTTGGGACGACGCGGGCCTTGAAATCCATCGACATTGTTCCAGAAGTCGACGGGCGCTTGATCGCGCTGTCCATCTCTCCGGGGACGAAGGTGGAAAAAGGCGACGTGTTGGCGCGCCTTGATGATACGATCGAGCGCGCGGATCTAGCCGAAGCCGAGGCTGTTCTGATTGAACAACGTCAGACTTTGGAACGCACACGTCAGTTGCGTCAGACCAGTGCCGTATCGAAAGCCACCGAGGAAGAGGCGATCGCACGTCTCGCAGAAGCTGAGGCAGAGGTCGAGCGCGCACGCAGGCGCCTTGACGATCGAACCATCACAGCGCCCTTTGGAGGCATCGTCGGGCTTACAAACTTCGATGTGGGCGCACGCGTCACAGAAGGCGAGGTCCTCACCCGGCTCGACGACTTGAGCCAGGTCGAAGTCGAGTTCTCCCTGCCCGAGATGATCTATGGGCAAGTGCAGAAGGGACAACCACTGACCGCGCGCAGCGCGGCCTTCGCAGATCGCGTGTTCAATGGCACCGTGGATGTTGTGGACAGTGGCATAGACCCGGTCAGCCGCGCCTTTCGCACCCGCGCGTTAATCCCAAACTCCGATAGCACACTCCCTGCAGGGATGTTCCTGTCACTGACGCTGGTCCTATCAGAGAGCGAAGAAGTCACGGTCCCGGAAGAGGCTATCGTTTTCCAAGCAGCCGAAACTTATGTTTTTGTCGCTACGGACGGCAAAGCCAGCCGCCGTACCGTAATCGCAGGACAACGCAAGGATGGGCAGATCGCCATTACCTCAGGCCTAGAGGCCGGTGAATCCGTGATCATACGCGGTCTGCAACGGGTGCGCGATGGCACCTTGCTTAGGATCTTAGAGGCCGACACCGGAGCCACTGCCGAAACCGATCTACCCCAGCCCGAGAGTGCAACATGACCCTCTCTGACATCTCGATCAGACGGCCCGTTCTGGCTGCGGTGGCAAGTCTTCTGATCGTGATATTCGGCATGGCCGCCCTACGCGATATTCCGGTGCGGGAACTCCCCGACGTAGATAATGCGGTTGTTACTGTCACGACAACCTATCGCGGAGCAGCGCCTGAAGTAATCGATACCGACATTACGGAAACGGTGGAGGGTGCCATAGCCTCCATATCCGGCATCCGCACAATCAGTTCCGAGAGCCGCCAGGGAAGATCAAGGGTCACCGTCGAATTCGAGACCAGCGTCGACATCGATGTTGCGGCAAATGACGTCCGCGATGCTGTGGGGCGAGTGCGTGGTGATCTGCCTGAAGAGGCGGACGAACCACAAGTCGTTAAGAGTGATGCCGATGCAGATCCCGTGATGCGTCTTGCTGTCACGTCGGACCGCATGACCACAGCCGAGATTACCGATTATATTGACCGTTTTGTCGTGGACAGGTTCGCCACACTTGACGGCGTCGCCAATGTCGAAATCATTGGGGATCAACCCTTTGCGGTTCGCATATGGTTGGATCGAAGAGCCCTTGCCGCGCGCAACCTCACGGTGGCCGATGTCGAAGCGGCTTTGCGTCGCAATAATCTCGAACTGCCTGCAGGCGACGTTGAATCGACCAACCGCCAACTCACAGTCCGTCTCAACAGCCGATTGCGCAGCATTGAGGATTTTCGTGACATCGTCTTGGACAGGATGGCCGGATATCCAATCAGATTGCGCGATGTGGCGCGTGTCGTGCCGGGAGTTGCAGACGATTCAACCATTGTTCGAACCAATGGCACCGATGCTGTCGGCGTTCAGGTCTTGCGTCAGAGCCAGTCCAATACTCTGGCAATCTCCAAGGCCGTACGCGCCGAAATCAAGACATTGGCGCCCAACCTGCCAGCGGGCATGAGGATTATAGTTGGGTCCGATGACGCCCTTTTTGTCGGAGCCTCAATCCGCGAGGTGGTGGTGGCTCTGTTTATTTCGCTGGCACTCGTGATAGCGGTCATCCTCCTTTTTCTACGCAGCATCCCTGCGACGCTTGTGCCGTTCATCACAATTCCAGTTTCATTGATCGGAAGCTTCTTGCTGATTGGAATTTGGGGATTTTCGCTCAACACGCTAACGCTTCTGGCGCTTTTGCTGTCCATTGGTCTTGTTGTGGATGACGCCATTGTTGTTCTTGAGAACATCCAACGCCGAATTGAAGACGGTGAAAGCCCTCTGGTAGCCAGCATGCATGGAGCGCGGCAGGTTACATTTGCAGTCATTGCAACCTCGCTAACGTTGATTGCAGTTTTTGTGCCGCTATCCTTCATGCCCGGTCAAGTAGGACGGCTGTTTGTCGAATTTGGCTGGGTTATGGCTGGAACGGTGGCGATCTCTACGTTTGTCGCGCTTTCTGCCTGCCCGGCGCTTGCTTCAAAAGTTCTGAGCGCTCGCAAGTTGCGCGCCAACGCTCCCACCGGACCACGTCCACCAACGATGATTCAACGCATTTATCGTTCGCTCTTGACCAGTGCTATTGGCATGCCTCTTGTTATCCTGCCGTTGGCACTTGTGATAACGGCAGGAGCCGTGCTCTTTTATGATGGACTTCCGCGCGAACTTGCACCGCGTGAGGATCGGGGGGTGGGCTTCGTGCCGCTGACGGCGCCACAGGGGTCGACCGTCGCACATTCCGACATGGCCGCCCGTCAGGTTGAAGCCATTATGGAACCCCTGCGAGAGTCCGGTGAAATTGAAACCGTGTTCAGCTTTACAGGTTGGGGTGGTCGTCCGTGGCGGTCATTTGTTGTCTTCCGTCTCGCTCCTTGGGAAGACCGAGAGCGCTCTGTAACCGAGATCGTGTCGGAGATTGCTCCGCAGATGGGGAATGTCACCATTGCGCGCGGCTTCCCTGTAACACCTGCGGGGCTTGGCTTACGCGGCAGCTCTACCCCGGTACAGATAGTGATCGGAGGCCCCGATTTCGAGAGCGTCAAAGACTGGGCGACAACCTTTCTAGAGCGTGCAGAAAGTGTCGAAGGCCTTGTGAACCCAGAGATCAACTTTGACCAGAACCTGCCGCAACTCGACATAGAGATTGATCGTGCGCGCGCCGACGATTTGGGCATATCCGCGGATGCAATTGCAGCCACGTTGCAAACCATGCTCGCATCGCGGGAGGTTACGACCTTTGTAAGTCGAGGCCGTGAATACCCCGTCCTCGTTCAGGCCGAAGATGAAGATCGGCGCTCACCCACCGACATCACGAATATCTTCGTTCGGGCCGGAGACGGTGAGACATTGGTTCCTTTGGGGGCTCTTGTGACCCTCAAGGAAAACGCTGCAACCCCGTCACTTCGACGCTTCGACCGTTTGCCCTCGATTCAGCTTTCGGGCGCACTGGCACCCGACGCCGAACTTGGCGACGTGCTGAGCCGACTAGAGGAAATTGCTGCAGAGATCCTGCCACCAGAGGCCAAGTTGGGATATGATGGCCAATCGCGCACCTATCAGGATACCTCAGGTGGCGTTGGTCTTGTGTTTCTTCTAGCGCTGCTGATCGTCTACTTGGTTCTTGCCGCACAATTCGAAAGCTTTGTGCACCCACTTGTCATTATGTTGACCGTTCCCATCGGCATCGCCGGCGCGATTTACGCAATGGCAGCAGGCGGATTGTCGCTCAATGTTTACAGTCAGATTGGAATTATCCTGCTGATCGGGCTCATATCCAAGAATGGCATCCTGATCGTGGAATTTGCCAACCAACTGCGCGATGAAGGATACGCCGTGCGCGAAGCAGTGATCGAAGCCTCGGTGCTGCGTCTTCGCCCCATCATGATGACTGCAGTTTCAACGATTTTAGGAGCCGTACCGCTGATTACAGCCTCTGGTGCAGGTGCTGAAAGCCGGATCGCAGTCGGTACAGTGATCATCGCGGGCCTCGCCATGGCTACGACGTTGATGCTCTTTGTGACGCCAATTCTTTACGATCTGATGGCCCGTTTCACCAAACCACGCGGCGCCGTTGAGAAGACTCTCGACGCTGCGCTGGCCAAAAGCCATCTACCGGCGGAATGAAATCTTGCCCTCTTCGAAACGCCGGGCGCGGATTTGGCTCTTGGCAAGGGTGGCAATCCCTCCTTCGCAATGCGATAAAAAGCGCAAGCTAGCGGAGTGCATCTCGAGTGATGAAGTCCCATTCAAGACTGTTAGGAATAACGGCCCTTTGCGTAGGGCTCATGCCTTTGTTCGCTCATGCAACAGATGTGTCATTCTCCACACCCAACGCCCCCAAGTCATTCTCGGAGAAGCTGCGCAGTGCATCGCTTGTTATGACCACTGCCGCTCAACAAGAGGCGACGGCGCAAGATCTCTTGGCCGCAGCCCAGGCAGATTACGGGCGATTGATTGGCGTCCTTTATGCTGAAGGCTATTACGGCGGGGTGATCCGCATCCGGGTGAATGGACAGGAAGCAGCGAGTATACCACCCCTGCGGGCCCCAACCGAGATCGCGCAAATCGATATCAGCGTTGACCGCGGGACGGCCTTCACTTTCTCAACGGCTCGGGTGGCCCCACTCCCACCGGATACGAAGCTGCCAGAAGGGTTTGCGACGGGCAATCCGGCCAAGGGCGAGTTGGTCGGAGAGGCGACACGAACGGGGATTGCCGCGTGGCGTGCCTCAGGTCATGCCAAGGCGCTTGTTGCCGATCAAACTGTTATTGCTGACCACGCGGTCTCGACGCTAACCGCTGACATCGCTCTTGATCCGGGTCCGCGTCTAAGATTTGGGACGCTCGAAATCTCAAACGAAGGCGACCCAAGCCGCGTTCGCCCATCACGTATTCGGGCCATCGCAGGCCTTCCCACTGGCCGAGTATTTTCACCCGAGGATCTGGAAGAGGCTGCCACACGCCTACGTCGGTCAGGGGCTTTTCGTTCTGTAGTGATGACCGAAGCCGAGAGTCCTAATACGGATGGAACACTCGACATCACAACGCGTGTGACCGACGCCGAACGTCGCCGCATCGGCGCGGGCGCAGAGTTGGCGTCATTGGAAGGTCTTACATTATCTGGCTTCTGGTTGCACCGAAACCTTTGGGGCGGGGCCGAGAGGTTGCGGATCGATGGTTTGATCGGCGGTATTGGCGGTGACTCTGGCGGCGAGGATTACCGGCTTGGCGTGCGTTACGACCGACCCGCAACATTCACCCCCGACACAGGTCTTTTCCTAGAAGCTCGCGCCGAAGGAAATGATGAGCCTGACTATCGCGAGGCAAAGATAGAAATCGGCGGCGGTCTGAGCCACATCTTTTCGGATGAACTGAGCGGCGAGCTCGGCATCGCCTACCGTTATTCCGACATAAGTGACGATTTGGGAACGCGCAAACTGCAACACTTGCTGTTTCCAGGCAGCATCACATGGGATCGGCGCAACGATCCGTTGAACACAACATCCGGGATTTTCCTCGAAGTGACGCTGACCCCGTTTATCGGTCTTGATCAAGAGAGTGGCGACGGCGCGCGAATTTATGCGGATGGACGACATTATCGCAGCTTTGGTCCTGACGATCGCTTTGTCCTAGCAGGACGGGCGCAGATCGGATCGATCGCGGGTGCAACCGTTGATGAAATCCCGGCTGACATGCTCTTTTACTCGGGCGGTGCAGGCACCGTGCGTGGTCAGAGTTATCAGTCGCTCGGTGTTGATATCGCACCCAGCGTCACCGTGGGCGGCCGTGCGTTTGCTGGTTTCTCAGGCGAATTGCGCGCTAACATCAACGATAAAATTCAGGCCGTGGCCTTTGCTGATACGGGATTTATCGGACAAGATGCGCTCGGCACCGGACGTGGGCGTTGGCACAGCGGCGCGGGCTTTGGCGCACGCTACTTCACTCCTGTCGGCCCAATTCGTGTGGACATAGGCACGCCTCTTGGCGACAATGTCGGTGAAGATTTTGAGATCTACATCGGCATCGGACAGGCCTTCTGATGGCACGCCTTATCTCCATCCTCTCGATTGCACTCGCCTGTCTTGCGCTGCCACTCTTGGCGCAGACGCCTGAACAGGACCGGGGCTATCTACAAGCCCTGCTAGAGGACAACCTCTCGGGCGCCGGTCGTGATGTACGGATCATCGGATTTTCCGGGGCGCTCTCATCACAGGCTACAGTGGACGAACTAACCATCGCCGACAAAGACGGCATCTGGATCACCTTGAATGAAGTCACACTTGACTGGACACGTTCGGCCCTCTTGCGAGGTAGGGTAGAGATCAATCGTCTGACCGCGCGTGAAATTGTGCTGGCCCGGCTACCACAGGCCGAAGAGGAACTCTCGCCCGAGATGGCCGAGGCCAAGCCGTTTCAACTTCCTGACCTGCCAGTCTCGGTCAACATAGGAGAGATCAGCGCCGAAACACTCACACTTGGTTCGCCCATCCTCGGTGAAGAGATTGACCTTCAACTCTTGGGAAGACTGTCGCTCGGAGGCGGCGAAGGCGCGGCTGAGATCGACGTGACGCGCTTGGACGGGCGCGGTGCTGTTCAATTAGACGCGAGTTTTGTGAACGAGACCGAAGTTCTAGCTTTAGACCTATCTCTCGAAGAGGACGAGGGCGGCATTGCAGCAACTTTGCTGCAACTGCCTGATCGGCCCGCGTTGTCATTAGAGATCAACGGCACGGCCCCTCTGAGCGATTACGTTGCAGACATTCGCTTGGCATCTGACAATGAGCCACGCCTGACTGGTCAGGTGACCCTTCGTAATGTGGACACATCCGAGACGCCCATCCGGGCATTTTCAGCAAAGCTGCGGGGCGATTTGACGCCGCTCTTTGCCGCCGAGTATCGTCCGTTCTTTGGCACGAACAGCCAACTTTCAGTAGAGGGTCAGCAGCAGAGCGGTGGAAATCTTGACATCGAAGAATTCAACCTTTCTGCGGCACAGATCAAACTCGATGGCTCACTCTCGCTTGACGCAGCCGGATGGCCTGTACGGTTTGCCCTCAACGGCGAGTTGGACAATGAAGGCGCCCCGGTCCGCCTGCCGATCACCGGTCCCGCCACGCATGTTACAAGCGCGACGATTGAGGCGCGGTTTAATGCCGCGCGCGGCGACCGTTGGCGGGCCAAGGTCGGCATGACTGGATTCGAGAGGCCAGAAATCGGCATCACAAGCGCCAATCTCTCTGGCCGCGGCGTATTGCGACGGACCGCACCGCGCGGCGTTACTGCACTGACCGAGTTTGATTTATCAGGCCTGAGGCTAGAGGACGCTGCCCTCGCTGAGGCGGCGGGAACAGTGCTGTCGGGGCTTGCGTCGCTCGACTTTACCGAAGGTGGCCCGCTCAAGTTGCTTGGACTGCGTCTCGACGCAGGCGCAGCACAGCTCACGGGCAACGGACAAATAGCGGAGTTAGCCGCAGGATTTCCAGTGTCGGGCACGGTGACTCTCGAAGCTCCGAACCTGTCGCGGTTTGCAGCGCTTGCAGGTCAAGACATTGCTGGTGCGGCGCGCGCGACGATTGCTGGCTCAGGGAGCCTGCTGGGCGGAGATTTTGACATCACACTCGACGCCGAAACTGACGGCCTCGCCTTTGGACTACCGCAGGTTGATCCGTTGATCGCCAACCCAGCAACGCTTTCCTTGGCGGCCCGCCGAGATACGGCAGGCACCGATCTCAGCCGGTTCCAGATTGACAATGACACCATTCGGACCACGGCTTCGGGGCGCCTTAGCAGTGAAAGCGGCGCGCTCAGCCTTGCCGCGCGGCTCTCAGATCTTTCTCTCTCTGATCCTCGCCTCTCTGGCCCCGCAGAACTCAGCAGCAACGTGTCATGGCAGGCCGGCGGCGACATAACCTTGAACGGGCTTGACGCACAGTTGATGGGGGCGCGCCTGCGCGCCGATGCAGCCCTCTCGCCAGAGACACCAGGGCTGCCCGTAAGGGGAAAGCTCAGGGCGGAAATCGAGGATCTGGCGCGTTTCAATGCCCTCGCGGGTCAGACCCTGCGCGGACAGCTTGACCTGACGCTCGAGGGCTCAGCCAAGGACAGTGCTCAGGACGTGGCTCTTAAAGCCGCGATGAACGGGCAAAACCTGGCGACCGGCATTGCCGAACTCGACAAGCTCATTGCCGGGCGATTGACCCTCACCGCAGACGCCGCCCGACGCCCCGACAGGATCGAGATCAGCAATTTGGACTTCGAAACTCCACAAGTCTCTCTATCGGCTGGATCAAACAGTCCCGACGCGCCGGTTGAGTTCACCGCGCGCCTCGCCAACCTTGGGCTTTTTGCCCCAGAGTTTTCCGGCCCCGTATCGGCAAACGGAAGCGCTAGGCTGATTGGCGATCTGGCACAACGAATTTCTCTCACGTTGTCCGCCACCGGTCCCGGAGGCACAACGGCACAAGTCTCCGGCGATATCGTCGATCATGCGGCATCCGTTGATATCGCCGCTAATGGTTCCCTACCTCTCGCGCTTGCAAATAGTTTCATTCAACCAAATGCGCTTCAGGGAAGTGCCAGCTACGACCTTCGGATAGACGGCGCTCCCTCACTAGAGGCGGTGTCTGGCCGCATTACCACGTCTGGAACACGGATTGCCCTTCCCGGCACGGGTCTTGCCGTAGAGGACATCAGCGGGACAGCGACGCTCGGTGAGCGCCGCATGCAAACTGATTTCACCGCTCGCATGCGGGATGGTGGGCAAGTCCGGATCACAGGTCCGATTGCATTGACACCGGGCTATGCTGGCGATCTGCAAGTTGGTTTGACCGATCTCGTGCTCAGCGATCAGGCAATTTACACGACATCCGTCAATGGCAACGTGGCGGTGAATGGCCCGCTGACCGGAGGTGCCCGGATTGGAGGCACCCTGACATTAGGTGAAACCAATATCCGTATTCCCTCGGGCCTCGGTCCCGCATCTGTGTCCCTTCCAGAATTGAAGCACGTGAACGAACCCGTAGATGTCCGCGCGACCAGAGAACGCGCCGGCCTTATAAAGGCTCCGGGCACGGGCCGCGCACGACCCTATCTCCTCGACCTCTCAATCAACGCTCCCAATCGGATATTTGTGCGCGGTCGCGGGCTGGATGCTGAATTGGGCGGCCAACTGCGCCTAGCTGGAACAACCGAGGCCGTCGCACCGGATGGGTTCTTTGAATTGATCCGCGGACGGCTCGACATTCTGGGCCAGCGGTTGACCATGACCCAAGGACGCGTCACCTTGCAAGGCTCGCTTGACCCGTATCTCCGTTTTGTAGGAGAAACCGAAACTGATGACGTTACCGTTCAGGTGATCATTGAAGGTTTGGCAAGTGCGCCAGAAGTTCGCTTCATCTCTGATCCGGATCTACCGCAAGAAGAAGTTGTCTCTCGCCTGATCTTCGGGCGCGGCCTCGACAGCATATCGCCATTCCAAGCGGCTCAGATGGCCTCTGCGGTGGCCACCCTCTCAGGTCGGAGCGGCGGTGATGTCGTCGGTAAATTGCGGAATGCCGTCGGTCTGTCAGATCTTGATGTGTCGCAGACCGATGATGGTGGAACAGAAGTAAGTGCGGGTGCCTATATCTCGGACAAAGTCTATACTGAAGTTACCGCGGACAGCGAAGGAAAGCAGCGAATTAATCTTAATCTCGACCTGACCGACAATCTTACGGTCAAGGGAGGGACGTCGAACGATGGCTCCACAGGGATTGGTGTGTTCTTTGAACGAGATTACTGAGGACGAATATCTGAGCACATTCACTCAATAGCCATGATTGCGTCCTAAAACACCTTGCACGTACAGTAGGTGCTTTTGTGGCCTGAGGATCGGTACGATGGGGAACGGATAAAATGCGTTACATACCTCTCTGTCTCAGCATCCTACTCATCCCATGTGGGATTGCACTGGCCCTCCACTTCCCCGTCTGGGGCGGTCTGCTCGGTGGCGTTGCATGTCTGGCTGCCACGGTCGGTCTTTATGACCTCTTTCAAACCAAACGCGCCGTGCTCAAGAACTACCCAATATCGGCACGGCTCAGGTTTCTCTTTGAACATTTTCGCCCTGAGATCCGGCAGTATTTCCTCGAGAGCGACCACGAAGAGACCCCATTTTCGCGCGAACAGCGCGCTCTGGTCTATCGACGTTCCAAAGGGATCGAGGGGCTGCGCCCGTTTGGAACTCTGCGCAATGTGAACGCCGTCGGGCATGAATGGATCAACCACTCTATGGTTCCGACGCATCTGGGTGATGGAGAGTTTCGATTGCGGATTGGAGGTCCGGACTGCGCGCGGCCTTATAAGAGCTCTCCGCTCAACATATCCGGCATGTCTTATGGTGCCCTATCACCCACCGCAATTGAGGCTCTGAACTGGGGCGCAAAGCTTGGTGGATTTGCACATACGACAGGCGAAGGCTCGATTTCGAGGTTTCACCGAAAGCATGGCGGAGATTTGATTTGGCAGATCGGTTCGGGTTACTTCGGATGTCGCACCTCAGGAGGTGGCTTCGACCCAGACATGTTCTCGATGGCTGCTGCCGAGGATCAAGTCAGGATGATCGAGATAAAGCTTAGCCAAGGTGCAAAGCCGGGCCACGGTGGCATCCTGCCAGGAGCCAAGGTAACAGAGGCCATCGCAGAAGCGCGTGGTGTCCGGATTGGTCAAGATTGCATCAGCCCGGCGGCGCATTCCGAGTTCTCCACGCCCGATGGGCTCTGCAATTTCATCGCCCGACTGCGCATCCTCTCAGGCGGCAAACCTGTTGGACTTAAACTGTGCGTTGGTCACCCATGGGAAGTCTTTGCCATGGTCAAAGCCTTCCACGCTACGGGAATTACTCCTGATTTCATTACGATCGACGGGGCAGAAGGTGGCACCGGGGCAGCACCGGTCGAGTTCGCGGATCACAAGGGAGCGCCCATCCGCGAGGGTTTGATGCTAGTCCATAATACACTGGTAGGGATGGGCCTGCGCGACCGCATCCGTCTCATTGTCTCAGGCAAGATCATCAGCGCCTTTGACATGTGTCGCATGTTCGCCTTGGGGGCCGATAGCTGCAACATGGCACGTGGGTTCATGTTTGCCGTCGGCTGCATTCAGGCCCAAGTCTGTCATTCTGGGAAATGCCCCACCGGCGTGACGTCACAAGATCCAAGCCGCTATCGCGCCCTCGTGGTCGCAGAAAAGCACCAGCGTGTCGCCAATTTTCACCGCAACACACTCTTCGCACTTAAAGAAGCTGTGGAATCCTCAGGCCTGCGCAGACCGCAGGACTTTACCCCAGATCACCTCATGATCCGTGTTAATAGCCGAGAGGTTCGGTCTGCGGCGAGCCAATATCTCTGGTTGGAGCCGGGGGAATTGCTCTCCGGTCGCGTGAACCACCCAGCCTTCGAAAAATACTGGAGCCACGCCCGCGCCGATACATTTGAATTCACACCGTGACGCATCGAACAGCGCAATGGAAAGCACCCGATTGTCTAACTGTAGGAATGCGGATGGTGCCCAAGGTGGGATTCGAACCCACACACCCGTAAAGGCGGCGGATTTTGAATCCGCTGCGTCTACCGTTCCGCCACTTGGGCCCGATGCGGTAATTAGCGAAGCCCGCAGGCCTCGTCCAGTGGCGAAACAGCATTTTCGCCGGAATCTGTGGCTTAATCCTCTCGGCCCTTGACCCCGGCATGCGGGCATGATGTGTCGCGATAGATCAACAAAGAGATCCAAAATGATCCGTGCTCTCTATGACTGGACGATCCGCATGGCCGAACACCGGCATGCACTATGGGCGTTGGCAGCAGTTTCCTTTGTTGAAAGCTCGGTATTTCCGATCCCACCCGATGTGCTCATGATCCCAATGGTCCTGGCCCGCCCCAACCGGGCATGGCTTATTGCGGCGGTCGCACTCGTATCTTCAGTTCTAGGTGGTCTCTTGGGATACGTCATCGGAGCATTCGCCTTTCAGGAAATCGGTCAACCCATTCTTGATGCCTTGGGGAAGGGTGACGCTATGACGGCCTTCAGTGAGCGGTTTAACAATTTTGGCTTTTGGGCTGTGCTGACGGCCGGGGTCACTCCCTTTCCCTACAAGGTGATCACCATCATGTCAGGTTGGACCGGTATGCCACTTGGGGTGTTCATCGCAACCTCTATCCTTGCGCGCGGTATCCGATTCTTCTTGGTCGCAGCGCTTCTCTGGAAATATGGCGCTCCGATACGGGATTTCATCGAACGACGCCTGGGATTGATGACCATCGTCTTTGTGGTTTTGCTCTTTGGCGGGTTCTACGCAACGAGGTTCCTGTGATGCCCCTTTCTCAAAAACACCTCATACTAATAGCTGCCGGAGGTTCCCTCGCGCTCATGCTGGGCGCGCTCGGATTCCAGCATCTTGGTGGGATGGCACCTTGCAAACTGTGCATCTGGCAGCGATGGCCCCATGTGATCGCAATCGGCTTTGGGGTATTTGCACTCGTCGCTCTGCCGCGGTTTATGGCCGCGGGTGGCGTTGCCGCGGCCCTCACAACCGCCGCAATCGGCAGTTATCACACCGGCGTCGAGCGCGGCTGGTGGCAGGGTCCAACCAGTTGCTCGTCGTCTGGCGCGAGCGGCATCAGCGCTGACGACCTGTTCGATCAAATCATGTCGGCGCCACTTGTGCGCTGTGACGAGGTTCCGTGGGAGATGCTTGGCCTCTCAATGGCAAGCTGGAACATGCTGGCGTCACTCGGGCTTGCGGCGGTTTGGCTCATGGCATTTCGCGCGCGCTGAGTTGTCGTCAGCCCCCTGATTTCCAAGTATTGAGCAACAGGCTGGTCTCGGATTGCGCAATCCCGTCGAACCGTCGGATTTGCGCGAGAATTTTGTCCAATTCCTCGAGTGTCACAGTGCCAATCTCGACGATCACATCCCATCTGCCATTCGTCGTATGGGTTGCGCGTACTGCGCTCAAACCGTTGAGCTGACGAATGATCCGATCCGTACCGCGCCCCTCGATCCCCAACATCATGAGGCCACGTACCGGATCGCGACCAGCATCGCCCCTCAACACGACCGAAAACCCGACAATTTCACCGCTAGCACGTAACCGCTCGATGCGCGCGCGCACCGTGGTGCGTGATATCCCAAGATCAATTGCCAGATCCGACAGAGATGCGCGTGCATCGTGACGCAATATAGAAATCAATCTGTGATCAGTATCATCCATTTCGAAACTATCCAGATCCACTTTGTACAAAATATCCCCTATTTGTGCAAATATCACCCTTCAGTTCAACTCAATTCGGCAGCACACTAAAAGTCACCGCAGCTTGGAGACTATTCCATGACCTCTCGAACCATTCTTCTGATCGGTGCCCCGGTGGATAGCGGCAAGGACCGGCGCGGCTGCCTGATGGGCCCTGATGCCTATCGCACGGCAGGGCTGGCCGAGGCACTTGGTGATCTCGGGCATAGCTTGCGCGACCTTGGCAATCTCTGCCCTGCCCCGGCTACGGTCGATCCCGCCCTGCCCCTGCATGTGCATGCACCTGCGGAAACGGCCGGCTGGACAGCAACCTTGATGCAAACGGCTGAGGACGCGATGCACGAGGGGCTGCCGATTTTTCTGGGTGGGGATCACAGCCTCTCGCTCGGGTCTGTGGCCGGCGTGGCCAATCATGCCACCGCCACGGGACGCCCGCAATTCGTGCTCTGGCTCGATGCCCATAGCGACTTTCACACGCCACAGACCACAGCCTCGGGCAACCTGCACGGTACGCCGCTCGGTTATGTCACTGGCCGCGACGGGTTCTATGGCTTTCCTGAGGTTGCCAATCCCGTGCCCGAGGAGAATATCTGCATCCTTGGCCTGCGTTCCGTCGACCGGGCCGAGCGCGAGGCGCTTCAAGCCAGCCGCATCCGCTATCACGACATGCGTGTGATAGACGAAGAGGGCATTTCCCGCCCGCTCGCCGCCTTTCTTGACCGCGTGGCAGGCGTGGGTGGCGCGCTGCATGTCAGCCTTGATGTCGATTTCATCGACCCGCTCTTTGCCCCCGCCGTGGGTACCACGGTGCCCGGCGGTGTCACGATCCGCGAGGCGCATCTAACAATGGAGATGATCTGCGACAGCGGGCTCATGACCTCGCTCGATCTCGTAGAACTCAACCCCTTTCTCGACGAGCGCGGGCGCACTGCGCAGGTGATGGTTGATCTCGCGGCCTCGGCCCTTGGTCGCCGCGTGTTCGACCGCCCGACCCAGGCCTATAGCTAAGGATCCAAAGATGACGCTGTCCCCCTCCCACAAGGCTCTGGTGCCTTTCGTCTCTGTCGACAACATGATGAAGCTGGTGCATCACATCGGGATCGAACCGATGTTGCGCGGTCTGGCCGACTATATCGAGGCCGATTTCCGCCGTTGGGAGCTTTTCGACAAAACCCCGCGCATCGCCAGCCATTCCGAAGAAGGCGTGATCGAGCTGATGCCCACCTCGGATGGCGAGGTTTATGGCTTCAAATATGTGAACGGTCATCCCAAGAATACCCGCGAAGGGCTGCAAACCGTCACCGCCTTTGGCCTCTTGGCCAATGTGGGCAATGGTTACCCGGTGCTGCTCTCTGAAATGACGGTGCTCACGGCCCTGCGCACGGCGGCCACTTCCGCGATGGTGGCCAAGTATCTGGCACCCAAAGGCGCGGACACCATGGCGATGATCGGCAATGGTGCCCAGTCGGAATTCCAGACGCTCGCGATGAAGGCGATCTGCGGGCTCAAATCCGTGCGCCTCTATGACATAGACTCCGCTGCCACGGCCAAGGCTGCTCGCAACCTGCGCGGTCTGGGGCTGGAGGTTGTCAGCTGCACCAGCCCAGAGGAGAGCATGGAAGGCGCGCAGATCATCACCACCTGTACCGCGGACAAACAATATGCCACCATTCTGACCGATAACATGGTCGGGGCTGGCGTGCATATCAACGCCATCGGCGGTGACTGCCCGGGCAAGACGGAACTCGCCCCCGGCGTGCTGCACCGCTCAACCATCTTTGTCGAATATCCCGAACAAACCCGGATCGAGGGCGAGATCCAGCAACTTGACCACGACCACCCCGTAACCGAGATGTGGCAGGTGATCAACGGAACCGCCAAGGGACGCACCCGCGCCAACGAAATCACGCTCTTCGACAGCGTAGGCTTTGCCATCGAGGATTTTTCCGCGCTGCGCTATGTGCGCGACCATATCGCAGGCACCGATCTTTTCCTCGAGTTGGACCTTCTGGCCGACCCGGACGACCCCCGCGACCTCTTTGGGATGCTGCAGCGCGCGGCGAAAGCCTGAAACGGGGCGCTTCAGCGCCCCTTAAAGAGCCCCCCGAGAATACCGCGAACGATGCGGCGTCCTGTGGTGCCGGTCAATTCCTTCATAACGACCGAGGCGAGTTGACCTCCGATGCCATCAGGTTCCCGCGCACGACGACTTGAACTTGTCGGGGTACCAGCCGAATAGCGCCGCGCTGCCTTGAATTCGCGCGCGCGCTCGGCTTCTGCCTCTTCGGCGGCTGCCTCTGCGACAATCTTGGCCTCAGCCTCTTCGGCCTCTTTTGCGGCGGATTCGGCGCGGGCGGCCAGAATCTCATGGGCGGACTGCCGATCAATCGCCGCCTCGTATTTCCCCGCCACGGGTGAGGCCGCAATCACCGCGCGGCGCGTGGCGGCACCGCAAGGCCCAAGCTGTGTCGCGGGCGGGCGAATGAGCGTGCGTTCCACCACGCCGGGCACGCCTTTGTTTTGCAACATCGAGGTCACGGCCTCGCCCACGCCCACATCCCGGATCGCCTCGACCGTGTCAAAGCGCGGATTGGGCCGATAGGTCTCGGCGGCGCGGCTCAGCGCCTTTTGATCCCGCGCGGTGAACGCACGCAGCGCATGCTGAAACCGGTTACCAAGCTGGCCCAGAATATCCTCGGGCACGTCATCGGGGTTCTGCGTGATGAAATAGACCCCAACCCCCTTGGACCGAATGAGCCGCGCCACCTGTTCGACCTTATCCACAAGCGCCTTCGGTGCGTCTTCAAACAGCAGATGCGCCTCGTCAAAGAAAAACACGAGCTTTGGCTTCTCGACATCGCCCACCTCGGGCAACGATTCAAAGAGCTCGCTCAAGAGCCACAAAAGAAACGTCGCATAGAGGCGCGGCGAATTGATAAGCCGGTCGGCCGCGAGGATATTGACATAGCCACGCCCCTCCGGTGTCACGCGCATCAGGTCTTCGAGCGCCAGAGCAGGCTCGCCAAAAAAATGCGCGCCGCCCTGATTTTCCAGCACCAAGAGCGCGCGCTGAATGGCCCCGACCGAGGAAACCCCGACATTACCATAGCGCAGCGATAGATCGCCGCTGTTCTGGCCCACCCATGTCAGGAGCGCTTGCAGGTCCTTGAGATCAAGGAGCGGCAGCCCCTCTTCATCGGCCACACGAAAGGCGATGTTGAGCACGCCCTCCTGCGCCTCAGACAGACCCATCAGGCGTGACAGCAAGAGCGGCCCCATTTCGGCCAGCGTGGTGCGCACCGGGTGGCCCTGCTCGCCGAAGAGGTCCCAAAAAATCACCGGAAAGGTGTCGTAGCGAAAGCCGTCAAAGCCGATTTTCTGCGCCCGTTCCGTAAAAGGCGCGTGCAGCTTGCTGTCAGGACTACCGGCCACGGCCATGCCCGACACATCGCCCTTGATGTCCGATAGGATCACTGGCACGCCCGCATCCGAGAACCCTTCGGCCAACACTTGCAGCGTCACGGTCTTACCGGTGCCCGTGGCCCCCGCGACAAGCCCATGTCGATTGCCGTATTTAAGCAAGAGTTCCTGAGGCTCGGCATAATCCGCGCCACCGCCGCCCACGAATATCGAAGTCTGCACCCTCACACCCCCTGTCCAGAAAGGATCACGGGCTGACCATACTTAATTAACCCTCCCATGCCAGTCTGAATTCATGCCCGGAGCCAATTGTCCTCTGGTTGCGGGTGACTTCCTCCCTGTCAGACTGGCCGCGCCTTACGGGTGCGGCCTTTTTTCGCATTTTACGACCTTCCCTGTTGACGGGTGACCGCATCTGTCCTAGCGTCCTGTTCAATAACTAAGTCGGCCAGTCCGACGGGGAGAAACGCAGGAAGAGGCCGAAAGGCCTCTTTCTTTTTGCTGATAGCAGATGACGCAACGGGCTTTCCGCGTGCACGTCCACCTGATCAGGCATCCTTAGGCTGGCATAAACCTGCTAGCCATGTCGTGATTTTTCCGTTTTGATCCTGACACTTTCGGCACGCCATGCTAGAGCACAGCAGAGATTCAGAGCTAGATGGGGAAACGATGCCTAAACTTCTGACCAGCCTTTCGATTATGGCGCTTCTGGCGATGGGGAGTGCCCTCAGCGCACAAGAGGCGACACAACCCGCTCCCGCACCCGAGACGGCGGCGGAAACCGAGCCAACACCCGATCCCGAGGCAGACGCAGCCCAAGCGGAAAGCGATAGCTCAGGTGTTGGACTCGACACTGGACGCCCGGTACAAGAGGACCCCGCGTATATCAAAGCCACACACGATGACTGGCAGTTAAAATGCTTCCGAACTGGCGCGGAGGGTCAAGAAGACCTGTGCCAGATGTATCAGTTGTTGAAAGAGAGCGGTGGCAATCCAGTCGCAGAATTCAGCATTTACAAATTACCTGAGGGTGCACCCGTTGTCGCAGGAGCAACTATTGCAGCACCACTGGGCACTTTGCTGACTGAGGAGATCAAGCTGTCTGTTGATGGAGGCAATGCCAAGAGTTATGCCTATTCATTTTGCACGATGGCAGGATGTTTCGCGCGTATTGGCCTGACACAAGAAGACATCAATGCGATGAAACGCGGCGTCAAGGTCACCATCGAAATCGTTCCGGCACAGGCTCCGGATCAAAAGGTCCGCATCGAAGCTTCACTGAAAGGCTTTACCGCTGCATTTGACGAGGCATCCGTACTCCAGAACTGATCTACGTTAATAGTGCTTGAGAAAACGCCGCCCGTTTGGGCGGCGTTTTGCTTGGATTGGTTCAATTGAACCGCTTCAGCGCCAGCACAGCATTGAGACCTCCGAAAGCGAAGGCGTTGCTCAACGCTACGTCAACCCGCGCTTCTCGCGCCACGTTGGGCACCACATCAAGGGCGCATTCAGGGTCCGGCTCTTCATAACCAATAGTAGGCGCGATGATCCCGTCGCGCAGCGCCATGATACACGCCAATAGCTCTACGGCACCGGTGCCGCCTATCAGGTGGGCGTGCATGGACTTGGTAGACGAAATCATCAGCCGATCCGCATGATGGCCAAAGACATCCGCAACGGCAGCACATTCGGTTTTGTCATTGGCAGCCGTGCCAGTCCCATGTGCGTTGATATACCCGACCTCTTCACGGTTGACCCTCGCATCGTTGAGCGCACCAGTTATCGCGCGCGCAGCCCCCTGCTTGGAGGGCATGACGATATCGGATGCATCCGAAGTCATTGCAAAACCGGCCACTTCCGCGAGGATTTGCGCACCACGTTTGCGTGCATGCTCCAACTCTTCAAAGACAAAAATCGCAGCCCCCTCGCCCTGCACCATGCCATTTCGATTGGCCGAGAACGGGCGACAGGCGTCGCGCGACATCACACGCAACCCTTCCCACGCTTTGACCCCGCCAAAGCAGAGCATCGACTCGGAGCCGCCGGTAATCATCACGGGCGTAATGCCGCCATGCACCATCTGAAACGCCTGCGCCATCGCATGATTGGAAGAGGCGCAAGCGGTGGAGACGGTAAATGTTGGCCCCTTGAGGTTGAACTCCATCGACAGGTGCGATGCGGCGGCGTTGTTCATCAATTTGGGCACCACAAAGGGATGCACCCGGTTCTTGCCCTCTTCATAAACGGAGCGGTAATTTTCATCGAGTGTGGTCATGCCTCCACCCGAATTGCCAAGAATGACCCCAGCCTTTGCTGCCAATTCGCCCGAGAATTCCAACCCGGACTGTGCCATCGCCTGACGCGCGGCTATCAGCGTGAACTGTGTAAAACGGTCAAAGAGAGCCAATTGCTGGCGATTGAATTGCGCCTCTGGATCGTAATTTTTGACCTGCCCTCCGATACGGATCGAGAGCCGCTCCACATCCTGAAACTCAAGATCAGAAATACCAGAGCGCCCTTCTCGCATCGCCTCGAGCGTGCATGCAACATTTGCACCAAGCGCGTTGATCGTGCCCGCACCGGTAATCACAACCCGTTTCACGATTGCTCCGCGACCAGCCGCTCGATACCCGCGATGATCGTGCGGACAGAGGAAATGTCAAAGTCGCTCTCCGAGGGATTGTTGGCATTAAAGGGAACGGAGATATCGAACGCCTCTTCAATTGCAAAAATGCTCTCGACCAAGCCAAGGCTATCGATCCCCAGATCCTCAGGGGTGCTGTCGAGGGTCACATCCTCAGGTTCCAGCACAGCCTGTTCTGCGATAATTGCTATGACTCGGTCCTGAATGCTGCTCATGGCAAGGTCTTTCATTCTGTCGCCCTATATCGGGCCGGTTGTCGGAGTTGTGCGTCGGTTTTGTAACCGTTTTTTATGATCCGGGACACTGTCGAGCAATATTTTCAGTCAAACATAACCCGTGAAACGCTCGACAATCATGGTCATCATTATCGCACGTCGAACATCATGACGCGAACCGTCGGAATAAAGCGCCACTCGATGCCCGCACTATCGGCGATCAAGCTGACAAAAACAAAGACACCTTCACTGAACCCGATTTCGCCTAAGAGGCCGGCTTTGCTTCCATGCTGCTTGTTTCCTAGAACACTAACGACACGCCGAGGAAGGCCACACGCACAACACACCCGTCATCGTTGTAGAGCATGTGGAACCCCGCGCAATCAAAGGCTAACTAGCCCTGAACCGCCTCCAGCAAAACCCCTGCTTTTTGAAGCGCGTCCCAAATTCGACCATCTCGCCCATAAACGTCACCACGATACTGTGGCCGACCCTGTGCCTGAGTGAACGCCGTCCGATAAATGATATGAACCGGCACATGCTGCTCAAGTTGGACATATGTTTCACGCCGCGTGTCAAGCACCGACTTGAAATAAGCTTGAGGGTCACTTTCCTGCTTGGCCAACAGCGCATACGCAAAATCGAAAGGTTGATGCAAACGGATGCAACCATGGCTGAAATCGCGCTTTTCGAGATCGAACAATGCCTTCTGCGGCGTATCGTGCAGATAGATATTGTATTTGTTTGGAAACATAAATTTTACCAGTCCAAGCGCGTTTCGCTCGGATGGCGGTTGCTTGATGGCAAAGGGAAAATTACGCGCATTGTAGGCGCCAAAATTGACGGCCCCCCGGCTCACCTCTCGACCGTTCCGATTATACAGCTTGAGATGTGATGCCGCTCCGGGATTGCGTTGCATCTGTGGAAGGTACTCGTTGACCGCAATCGAGTAGGGAACATGCCAAGTCGGATTGACCACCATATGCTCCATCTCGTCCGAGAACTCCGGGCTGCGTCGGCCAGCGTCGTTCTTGCCGATCACCGCACGAGTCGCGAATGTAACCTGATCGTTGTCCAGAATGCGCGCGCTAAAGTCAGTGAGATTCACAAGAATGTGCCGCGTTCCGCGATCTTCTGTCAACCACCGCTCCCGCTCCATCGCGACAATCACGGATTTCAGACGTTCAGACGCAGATGTATTCAAAGCAGCCATAGTGGCCCCCCCTGCAACGCCATCTGCATCAAGCCCGTGATCTGTCTGAAATGCCTGCACAGCCTGTTGGAGACGGGCGTCGTAGGTCTGTGATGCACTGCGGGTGACATATCCCATCGCAATCAAACGGTTGCGCAGAGCAACAACGGATTGCCCGGTGTCTCCCGGACGAAGCGTTTCAGCGGGGACGGCCCCCCCCCATCCTCCTTGGGCGATCAATCGTTCAAGTCGTAGCTTTTCCTTGAGCAATCGCGCGTATTCATTGCTATGCGGCGGGAAACTCCGCATAACCTTGAAAGCATCTCCTGACACGATCTGCGACATCAGCGTGGAGGCGTCACGATAAACGATGTCTCGTTTAATATCGCTGTCGACGCGGGACGGTATCAGGACTCCAGACTGAACATCCCTTGCATATTGCAGGTAAGTCCGGCTCAATGCGACCTCGACAGCGCCCAGATCCCGCAACGAGCGTGCCTCTGCCATCATCGTCATCAACCCGGCAAGATCATACCGCACGGCGGGCAGTCCGTGAACCTCCGCCTGCGACAGGGCACGCACGAGAGCCTGCCTGCGGGTTCGATCTTCTTCGCCCTCGCCGATCCAAACGGACCGATACTCAGTGCTCTGATAGAACGCAGCGAGGTCGCGGTCCTCGGCTGCCGCTTCTGCCACAGCCTGTCGAAAAGCGGTTACTTGCGCCGCGGCTGGCACGGTAGATGCAACCATGAGGAAGACAATCATAAATGCAAGAGAGGCGATCCCGACCAAATGTCCATCACGCCAGCGGCTGAGCGCCAAATTCATAGTTCTACCCCTAGGTCGCGGATTTCGTTCACTCTTAATTATAATCCGGAAATCATGGCGCTCTCAATTTTTTACTAAGGAATCCATGTCACCTTTGACAACAACCGCGTGACTGCGGCGAAAATACAGCGGGGTTTGCGCAATGTAGTCACAGGGGAAAAATAATGCGCGAAAACCCGCCGAAATCACTTGAAGGTTCTTTGAACGGTAAAAACAAGTCTTGGTCATTGATTCCCAGTGTGCAATAAACTCCCACATCTGGGGATGATACGAAAAGGTCGCGGGACAGCGGCCGCAGGTAGGCTACGGGACAGGCGATTGAAAATATGACAAAATTCAGTTCAACTGGCATCTCGCGCCGTGGCGTGTTGATGGCTTTTGCCGCTACGGCGGTTGCAGCAGCACCAACGTTCTCAAGTGCTGCAGGGTTCCTTCGCGGAGCTGGTGATATTCGCCGCATCCGCCTGGTATCTCCAAGAACCGGTGAACGCCTCGATACAATTTATTGGATCGAGGGCGATTATCTCAAGGAAGCAGTGCGAGAAATTTCACTCTTCATGCGTGATTGGCGGACAAACCAAGTGCGAAACATTGACATTCGCACAATCGACATCATGGCGGCGAGCCACAATCTGTTGGACGCGTCGGAACCCTATACCTTGTTAAGCGGGTATCGCAGCGCTCAAACCAATGCCATGTTGCGAAGCCGTTCCGGTGGGGTTGCGAAGAATTCTCTCCACATGGTTGGCGAGGCTGCGGACCTTCGGCTTGGAAGCCGCTCAGTCAGCCAGATCTATCGCGCGGGCGTCGCCTGCGGAGCTGGCGGAGTCGGACGCTATTCCGGTAGCAACTTTGTGCATATGGATTGCGGTCCCTTACGCACCTGGGGTCGCTGAATATCGGTCAGAGATAGAGCGTATGAAAAGCTAGGCATCAGATTGGCGCCTACTAAACACTTGCGCAGGACATGTGTGTTTTCCGTCGACATAAAGAAGACACCCCGAGCGCTGTCTCAGGACACAGCGCCTTCCTCTCCTCAACGAGTAAAAACGCGCTTCGAGATCGCATTAATGCCCTCTCAGGCGAATTTAGCGTTTCGCGCGACCTGCAAACGGGCAAAATCGTCACCCGCATGATAGCTCGACCTCGTCAACGGCGAGGCGGATACCATGAGAAACCCTTTCCCATAGGCGGCCTTCTCATAGGCTGCGAACTCATCAGGATGCACAAAGCGGTCCACCGCGTGATGCTTGGGTGTCGGTTGTAGATATTGACCAATGGTCAAGAAATCAATCTCGGCGGCACGCATATCGTCCATCACCTGATGCACAGACTGCCGATCCTCTCCGAGACCCACCATGATGCCGGACTTGGTGAACATTGTGGGGTCCATTTCTTTGACCCGCTGCAACAGGCGTAGCGAGTGAAAATAGCGCGCACCGGGACGAACCGTAAGATAAAGGCCGGGCACGGTTTCCAGATTGTGATTGAACACATCCGGCTTGGCTGCAACCACAGTTTCCAGAACACTGTCAGCACAATGCAAAAAATCGGGTGTTAGAATTTCAATAGTGGTGCCGGGCGCCCGGTGACGAATTGCCCGGATCGTTTGTGCGAAATGCTCTGCTCCACCATCTTCAAGATCGTCACGATCGACGCTTGTTATGACGACATGTTTGAGGCCCAGCTTTGAAACAGCGTCAGCGACCCGTCCCGGCTCGAATGCGTCAAGCGTCTGCGGTTTTCCGGTCGCCACATTGCAGAAGGTGCAGCCGCGGGTGCAAATCTCACCCATAATCATCATGGTCGCATGCCCTTGGCTCCAACACTCGCCGGCATTGGGGCATCCCGCCTCTTCGCAAACAGTCACCAGCTTGTGCTCACGCATGATCCGGTGCGTTTCGAAATAGGCTTTACTCGTCGGCGCCTTGACCCTGATCCAATCTGGCTTGCGCGGCTGAGCATTGTCGGGGCGATGCGCCTTTTCAGGATGACGTTGGTCGGGCAGTTTGAGATCGCGCACGTTTTTTTCCCCGCGAATGGTTTGGTAACGCTTGTCTAGTATAGGTCATAGCGATGGAGAGTGCCAGTCAAGCAACGCCGCATTTTGGCGTCTGTAATCAAGGTAACGAGTGACCATCGCGATTAGCGAGTGTCCCTGTAACGTCGGCCTGCGCTGTTTCTGGCGCAGGCCGTGCATCTGACATATCCGACCTTTCCGGCTGATCCGCGCGCGCGTGACTTATCATGCTCTGCCCCACAGCCTGTAGCACCTCGGCCAGTTTCTCAAACCAGACCTCGTCATGGGTACTATGGCGACGGACGAGAACAATCTGGCGTGCAGGTTCGGGCGGGGTAAATCTGCGCAAATATATCCCTGGAGCCGCGCGCACTTCGGTCGCTGCGGCAATCTCGGGCATGAGCGTCAGCCCAAATCCTGCGGCCACCAGTCGCGACAAGGTGCCTAGGGATGAGGCACCCATGTCAATTTGGGCATGCCCGCGACCGCGCCCACAAACTTCAAGCGCCTGATCGGTCAGGCAATGACCATCCTCAAGAAGTAAAAGCGGACTATGAGCCAACGACGTGGGTCGCAGCGCATCTACCCCCTGCCCCAAGGCCGAAAGCCGCACCGCCGTCCCCGCCAGAAGAAACCGATCTTCGAAAAGCAGCCGTTCACTCAACCCTTCGGATGCCACGGGCCTGGCCATGATCGCGGCATCCAACTGTCCGCTTTGGATATCAGCAATCAACTGATCGGTTTTCGCTTCGCGCACTTGGACATCCAGCGAGATGTCGCGACTGCGCAACGCCTCAAGCACACCAGGAAGGATATAAGGCGCAATTGTGGGGATGATTCCCAACGAAAGCCGCCCTGCCAAGCCTCCTTGCCAACGGGCGGCCTCGGTCAACCCCTGCATCTCGTCAAGAACCCGTATAGCGTGCGCGAGGATCAAACGGCCAAACGGGGTCAGAACAACATCGCGCGCGCGCCGTTCCACGAGCTTCTGACCCAAGGTGCTCTCCAACTCCTTGATCTGAACCGAGAGTGCAGGTTGAGAGATATTGACCCTCTCAGCCGCACGCCCAAAATTACGCTGCTCCGCAAGCGCCTTAAAGTAACCGAGCTGTCGCAGCGTTACATTCATAGTGTAAAATTATTACTTTCGGCAAACTCTGCAAGGATGAATTATCAAAATCCAGGGAATGCAGGCCGCCGGATACAAACTCTTTGTTTGATATCACCGCCTGCAGGGAACCGGCGGGCCTCAACGGTCCAAACGTCCGCCTGCAGGCTCGCATGCTTTAACCGATCATGCCACCGGCATCACCCAACCCCTCGTAATGCCGCTTAAGCCTTTGCAGAGCGATGCGAAGCACGATCTTTCCTGAGCGCGCCGACCAACCCATTCTCTTTTCTGCACGCTCCAATCCTTCCATGTAGCAGCAGCACCGCAGCACCACATCACCCAGTCCCGGGCCCAACTCGCGCAAGGCCGACATGACACGCGCACGCGCGGCTTCTGCCCCATATCCTCCCAGAAAAGGGGAACGGTCTGACTGATCGACGTGGCTGAGGAAAACATCCCAATTTTGCGTGACACGGGGCACCATCTGAGCCAATTCGAAATCTTCGCGCAGACGCTCGCCAGCGCGTACCAAATCTGGGGACAGAAAGCGGCTGCCGTCCCTATCCCGGCGACGCGCTAGGGCGACCAGCGGCGAATCCACAATGCCGTAGCGCACCCGTCGTCCCGAAGCCTCTGAATAGGCCTGCGGGATCCTGTGAGCTACACGTGCGATGGCCCCATCACCAAGACCACTTGCGTGGTTCTCAGCTTCTGCCAGCATAAGGCTCAACGCACTACGTCCCATGGCGGTCACATTATAGCGCGAGATCCGGCCGGGCCTATCGCAGGAAATCCATCCTTTGAGTGCCATGGCCTCGGCCACTTCGCGGTCAACCACGGCCGTTCGTGACGGCTGATCACTACCTGAGTCACGGACCACGACCGCCTTGTCCATCTCGGCCGAAACCGCCAAGAGCGCATCCGTCTCACAGAGGCGCCGCAGAACACGGCGAGCCTCTGATTTCAGACGTAGTTCTGTCAATTCTTGCGTATCGTAGGGCGTCGGGATGGTTTGGGATGTCATCGTGGCCTCCTTGGGGGGAGAACCGGGCGTCCTGTCGTGGATTACGCGTTGGCCAAGCCGCCTCAGCGCCTCGTCAACCAGCAGATCGTCGCGCCGTGTTTCATAGGCACGTATCTGGCGCATCACGGTCGAGGCATGCCGCCCTGCCCGCCGCGCCAACGCCCGAATGGGCGTACCTGTTTCAGTGTGGGCCAAATAGTGCAGCGCGGCTTCGGGTACCCAACTCGGCATCTCCTGCAAATTGCATTTGAATGCATAACCCTCGCGCATCGTCGTCCCCCAGAATTAGGCCATACGGCACCGGATAGCGGCCAAGCAACTTACCCACAGAGTTATCCACAACTTAGGCGTGCAAAGATTACCGGTTCGTTAATCGTTTCCAGAAATGTAACCTTTGTTGACAAATCGTAAACAAATCCAATGACCTGCGTGCGGCGTATCGAGCTTGGACGCAACGGGCCTCCGACCCATGCAACTAAGGAGTCGCACGATACCAGGAGGCCCTCATGCAAGATGTACTTGGAACACTCAGAACATTACGCCGCCCACCTCTCTTGATCCGCGCAGCGCGGATTGGTCTCTCGGCCTACCGTCGTGAGGCACATCTAGGCCGACATGTCGGCAACGGAGTCCTGCCGCGCAGTTCGCAGGCGCTTGCCCATCTGATCGAAACCGAAGCGCGGCTGGAACACGATCGGAAAGTCCATGCGACCGGATATTCACCCTTGCAGCATGTCGACATTCTGATCGCCATGATGGGTGAGGCACAGTTGATTTGCACTGCACCCATGCTGGTTGACCTATCAAACAAAAACGCGCCGCAACCGAAGTGCGACGCGTTTTGACGTCTTCGAGAGCGATCGCCTTAGCCGAAGGCGTCGGGCATCTCTGCCTTACGCTTCGCGACATAAACCGCAAGCGCCTCGGCGATGCTCGGATCAAGTTCAGGCTGTTGATAGTCAGCCAGCATCTTCTTGACCCGCGCGTTGGCCAGAACCATTGTATCGCGCTCGCCCTCATCCGACCATGTCTCGAACGGCTTGTAGTCGAACAGGTCAGACCGCCAGAAGGCGGATTTGAAATTCGCCTGCGTGTGTGCGCAGCCGAGGTAATGCCCCCCCGGACCCACTTCGCGGATTGCGTCCATGGCTTGTGCCTCTTCGTCCATCTGCACGCCGCGCGCCAGATGGTGCAAGGTGCCCAACTGATCGGCGTCCATGACGAATTTTTCAAAGGAGGACACCAGCCCGCCTTCGAGCCAACCGCAGGCATGCAGCATGAAATTGACACCGGCCAAGAGGCCCACGTTGAGGCTGTTCGCCGTCTCATATGCGGCTTGCGCATCCGGCAGCTTCGAACCGTTGAACGACCCAGAGGACCGGAATGGCAGCCCCAGACGCCGCGCCAATTGCCCCGCGCCATATGTGATATGCGCGGCCTCCGGCGTGCCAAAAGTCGGCGCGCCCGAGTTCATGTCAATCGAGGTGACAAACGCGCCAAAGATCATCGGCGCACCGGGGCGCACGAGCTGGCTATAGGCGATGCCCGCCAGGACCTCGGCCAGAACCTGCGTCAGCGTACCCGCGACCGATACCGGCGCCATCGCGCCGCCGACGATGAAGGGCGAGAGGATACAGGCCTGATTGTTGGCGGCGTAGATTTCCAGCGACCCCATCATGACATCGTCGAACGTCATCGGCGAGTTGACGTTGATGAGCGAGGTCATAACTGTGTTGTTCTGCACGAACTCCTCTCCAAAGAGGATGTTGCACATATCCACACTGTCCTGCGCGCGGCTTGGTTCTGTCACCGACCCCATGAAGGGCTTGTCCGACAGGGTCATATGCGCCAGCAGCATGTCGAGATGGCGCTTGTTCACCGGAATGTCGGTCGGCTCACACACTGTGCCACCGGAATGGTGCAGCCATTTCGACATATAGCCCAGCTTCACGAATTTGCGGAAATCCTCCATCGTGGCATAGCGGCGCCCGCCTTCCATGTCGCGCACGAAGGGAGGGCCATAGACCGGAGCCAAAACGAGGGACTTGCCCCCGATTTCCACCGTACGTTCGGGATTGCGGGCATGTTGGATGATCCGCGACGGGGCCGTGGCGCAAAGTTGCCGCGCAAGGCCGCGCGGGATGCGCACCCGCTCACCTTGAACGTCCGCACCCGCATTGCGCCACCGCTCAAGTGCCGCTGGGTTCTGAACGAAATTCACCCCAACTTCTTCAAGAACAATCTCGGCGTTGGCTTCGATGATCTCGAGCGCCTCTTCGGTCAGAACTTCGAAATTCGGGATGTTGCGTTCGATATAACGCGCGGTTTCAACGCTGACGGCGGTGCGTTCGGCGCGACGTGCGGCGCCACCGCCACCCCGGGACCGTCTGCTGCTAACTGCTGCTTCTGACATGGATGCACCCTTTTCATGGTCAATTGCGATAGCCAATGCGCCCGCCACGCGGCAGGTCTCGGCCCGTCATACCTCTTTGCCGGGGCGTATCAGGCGAAGATTCCGGCGATTGCGGGGAAAAAGCGACACATTCCGAAGATCAATTCGGCCCTCACAGAGCGGCCATTTCGGAACACAAAAAAGTGAATGACAAATTACATTCATAGATCGTAATATTTGAGTGTGAGCTTCATCTTTCGACCACCCTAAACGGCTCTGGAAAACCAAAAGACAAACTGACAGATGCGGGCGAACCGCACTGCATTGGGAGGGATACAATGATCAAACAGCGTTTTGGCCTCATGGCCAAGGTCTGCGCCCTGATGAGTGCGGCTGTACTCGCCAGTCCCGCCACGGCCACCAATGGCTATTTCGCCAATGGCTATGGCGGTCAGTCCAAAAGCATGGCCGGAGCGGGCGTCGCGGTGACGACAGGTGTTTTGGGCATGGCGCAGAACCCGGCCACGGGCGTCAAGGTGGGCAATCAGGCGGGGTTTTGCCTCACCACCTTTGCCCCCAACCGCGAGGTCGAAATTGCCCCCGGTGGCCCGCTGACCCCCGGCACCCACAAAAGCCAGAATGACGTGTTCTTCATCCCCTGCGGCGGTGCCAACTGGAAACTCGATGATCGCTCGTCGCTGGGCGCTTTTGTCTTTGGCAACGGAGGCATGAACACCGAATTCGATACGAATTTCTTTGCCGGGCTTGGCGCGGGGTCCGCCCCGCTCGGGGTCAATCTCGAACAGGCGTTCATAACGCTGAACTATGCCCGCAAGGTGAACGATCGCCTGACTTTGGGCATCTCTCCGATCCTTGCGATGCAACGGTTCAAGGCGCAGGGGCTACAGGCCTTCTCCGGCCTCTCGATCAGCCCCGGCGAAGTCACCAACCGGGGCCATGATTGGTCCACCGGGTTCGGCGTGAACCTCGGTCTGCTCTACGAGGCCAACCCGCAATGGACCTTTGGCGCGGCCTATCGCAACGAAATCCAGATGTCCAAGTTCAGCCGATACCAGGGCCTCTTTGCAGGGGGAGAATTTGACGTGCCCGCGATGCTGACCCTTGGCGCGGCCTATACGCCCGCCTCAGCGCCGCAATGGACGATCACAGGCGAATATCAGCGCATTTTCTACGGCGATGTAAAATCCATCTCCAACCCGAGCGCGCCTCCGAACGGACCGCTGGGCGCACCCAATGGCGTGGGCTTTGGCTGGGACGATGTCGATGTCTGGCGTCTGGCCACCATCTGGCGCAAGTCGGACAAGCTGACGCTGCGCACCGGGGTCAGCTATTCGACCGAATTCATCAAGAACGACGGCGACGTGGTGATCAACACCATCGCCCCTGCAACGCCGCAATGGCATCTCTCGGCCGGCGGCACATATCGGATCAACGAGCGTTGGGCCTTTACGTTCTCCTACACCCATGCGTTCTCCAACAGTTTCTCCGGGAGCAATCCCGCGCTCACGGGCGTGGCGCAACCGGTGAAAATTCGCATGCACCAGGACGAGATCGCAACCGGCATCAGCTATCGCTGGTAAGGCGCGCTCTTTCTCTTGCGCAGGGGCGGGACGCCAATTACTAGGCAGAACATGAGCCAGATATCCCATGACCGCCTCCTGATCATCGACTTTGGCAGCCAGGTGACGCAGCTGATTGCGCGTCGCCTGCGCGAGCTGAATGTCTATTGCGAAATTCACCCCTATCAAAAGGTGACGGACGCCTTTCTGCAAGAGATGGCGCCGCGGGCGATCATCTTTTCGGGGGGGCCCGACAGCGTGATGCGCGAGGGTAGCCCAAGGCCACCTCAGGCCGCCTATGATCTGGGCGTGCCGATCCTTGGTATCTGCTATGGTCAACAAGTGATGATGCAGGATCTTGGTGGCAAGGTTGAGGCGGGAGAACACGCCACAGCCGAGTTTGGCCGCGCCTATGTGACCGGTGCCCAGATCGAGAGTGACTTCGTGAACGGCTGGTTCGCTGATGACTCGGGTCGCGAGCAGGTTTGGATGAGCCACGGCGACCATGTCTCTGAAATCGCTCCAGGATTTGAGGTTCTCGGCACCTCGCCGGGAGCGCCTTTTGCGATCACGGCCGACCGCTCGCGGCGGTTTTATGCGGTGCAGTTTCATCCTGAGGTACATCACACGCCCAATGGGGCGCGGCTCTATGAGAATTTCATCAAGCTCGCGGGATTTGCAGGTGATTGGACCATGGGCGCGTACCGGGAAGAGGCGATTGCCAAGATCCGTGCGCAGGTCGGCGACAAACAGGTGATCTGCGGTCTTTCGGGCGGGGTTGATAGCTCCGTGGCCGCTGTTTTGATCCATGAGGCGATTGGCGATCAGCTCACCTGCGTCTTTGTCGATCACGGGCTCTTGCGGTTGAACGAGGCGCAAGACGTCGTGACGATGTTCCGCGACAATTACAATATCCCCCTCATTCACGCGGATGAATCAGACCTTTTTCTAGGTGAACTTGATGGCGTAAGTGACCCGGAAACAAAGAGAAAAATAATCGGACGTCTGTTCATTGACGTGTTCCAGAAACACGCCAATGAAATTGAAGGGGCTGAGTTCTTGGCTCAGGGCACGCTCTATCCGGATGTGATCGAGAGCGTTTCCTTCTCGGGTGGTCCCTCGGTGACGATCAAATCGCACCACAATGTTGGCGGCTTGCCGGAGAAGATGGGGCTCAAGCTGGTTGAGCCGTTGCGCGAGTTGTTCAAGGACGAAGTACGTGCCTTGGGGCGTGAATTGGGGCTGCCGGAGAGTTTCATTGGTCGTCATCCGTTCCCCGGTCCCGGGCTTGCGATCCGCTGTCCGGGGGAGATTACCCGCGAAAAGCTGGAGATCCTGCGCAAGGCGGACGCGGTATATATAGATCAAATCCGCAAACATGGACTATATGATGCGATCTGGCAGGCGTTTGTGGCCATTTTGCCGGTGCGGACGGTGGGGGTGATGGGCGATGGGCGAACCTATGATTTCGCCTGTGCGCTCCGCGCCGTGACGAGCGTCGATGGGATGACGGCGGATTACTATCCCTTCACCCATGAGTTTCTCGGCGAGACCGCCACGCGAATTATCAATGAAGTCAAAGGCATAAACCGCGTGACCTATGACATCACCTCTAAACCACCGGGAACGATCGAGTGGGAATGACCGCTTTCGGGCGCAAACGCTGATCCGGCGACGTCTTTTGCAAATTCGCCTGAGATCGCGCGCTGACTGTGTACAGGATGTGCATTTTCGGGCTTGAATTGTACACAGGGCCATCGCCCGAATGCAGCGGTAGAACGACACGAGACCAAGCCTGCCACGCTGGCTATGAAGCAGGGTCAACGGGGGCAGAGATGGATCGACCGGAGGACGCGCAAAGACCGCATGTGAGTCGGACAGAGCCCGGTCGGCGGCACAGGATGGGTGGCACGTACGATCTGCGTCCCCCTGTTTGCGGCGGCATTCATCACGCGGGTCACAGGGCCCACGGGCACGAAGTGGCGGCGGCACGATCACAACAGCGGTGGCGCGGCTGAATGGCGACGGGTCTCACCCCGCCCCGCGATCCGGGTGTTGTGCTCCGCGCGGGGCTTTGGATGCTGGGCGCGGTGGTGTCGTTTTCGTCGATGGCGGTTGCGGGACGCGCGGTCAGCTTTGAGCTCGATACGTTCGAGATCATGATGTACCGCAGCATCGTGGGCTTTGTCATCGTCATCATCTTGGCGCGACTGACAGGCCATGCCGCCACCATCACCACGCGCAGTCCCGGCACGCATCTGATTCGCAATCTGTGCCACTTTGCCGGACAGAACCTCTGGTTCTATGCGATCACGGTCATTCCGCTCGCGCAGGTTTTTGCCCTGGAATTCACCGCGCCACTTTGGGTGCTGGTCTTGTCTCCGCTGATTCTGGGTGAACGGCTGACGCGGACCCGCGCCCTTGCGGCGGTGATCGGGTTCATTGGTATTCTGATCGTGGCACGGCCAAGTCCTGAGACATTCAGTCTAGGCACTCTGGCGGCCGCGGCGGCGGCCATCGGCTTTGCCGGGTCGATCCTGATGACCAAGCGGCTGACCCGGACCGAGAGCCTGACCTGTATCCTGTTCTGGATGACATTGGTTCAGATCATCCTCGGTATCCTCTGCGCCGGGGTGGACGGCGACATAGCGCTGCCGTCGCTGGCCTCTGCCCCTTGGTTGATTCTGATTGGCTGTGCGGGGCTGCTCGCGCATTTCTGTTTGACCACGGCTTTGTCCCTCGCGCCCGCCACTTTGATCACGCCGGTAGATTTTTTGCGACTGCCCGTGATCGCAATCATCGGTCTTGTGGTGTATGCTGAGCCTGTTGACGCATTTGTGATCTTGGGCGCGATGGTGATCTTTGGCGCGAATTACCTGAATATATGGCGCGAAACGCGCAAAAGCGCCTGAATTTGCTCTTTTTTCACCTTTAGGGTGTGTCCACAGCGCAACCCGTGTCGCCGTCGCAATCTGTGACGCCGCGTCAAAGATTGACCGGTTTCGGCGTAACGGTAATGTGACGCCAATAACTCTGGAGGAGAGGGACACATGAAGACAACTTGGCTCGCGGCGACATTGCTCACCGCAACAGCATCCACAGCCTTTGGTGGAGAGATAGAGCGCCGCGGCGATCCGTCGATGATCCTGTTCGAGAAGGGCAAGAACTATCTTGAGTTCTCTGCCGCCACGATTGACCCATCCGTTTCGGGCACCGCGCTTCCGGGCATTCCGACCGCCCCCACAGGCAATATTCAGGAACGCTATCAGTCCTTTGCGGGCGGCTATAAGCACGACCTGAATGACAGGCTCACCTTTGCGATTGTCGTCGACGAGCCGGTCGGCGCGTCGGTGAATTACCGCACGCCCCCCGCCGGCCTGGGCGGTGCGTTCTTTGGCGGATCGAATGCCGAGGTCAACTCGGTCGCGTTCACAGGTCTGGCGAAATACAAGGCCACTGATCGGATCAGCGTCTATGGTGGCCTGCGGTATATCGGTCTCTCGGGCAACATCACCGTGATCTCGCCTGCCACATTGGGCAGTGCGGTTCCCGCCCCCAACTCGCCCTATACCCTTGGCGTGAGCAAGGATTTCCAGGTCGGCTATCTCTTGGGCGCGGCCTATGAGATCCCGGATATCGCGCTGCGCGTTGCCCTGACCTATGAGTCAAAGACCGAGCACGATTTCAAGGACAACACCGGCGCGGGTTTCAAAGTGGAGATCCCGCAGGCCTTTACGCTGCATGCGCAGTCGGGCATTGCGGCCAACACGCTGCTCTTCGGGTCTGTCAAATGGCGGGAATGGTCGAAGTTCGCCGTGCAGCCGGGCGATTTCTTTTCTGTCGCAACGGGTGTTCCGGTCAACGTCCCCATCGCAAGCGGCCCCAGCGACATCTGGACCTATGAGCTCGGTATTGGACGCAAGTTCAATGAAAACTGGAGCGGCGCATTCATCCTTGGCTATGAAAAGGACGAAGGCGATATTGTCGGCAACCTCTCGGGCAAGGACGGCTATATCAGCTATGGTCTGGCCGCGACCTATGAGACAGAGGCTTGGGAAATCTCTGCCGGTATCAAGTATTTTGACATCGGTGACGCGAATACCAGCGTGACGTCCTTTTCTGGCAGCGACGCCATTGCCATCGGCACCAAGGTTGCGTTCCGGTTCTGAGCGGTTCACTCGCCAAATTCAAGCCCCGCCCCCTCTTGGGCGGGGTTTTTCATGATAGCGTTTGACCCTGCGCGTTGCGCTTTGTACCAAGCCCCGAGAGGGAGCGGTGATGATTTACACTTCGGCACAGGACTGGCGCGAGGCCACACATAAACGGGTGCTGTTTTATGGCATGTCAGGGCTGGGAAAAACGCATCTGTCCAACATGCTGCGCGATGCCGGGGACTGGTTTCACTATTCGATAGATTACCGCATTGGCACCCGCTACATGGGCGAGCTGATCGCGGATAATGCCAAGGCACATGCGATGCAGGTGCCGTTCCTGCGCGACCTGCTGCTGAGCGATTCGATCTATATCGGGTCGAACATCACCTTTCACAATCTCACCCCCGTCTCGACCTATCTGGGCAAGCCGGGCAATCCGGCCAAGGGCGGCATGCCGATCGAGGAATACCGCATCCGGCAGGAGCAGTTCCGGCAGGCCGAGATCCACGCGCTGATGGATACGGCGTATTTCATCCGCCGTGCCGGTGCGCTCTATGGCTACCCGCATTTCATCTGCGACACGGGCGGGTCGATCTGTGAATGGGTGGATGGCAATAATCCCGACGATCCGATTCTGACGGAGCTCTCGGCGCAGTGCCTCTTGATCTACATCGAGGGGTCCGAGGCGCATACCGCAGAGCTCATCCGCCGCTTTGATCGCGCCCCCAAGCCGATGGCCTATCAGCCCGCGTTCCTTGATGCGGCCTGGGCGGAATATCTGCGCGAAAACAAGTGTGAAGAGGGTGATGTTAATCCAGATAGCTTTATCCGCTGGACCTATGCGCGCGCCTTGGCGCATCGGCAACCACGCTATGAGGCGATGGTGAAATGGGGGGTGAGCGTCAGTGCCAATGAGGTGGCGGGGGTCAAGACTGCGCAGGATTTCGAGGCGCTGATTGCCACCGCACTTGAGCGCCGCGCCGCCACGCCTATCTAAGGCCAGACAGTCAAGGAACCCCTGCCCCATGCCCATCAAGATGCCCGCCAATCTGCCCGCCTATGCCGTGCTGACGCGCGAAGGGGTGTCGGTGATGGACCCGGATCAGGCGGCGCGGCAGGATATTCGCCCCCTGCGCATCGGCCTGCTCAATCTCATGCCCAAGAAGATCCAGACCGAGAACCAGTTTGCCCGGCTGATCGGGGCGACACCGTTGCAGATCGAGTTTGACCTGATTCGCATGAGCGAGCATCAGGCCAAGAACACCGCTGCCGAGCATATGGAGAGCTTTTACCGGCCTTTTGAGGAGGTGGTGGTGTCGGGGGACAAATATGATGGGTTGATCATCACCGGCGCACCGATCGAGCATCTGGAGTTTGACGCGGTCACTTATTGGGAAGAGTTGGAGCGCGTGTTCGCGTGGACGCAAAGCCATGTGCATTCGACCTTTGGCGTCTGCTGGGGCGGGATGGCGATGATCAACCATTTCCACGGGGTCAAGAAACATATGCTGCCAGCAAAGGCCTTTGGCTGTTTCCGGCATCGCAACATGGTGCCTGCCTCGCCCTATCTGCGTGGCTTTTCCGACGATTGCGTGATCCCGGTGAGCCGGTGGACCGAAATGAAGCGGGACGAGATCGAGGCGGTCGAGGGGCTGACGATCCTCTTGGACAGTGACGAGGTTGGTCCCTGTCTGGTCGAGGATACGGCGCGGCATGCGCTCTATATCTTCAACCATTTCGAGTATGACAGCGACACGCTCAAGCAGGAATATGACCGCGACGTGGCCAATGGAACGCCGATCAATGTGCCCTGCAATTACTACCCGGGTGATGACCCTGCGCGCCCGCCACAGAACCGTTGGCGCAGTCACGCGCATCTTCTCTATGGCAACTGGATCAACCAGATTTATCAGACGACTCCGTTCGATATGAATGCCATTGGCTGTTAAATCCCTGATCATACTTGTCTTTTGTCTGGCAACGCTCTGGAGTTGGAGCCAGTATCGGGCGCGGGCGCATGAGGCGCAGGCGGAGGCGGCCTTTCCCCCTGAGGGGCAGATTCTCGAGGTGAACGGCCACCGCGTGCATGCGGTCGTCATGGGCGATGGCCCCGATCTCGTGCTGATTCACGGCGCTTCGGGCAATACGCGCGACATGACCTTTGATCTCGCTCCGCGTCTGGCACGGCACTACCGGGTCATCGTGCTGGATCGTCCCGGTCTGGGCTATACCGCGCGGATCAATCGCACCGGAGCCACGATCACCCAGCAAGCCGCCCTCTTGCAAGCGGCGGCAGCGCTATTGGGGGCGGAGCGGCCGATCGTTCTGGGTCACAGCTATGGCGGCGCGGTGGCGCTGGCCTGGGCGGTGACACGGCCCGACCACATTGCCGCGCTGGTCGATGTGGCCGGCGCAGCCAAGCCATGGGACACCGGCCTCTCAACCTATTACCGGATTCTGTCGCATCCGGTGTTGGGGCCGGTGCTGATCCCGCTGCTGACGGCCTTTGTGCATGACAGCCGCGTTGAACAGGCGGTGCGCGAGATTTTTGAACCCCAAGGGCCACCCGACGGCTATCTGGATCACATCGGCGCGGGGTTGACGCTGCGGCGGGACAGTATGCGTGCCAATGCCCTGCAACGCGCCAATTTGCTGGGTGAGGTCGAGGCCTTGCATGGCCGATTTGGCGACATCGCGGTGCCGGTCGAGATCGTGCATGGCAGCGCGGATACGACGGTGGGCGTCGCCATCCATTCCGAACCGCTGGCGGCCCAGATCGAGGGGGCCAATCTGACCGTGCTCGATGGCATCGGTCATATGCCGCATCACAGCGCCCCCGAGGCTGTGATCGCCGCCATCCACCGCGCGGCCACCCGCGCTGGATTGCGCCCCGCCGATTGAGCGGCCATACTGCGCGAAACATCTGCGAGAGGCCCCATGGACCTGCCCTTTGATGGCGCAATCAGCGCCTTTTTCGAGACCGAAGCCCCCGACGCGATCCGCAAGGAAATCCGTCGTGCCGAAAAGGACGACATTCTGGGCGGTGATTTCCCCTATTCCGAGGCAATGTCGAAAAAGACCTATGAGAAAGATCTCGCAAAGCTGCAAATCGAACTGGTCAAGCTCCAGCATTGGGCCAAGGAAAGCGGCGCGCGGATTGCCATCGTCTTTGAGGGGCGCGATGCGGCGGGCAAGGGCGGCACGATCAAACGGTTTCGCGAATATCTCAATCCGCGCGGCGCGCGCGTCGTAGCCCTCAGCAAACCCTCGGATGTCGAGGCAACACAGTGGTATTTCCAGCGCTATATCGACCACCTGCCAGCCGGTGGTGACATCGTGCTTTACGACCGGAGTTGGTATAATCGCGCGGTGGTGGAAAAGGTCTTTGGCTTTTGCACCGACGCGCAGCGCGAACATTTCTTTGCTCAGGTGCCGGATTTCGAGCGGATGATCGTCGATGAGGGCATCCATCTCTTCAAGATCTGGCTCAACGTTGGCCGCGCCGAACAACTCCGTCGATTTCTGGAGCGCGAGCAAGACCCGCTCAAACAATGGAAACTGAGCTGGATCGACGTGGAGGGTCTGCGCAAATGGGACAGCTATACCGCCGCCATCGCCGAGACCCTGACCCGCAGCCATAGCGACCATGCGCCGTGGACCGTGGTGCGTTCGGATGACAAGCGGCGGGCGCGGCTGGGAACCATCCGGAGCGTTTTGAGCCGGTTGGACTATGCCCGCAAGGATGTACGCGCGGTGGGGGACTGTGATCCATCCATCACCGCCGGGCCTGAAATCTGGAATGGGTAAACAGGGGTATCATCACGGCAATCTGCGGCAAGCCTTGGTAGATGCCACCTTGCGGCTGATTGCCGAGAAGGGACCGCAGGGCTTTACCATGGCAGAGGCGGCCAAGCTGGCCGAGGTGTCGACCGCCGCCCCTTACCGGCATTTTCCGGGCCGCGAGGCGCTGATTGCAGAGGCCGCGCGCCAGGGGTTTGAAATCTTTGTCGAGCGGATGGAGGCGGCGTTTGATGACGCCCGTCCAAATCCGCTGGCGGCCTTCATGGCCACCGGGCGGGCCTATCTGGCCTTTGCGCGCTCGAATGCGGGGCATTATGTGGCGATGTTCGAATCCGGCCTCTCGGTGAACACCAACCCGGAACTGGCCGATGCGGCGGGGCGCGCGCAGGCGATCTTGACCCGCGCCGCCGCCGCGCTCTCGGCGCATTTGCCGCCGGACCGCAGGCCACCTGCGGCGATGTTTGCCGCCCATGTCTGGGCGATGAGCCACGGGGTGGTCGAGCTCTATGCGCGCGGCGCGCCGGGGGCACGGTCGCCCTACCCGCCCGAAGACCTGCTGGAATCCGGCATCGGCGTCTATCTGCGGGGTCTGGGGCTGATTCCGCCCGACACCGAGGTCTGATGCAAAAAATCCGCGCATATCCCTTGCATGGGACATTTTGGATCTTACTTATGTAAATGTAAGTAACATTTACACCGCAAAGGAGACCCAATGTCCGCCATCGCCACCTGGCCTGCACAAGCCGAATCCTGGCTCGACCGCCAAGGCAGACCCGCCTGGATCATCGCCATGGTCCTTGGCTTTATCGTTTTCTGGCCCGTCGGCCTCGCCCTATTGGGCTATATGATCTGGAGCAACCGTATGACCTGTCGCAGCAAACTCTCGCGTTTTCAGGGCCGTCATGCCTCAAAGGGCACCGGCAATGCCGCCTTTGACGCCTATAAGGCCGACACGCTGCGCCGCCTGGAAGAGGAACAGGAGCAGTTCGAGGCGTTTTTGCAGCGGTTGCGCGATGCCCGCGACAAGGCGGAGTTCGATCAATTCATTGATGAGCGCCGCAAACCCGCCGAGGGTCAGGCCACCAGCTGAGACCCGTGACAGATGCGAAAGGGCCGCCCATTGGGCGGCCCTTTGACTGTGATATCCGGAAAGCGATCAGCGCTTGGAGAACTGGAAGCTCTTGCGCGCCTTGGCCCGGCCATATTTCTTGCGTTCCACGACGCGGCTGTCGCGGGTCAGGAACCCGGCGGCCTTGAGGGCGCCACGCAGGGACGGATCATAGAGTTGCAGCGCCTTGGACACGCCGTGCTTGACCGCACCGGCCTGACCCGACAGACCACCACCGGCAACCGTCGCCATCACGTCAAACTGATCTTCGGTGCCCGACACGGTGAAGGGCTGCTTGAGGATCATCTGAAGCACGGGGCGCGCGAAATACTCTTTCATCGGCTTGCCGTTCACCACGACCTTGCCCGAACCGGGCTTGATCCAGACGCGGGCGACCGCGTCCTTGCGCTTGCCGGTTGCATAAGAGCGGCCAAGCGAATCGCGCTGCGGCTCACGCGGGGCTTTGATCTCCATCGGTGCTGCGCTGACGGTGCCAGCGACGGCTTCGAGACCTTCGAGGGATTTGATTTCGTCAGCCATCAGTATGCCACCCGCGTGTTCTTGGAGTTCATGGATTTGACGTCCAGCACCTCGGGGCTCTGCGCCTCGTGGGGGTGCTCGCCGCCTGCATAGACGCGCAGGTTGGTCATCTGCGTGCGCGACAGGCGATTGCCCGGCAGCATGCGCTTGACCGCCTGCATCACGACGCGCTCGGGGTATTTGCCCTCGAGGATCTCGCCGGTGGTGCGGGATTTGATGCCGCCCGGATGGCCGGTGTGCCAATAGTTGGGTTTGCTGCGCTTGTTGCCGGTCAGCTGCACCTTTTCGGCATTGATGACGATCACGTTGTCACCCATGTCCATGTGAGGGGTAAAGCTGGCCTTGTGCTTGCCGCGCAGGCGCATGGCGATGATCGAGGCGAGACGGCCCAGAACAACGCCTTCGGCGTCGATCAGGATCCATTTCTTGTCGATATCTGCCGGGGTAGCAGAGAATGTTTTCATGTCAGGCAGAACCTTGTGCTTGGTCTTTGGTCTTGATCAGTTTCGGCCACCCTGCGGGCAGCGCTGATGCGATGAGCGGGTTATAATCAGTTCGATGCGCAGGTCAACCGCCATATGTTCAATTTAGATGTTCAAAAACAAGGACTTAAAAAATAGGTATTATATTACCCCAACACATCTCACCCCTCACCTTCGCAAAATACTCTCGGGGGGTCCGGGGGGCGGACAGCCCCCTGGCTCTGCGCTCATTTCGGGGGGATCGAATAGGTCAGGCTGGCGCGTGCCACGGGGGCAGTCATACCGTCGGAAAAGATCAAAACCTCTCCCACTGCCAGAACCCGACCGAGTTTCAGCAGGCGGCATTCCGCGATCAGGTCGACGCCCGCCACCGGTTTGCGCATGAAATCGACGCTGCAATTGGTGGTCACGGCCAACCCCTGCGGCCCGATCATCGCGAGAATCGCCAGATAGACCGACACATCCGCCAAAGCAAAGATCGACGGTCCCGACACCGTGCCACCGGGGCGCAAATGACGATCCGCCACCAGAAGGCGGGTTCTGATGCGCATATCGCCCACCTCTTCGATGGCGAAGTCGCCAGTCACTTGCGGAAATTCCCGATCGAGGAACTCCATCAATTCCGTGGCGGTCATCTTGACGCTCATGCTTTGCTCCCTGCCCTGTTCCGGGCTAGAATGACCCCAAGGCACAAGGGGTTACAAGATGACAATTCTCGACCGCACCGATGAGGGTGCAATCGCGCGGCTCACGTTGAATTCGCCCGGCAATCTCAACGCGCTCTCGGATGCGATGCTGGCGGCGCTTCAGGCCGAATTCGACCGGCTGGCACAGGATCGCACGATCCGCGTGGTCACGATGATGGGCGCGGGCAAGGCGTTTTGCGCCGGGCATGATCTCAAGGAAATGACCGCCGGGCGGCAGGCCGAGGATGGTGGGCGCGCCTATTTCGCCGATCTCTTTGCACGCTGCACCGCTGTTATGACCGCAATTCGCTCCCTGCCCCAGCCGGTGATCGCCGCCCCACATGGCATCGCCACGGCGGCGGGCTGTCAGTTGGTGGCAAGCTGTGACATGGCCGTGGCGGCCCATGGCACGCGGTTTGGGGTGAATGGCGTCAATATCGGCCTCTTTTGTTCCACGCCGATGGTGGCACTCAGCCGCAATATCCCGCGCAAACAGGCGTTCGAGATGCTGACCACGGGGGCCTTTATCGACACGACCCGCGCCGCGGAGCTGGGGTTGATCAACCGGGCGGTGCCGCAAGAGGACCTGGCAGCGGAAACCACGGCGCTCGCTGAAACTGTAGCGGCAAAGCTGGGGTCTGCCGTGCGGATCGGCAAGCGTGCGTTCTATGAGCAATTGGAAATGGGGCTGGATGCCGCCTATGCCCATACCGGCGCGGTGATGGTCGAGAACATGCTCGACCGCGACACCGCCGAAGGCATCGCGGCCTTTATCGACAAACGCGCGCCGGACTGGGATCAGTGACGCCCCTTTCCAAACCGCACGCAATGACCTAAATCGCAGCCCATGGACAAGGTATTGCATATCATCGGCGGCGGCATGGCCGGATCAGAGGCGGCGTGGCAGGCGGCCAATATGGGCGTCAACGTGGTCATCCACGAAATGCGCCCCAAGGTCAAAACCTTTGCGCATCGCACCGGCGATCTGGCGGAAATGGTCTGTTCCAATTCCTTTCGCTCGGATGATGATGAACAGAATGCCGTGGGCCTCTTGCATTGGGAAATGCGCGCGGCGGGTGGGTTGATCATGGCGATGGCCCACGAAAACCGCCTGCCTGCCGGTGGGGCCTTGGCGGTGGACCGGGACCGCTTTGCCCAATCGGTCACGGCGCGGCTCTTGGATCACCCGAGGATCACCGTGCAACATGATGAAATCACGCAACTTCCTGAGAGCGGCCATTGGATCATCGCAACTGGCCCGCTGACATCTGAGGGGCTGGGTCGCGCGATTGCCGCAGAGACCGGCACCGAAGCGCTGGCGTTTTTCGACGCCATCGCGCCGATTGTTTATCACGAGAGCATCGACATGTCGCGCGCCTGGATGCAGTCGCGCTATGACAAGGGCGAGACCGAGGCCGAGCGCACCGCCTACCTCAACTGCCCGATGGACCGTGACCAATACGAGGCGTTCATCGACGCGCTGCTGGCCGCTGACAAAACCGAATTCCATGACGGCGAAACGGCGGGCTATTTCGACGGCTGCCTGCCCATTGAGGTCATGGCCGAACGTGGCCGCGAGACCCTGCGCCATGGCCCGATGAAACCTGTGGGCTTGACCAACCCGCATGCGCCGGATGTCAAGCCGCATGCCGTGGTGCAACTGCGCCGCGACAACGCGCTTGGCACGCTCTACAATATCGTGGGCTTTCAGACCAAGATGAAATACGGCGCGCAAACCGCTGTTTTCAAAATGATTCCCGGCCTTGAGAACGCGCAGTTCGCACGTCTTGGCGGCATTCACCGCAACACATTTCTCAATTCGCCGACGCTGCTCGATGCGCAGATGCGCCTGCGCTCGCGCCCGCATATCCGCTTTGCCGGGCAGATCACCGGGGTCGAGGGCTATGTCGAATCCGCCGCGATGGGCCTCTTGGCGGGCCGTTTGGCGGCGGCGGAAATTCTTGGGCAAACCTTGCCCCCCGTACCGCAGGACAGCGCCATGGGCGCGCTCATCCACCACATCAGCGGCGGGGCCGAGGCCAAGACCTTTCAACCGATGAACGTGAATTTCGGCCTGTTTCGCCCGATCGACGGGTTCAAGGGCGGGCGGCGCGGACGCATGGATCGCTACAAGGGCTATACCGACCGCGCCAAGGCGGCCTGGGGCGAATGGCTGGCCGATCAAAACATGAGCATTGCCTCATAACCCATTGTATAGATGTTCATAACGCGCTTTGCCCCCTCGCCGACCGGCCCGCTGCATCTGGGGCATGCCTATTCCGCGATACTGGCCTATGACCGGGCGCAGGCCGAGGCTGGAACCTTTCTCCTGCGCATCGACGACCTCGATCAGACCCGTTGTCGATCGGAGTGGGAGCTGCAGATTTTTAGCGATCTGGCGTGGCTTGGGCTAGGCTGGCCCCGCCCCGTGCTGCGCCAGTCCACCCGCCTACCCCGCTATCGTGCGGCGCTGAAATCGCTTTGGGATCAGGGGCTTATATACCCGTGCTCCTGCAGCCGTGCCGATATTCGCGCCGCCGCCACCGCCCCGCAAGAGGGCGCGCCGCTCTTGGGCCCCGATGGCGTGATCTATCCCGGCACCTGCCGCCCCACGACCCCACCGCAGGGCCCTATGCCTGAGGAGTGCGCCCTGCGCCTTGATATGGCGCGCGCCTGCAGAATGCTAAGCGGCCCGTTGATTTACAAAGAAAAAGACAGGATTATCACCCCCCACAACCTGCCGCATACTGTCGGTGACGTGGTGCTGGCGCGGCGCGAGATGGGCGCATCCTATCATCTCTCGGTGGTGGTGGATGATGCCGATCAGGGCATCACCCATGTGATCCGGGGAGAAGACCTGCAAGAGGCGACGCAAATCCATGTACTCTTGCAGCGCCTTCTTGGCCTGCCCACGCCGGCCTATCACCATCACGCCCTGATCCGCGACGCGGCGGGCAGGCGTCTGGCCAAACGGGACGATGCGCGCGCCATCGCGACCTATCGCGCCGAAGGGGCCAGCCCAAGCGACATTCGCGCCCTGCTGGGCCTCTAGGCTTTCATCGTTCCTTAAATACTCATTCCGCGCCCGCAATCGGCGCCATGATCTCGGTCTCTTTTCCCTCTCGCACCGCCGTGTAGAAACACGACCGCCGGTTGGTGTGACAGGCGGGGCCACTCTGGCGCACCTGCACCAACAGGCAATCGCGGTCGCAATCGACGCGCAGTTCGACCAAGTCCTGCACATGGCCCGAGGTTTCGCCCTTGATCCAGAAGGCCTGCCGCGAGCGGCTCCAATAGGTCACGCGGCCAGTGTCCAGCGTGCGCGCCACGGCGTCCGCGTTCATCCAGGCCATCATCAGCACCTCGCCGGTCGCGGCCTCTTGGGCGATGGCGGGGATCAACCCGTTCGCGTCATACTTTAGTGTCGCCGGATCGAAGGGCATGGCGGATTTCCTTTTGCATCTGCGCGTCACGCGCCTATTTATGGGGCAACACACGAAAGGGAAAGCCATGAGCGGCGAAACCGACCTGATCAAGCTCTATTCCGCGCGGATATTGGAACTGGCGTCCGACATCCCGCATCACGGGCGGCTTGCCGATGCGCAGGCCAGCGTCAAACGGCGCGCGCCGCTCTGTGGTTCGACCGTAACCGTGGACATTCGCTGCGAGGACGGGCGCATCAGCGACTATGCCGCCGAGGTCAAGGCCTGCGCGCTTGGTCAGGCGGCGGCGAGTGTCGTGGGGCGCGGCATCATCGGCTGCGATCTGGCTCAGGTGACGGCGGCACGCGACGCGCTGCGCGACATGCTGAAATCCGACGGCCCGACCCCGCCCGCGCCGTTTGACGGGCTCGAGGTGCTGCGGCCTGCGCGGGATTACAAGAATCGCCATGCGTCGATCCTTTTGACGCTCGAAGCGGTGGTTGAGGCGATGGAGACCGTGCGCGCGCAGACCTCTTGCGCCTGACGTCGCCGTCGCGCCGCTGCGATCCTTTGTGACCACGCCGTCCCTTACCTTTCGGAAAATACGCTCTACGTCCTTGGGATAAACACCGGGGACAGCGCCATGACAGGGCAGAAACTCGACCAGAACAGTCCGTTGATCGGACGATTCGATCAGTCTTTCCTGATCCATATGATCCGCGATTTCTTTGTCATCCTGTTGATGGTGACGGTGTTGGAATTCGCGCTCAAGGCCGGGATGGTCTATTACAAATTCCGGGTGCATGGCCCCACGGATGCCCAAGAGGCCGCACAGGATCTGGCCGATAACGTCCGCTCGATCATGCGCAACGAGGGCGGGCCGGTGGCCGCGCGCACGGTCTATCCGATCCTCAAGGACAATTGGGACGGGCTGGGCTATCGCATTGCGATCATCCCCTCAGAGGTTACGATCCGGTCCATTGAACAGGGGTTCGAGTTCACGCCCGAGGGCCTGCCGCGCGGCGATTGGCCTGACACCGCCCATGCAAGCGCCACCCTGCCCCTCACCGCAGAGCCCTTTTGCCTCGCCTGCCACACCGAGGCGGCGGTGGGCGACGTGCTGGGCGAGGTGACGGTGCGGCGCGATCTGGCCACGGATTTCGCGCAATGGGTCGAGGATATGCGCCTGACCGGCCTCTTGGCCCTGGCCAAGATCCTGCTGCATTCGGTGCTGTTGTTCCTCATTCTGCGCGCGCGGTTGGAGCCGCTCTTGGGTCTGCGGGCTGTGGTGAGCAATCTGGCGCGGGCCTATGGCGGGTTGACCCATCGCGCCGACATCCGCAGCGCCGATGAGTTTGGCGTTTTGGCGCGTGATCTCAATCTCTTTCTCGATCGGATCACGCGGTTGATGGGCGAGTTGGACGAGGTGCTGCGACGGGTGGTCAAGGTGAATGACGATATTGTCACGATCCAAGGCGACCTGCGGGACCGGATTGATACGCTCACCGGCCGCATCCGGCGGTTGGAGCGCGCCGCGATGGTGAGCGCCAAGTCGGAGCCGCGCCTGTCACAGGCGTGGTTTGATACGGCACGGCACGCGGTTGCCGATCTGCGAGATCAAACCGGCGGAGAGGATGCCGCGGGACTGGTCGAGGACCTGCGCGCCGTGGTTGTCAATGCCGAGGCTCAGATCGCGGGCAGCGAGGCGCTCTTTGCCGATCTGGGCGCCTTGGGGGATGAGAGTGAACATCTGCGCCATGTCATGTCCGAAATGATCCGGCTGGAAGAGCGGATGAAGGGCATCGTCCAGACTGGCACCGTGCTGGTGCAGCGTCTCCGCCCCGCCACCGAGCCGGTGGCGTGAAAAAACCGCCGCACGCTCGGGTGAGCGGCGGCGGCAGAGTTGAGCGGGTCACAGGCCCCGGACATATTTCGGGAGGAATGAGGCAAACCCCGAAAACCGGTTGGGACAGGTGGGTGTGGCGCATCCCCGACGTTGGGACAGAGGGGATGCAGCCAAGGTCAAGGACGGACCCGCAGGCAGGAACTCAGGCAGAAAACACAAAGGACAGTCAGAGAACACCCGGCAGATAGAGCGCACCGACCAGCGTCACCATCAGCGCAAGCGCGCCAATCGCATCGCCGATAATCGTATCCTGCGCACGGGTCGCAGTCGTCTTGATCTGGTGCAACATCTGGGGGCTCCTTCAGAAAACCTCTGTGTTGCCACTTTGTTCTCATATTGCGTTAACTAAGTAAAGAACTTTTTAAGAACAAATGTGAACAAAACTTCTAACCTACTGAAATCAAACGGATCGCTTGATCCTGTTCCATCAGCCACAACAGCACCCGAGCCGCGCGCCCCCGGTCGGACACGAGGTCAGGATCGTCATGCAAGAGCTTGCGGGCATCCGATTGCGCCACCGCCATCAGCGCCGATTGCGATTCGAGATCGGCGATGCGGAATCGCGGCAACCCCGATTGCGCCGTGCCGATGAGATCGCCCGCGCCGCGCATCTCGAGATCGACCTCGCTGATCCGAAACCCGTCCTCGGTATCACGCATTGTGGTGAGCCGCCGCTCGCCGCCTTCGCTGAGCGGAGCCTGATACATCAGGAGACAGGTCGAGGCCGCCTGCCCCCGCCCGACGCGTCCGCGCAACTGATGCAACTGCGCCAGCCCAAAGCTCTCGGCCCGCTCGATCACCATGATCGACGCATTGGGCACATCCACGCCGACCTCGATCACCGTGGTTGAGACCAGCACGCTTGTCTCACCACGCTGAAAGGCGGCCATGGCGGCATCCTTGTCCTCGGGCGGCATCTGACCATGCACCAGACCCACAATCCCCTCGCCAAGGGCTGCGCGCAGCCGCTTGAACCGCTCCTCGGCGCTGCTGAGGTCCACCACCTCGCTTTCCTCGACCAGAGGGCAGACCCAATAGGCCTGTCGCCCCTCGGCAATGGCGCGGCGCAGGTGATCCACCACCTCGTCAATCCGTCCCATGCTGACCAATGCGGTCTTGATCGGTTTGCGACCGGGCGGTTTCTCGTCCAGCACCGAGACATCCATATCGCCATATTGCGCCAAGGCCAGAGAGCGTGGGATCGGTGTGGCGGTCATCACCAGCACATCGGCCTGCGCGCCCTTTTTGCCCAGTTCCAGCCGTTGCCGAACACCAAAGCGGTGTTGCTCATCGACAATCGCCAGACGCAGGTCGGCAAACTCTACATCCTTTTGAAACACTGCATGGGTGCCCACCAGGATCTGAATGTCGCCCCGCGCAAGGGCTGCCAGCTTGGCGCGGCGCTCTGCCCCCTTGTCGCGGCCCGTCAGGATTTCCAGCACCACGCCGGCGCTCTCGGCCAAGGGTCGCAACCCCTGCAAATGCTGGCGCGCGAGGATTTCGGTGGGGGCCATCATCACGCCCTGCCCGCCTGCCTCGACCACAATGAGAAGCGCCTTGAACGCCACCAGCGTCTTGCCTGCGCCGACATCGCCCTGAAGCAGCCGGTTCATCCGCTGTGGGGCGGCCATATCGGCGGCAATCTCGGCAATCGCCCGCGTCTGCGCGCCGGTGAGTGCATAAGGCAGCGCCTCCAGAACCCTGGCCTGCAATGTCCCGGTGCCAATGGTTTCGCGCCCCTTGGCGCGGCGCAGCTTTGAGCGCGCGAGCGCCAGCGTCATCTGGTGCGCCATAAGTTCGTCATAGGCAAGACGTTCGCGCGTCGGATGCGCGGGCGAGAGATCACGCGCCTCATCCGGGGCATGGGCACTGCGGATCGCATCCACCCAATCGGGCCATCCGGCCTGCGCCTTTTGCACCGGGTCGATCCATTCGGCGAGCTCTGGCAGGCGCATCAGCGCCGAGTGCGCCCCTTTGGCCATCACCCGTTGGGTGACACCTGCGGTGAGCGGATAGACCGGCTCGAAATCGGGAATCTCGCCCGCTTCCTCCACGGGCAGCATGTGATCGGGATGCACCATCTGTGCGATCCCGTCGAAAAGCTCGGCCTTGCCCGAGACAATGCGGCGCGCGCCGGTGGGCAACATCTTGCGCAGATAGTCATCGCGGGCATGAAAGAAAATCAGATGAAAGCTGGTGGCGGCATCCTCAACCACCACGCGGTAGGGGCCGCCTTTGCGAGATGGTGGGCGGTGCTGACCTACCGTCACCTCGACCGTGACGATGCCGGGAAGGTCAGCCCCCTGCACCGTGGCGCGGCGGCGGCGATCCACAGCGGAATGCGGCAGGGTCAGGATCAGGTCACGCGGGCGCGTGATCTCAAGCGCGGCAAGGCTCTGCGCGGTCTTGGGGCCGATCCCCTCCAGCGTTTCCAGCCCGGCAAAAAGCGGAAAGAGGATTTCCGGCCGCCCGCTCATGCGTCCCCGATGAGGGCGAGCCAGCCATCCTCGTCAATGGTCTCAATCCCCAATTCCGCTGCCTTCTTGGCCTTGGACCCGGCACCGGGGCCGGCGATGAGCAGGTCAGTCTTGGCACTGACCGAGCCTGCGACCTTGGCCCCAAGGCCTTCGGCGCGCGCCTTGGCCTCGGCGCGGGTCATCTTTTCCAGCGTGCCGGTGAAGACCACGGTTTTGCCCGCCACCGGGCTGCCTGAGGTGTCAGGGCGCGCGGTCTCTTCCACCGTCAGATGCGCAGTCAGCCGGTCGATGCTGTCGCGTTCATGCGGTTCGGCAAAGGCCCCGACAAGGGCGCGGGCCATGACCGTTCCGACCCCGTCGATGGCCAAGAGCCGCTCCCAGTCCGGCCCTTCAAAGTCCTTGGCCGCATCCATCGCGGCGATGAACTCTGCCCAGGTGCCATAGTTGCGCGCGATGAGGGTGCTGGCCTGTTCCCCCACATGCCGGATCCCAAGCGCAAAGAGCAACCGACCAAATGGTATTTTCCTTTTATCCTCAATCGCTTGAAAGAGGTTCTTCGCGCTCTTTTCGCCCCAGCCCTCGCGGTTTTTCAATTGCTGCATGCCAGAGCCATAGCGCTCTTGCAGCCGGAAAATATCCGCCGGTTCCTTGATCCAGCCATCGCGGTAGAACTGCTCTACCTGCTTGGCCCCCAGCCCCTCGATGTCAAACGCCGCGCGGCTGACGAAATGCTTGAGCTTTTCCACCGCCTGCGCCGGGCAGATGAGACCGCCCATACAGCGGCGCACGGCGTCGCCCTCTTCGCGCACCGCGTCAGAGCCGCATTCGGGGCATGTGGTGGGAAATATGAACGGCGCGGCATCGTCGGGGCGCTTTGTGAGGTCCACATCGGCGATCTTGGGGATCACGTCGCCGGCACGGTAGACCTGCACCCAATCGCCCACGCGGATATCCTTGCCGCCTCGGATCACGTCGCCCTTACTGTCGCGCCCGGCGATGTAATCCTCATTGTGCAGGGTTGCATTGCTGACCACGACGCCACCGACCGTGACGGGCGTGAGGCGCGCCACCGGGCTCAGCGCGCCGGTGCGCCCCACCTGAATGTCGATCGCCTCCAGCCGGGTCCAGGCCAGCTCAGCCGGGAATTTATGCGCGATGGCCCAGCGTGGGGTGGTCGAGCGAAAGCCGAGCCGCGCTTGCAGGCCCAGATCATCGACCTTGTAGACCACGCCGTCGATGTCATAGCCCAAGGTCGCGCGTGCCTGCTCAATCCGCGCGTACTGTCCAAGCAGCGCCTCCGTCCCATCACAGAGCACCGTTAGCGGGTTGGTCTGAAACCCAAGCGCCGCCAGACGGTCGATGGCCCTCATCTGCGTGTTCGCCAGGGGCGCGCTCACCTCGCCCCAGCTATAGGCAAAGAACCTGAGCGGGCGCGCGGCGGTGATGGTCGCGTCAAGCTGCCGGAGCGATCCGGCGGCGGCATTGCGCGGATTGGCGAAGGACTTGTCGGATTTGGCGGCCTGTCGCGCGTTCAGCGCTGTGAAGTCGGCATGGCTCATATAGACCTCGCCGCGCACTTCGAGAACCTCGGGTGCGCCGGTCAGGGTCTCGGGAATATCAGCGATGGTGCGCGCGTTGGCGGTCACGTTCTCGCCCACCTCGCCATCGCCGCGCGTCGCGGCCTGCACCAGTTTACCGTCCTCATAGCGCAAGCTCAGGCTCAGCCCGTCAATCTTGGGCTCGGCGGTGTAGGCCAATGGGGCGTCATCCGCCAAACCCAGATAGCGGCGAATACGGGTGTCGAACTCGGCCACATCGCCCGCCTCGAAGGCATTGCCAAGGCTGAGCATGCGGATGCGATGCGTGACCTTGGCAAAGCCATCCGACGGCGCGGCCCCCACCTGTTCCGAAGCGCTGTCCGCACGTTTGAGCGCGGGAAACCGCGCCTCAATGGCCGCGTTGCGCGCCTTGAGCGCGTCATAGGCAGCATCCGTGATCTCGGGCGCATCCTCGGTGTGATAGGCCCGATTGGCCTCAGCCAAGAGCGCAGCAAGGCGCGCCAATTCTGTCCGCGCCTCGTCTTCGGTCAGATCCTCAACGGCAATCCTGTCGGTCATCGGCCCCTCTCTGATCCGGGATGAGGCGGCAACGCCTTGCCCACCTCATACCTGACCAGAGTGATAGTGCCCGACCCGCCCAGCGTCCAGAGGCCGCGCAGCCCTCAGGCACCCACCGCCAGAGGTCGCCCGTCCATTTCGCCGAGTTCGGGATCGCGCAGCACATAGCCGCGCCCCCAGACCGTCTCGATGTAATTGGCACCATCGGTGGCCTCAGAGAGTTTCTTGCGCAGTTTGCAGATGAACACGTCAATGATCTTGAGTTCCGGCTCGTCCATGCCGCCGTAGAGATGGTTGAGGAATTCGTCACAATCGCGTGGAATCAGCGCTCTACAGCCAATCGTTTCAAAGACAAACCGTAAACGAATCGTGAAATTGGAAACGCAAAATCATTAGGCTGCATGCTTAGGGGTTCGAGTCCCTCCGGGCCTACCAAAATACCGCAAAAACAAGCACTTAGATAAACCTTGGGGACAGAGGCCCCACAATAGGAATCAATCGCTTAGATCGTGACTGTCCCCACGATCCGGCGCTTGATCTGTCGTGACCTCGGAGGCAGGCAATCCACAAGCCCAGAAGAACCGCACCTCAGCCGGTCGCCCTACCCGGCCACACCTGCGGCAACGCATCAACGCCAGCGCCTCGCGGTTGATCGTGTGGCCAGAGGCATCGAGCTTGGACGCAGGAAGGTCAGGCAGGTAGAGCGTGCTCTCCCGCCCGCAAGCGCATTCGATATAGGCGTGGGAGCCGCGTTGCATGCGGAACGATTAGCGAACAATGGGTGGGGCTACAATGGCCTAAAGCGTCACGCCGCCAGAGACAGCTTCACCGCGATGTTGCTCTCATAGGTCCGCGTCACCCCGTCCTTGGTCGCCCGGACCTGAAACGCATAGAACCCCGAGGGTAGAGTATCCGCAGGCGCTGACGCCCGCACCTCACCGGCGGGTCCGTCCAGAACCTCAGCGGAAAGGGCTATCGCAGCCCCCTGCACCTTGGCAAAGGCCTCGACAGTTGCGCCCGTCAAATCCTTGGCCGAGCCGTCTTCCCGCAGCCATGTGATGATGATAGACAGGGTGTTCTTCTCGAATGTCTCAATCGTCTGCATGTCACTGTCTCCAAAGCGCTGTGAATCGTGGCTCATCCCATACCGCCTCAAGACGCGGCTCATCCCAAGTGGCAGTGACGCGCGGCTCATCCCAGATCGCGGTGTCGCGGAACAGGGCCACAACCACCGGCACCACGACGCCTTGGGCCGCATCGCCACCGGAAATCACAGGCGCACCGGCTTGCAGGTCTGTGCCTGCGATTAGGTGCAATTGCGCTATGGCCCCGCCAGAGGGCACGGGCGTGCCGCCGGTGAGGTCAGTCCCGGCAATGACGTGCAACTGCCCTACGCCGCCGCCTGTGACCGCCGGAGCGCCTGCCGTGATGGTCGCGCCACCGATGCTGGACACGTTGTCCAGTGACCCGCCTGAAATCGTGGGTGATCCGGTTGATACGCTGGCCCCGGCGATGCGGTGTGATTGCCCCAGATCTCCAGCCGTGATCGAGGGCGCACCTGTCGAAACAGTGGCTCCGCCAACCTGGTCAATTGGCTCGACCGCGCCGCCCGTGATTGTTGGGCTTCCAGAGGTCAGCGACGATCCGCCAAGCCGGTGCGTCTGACCGACGCTGGCACCAGTTAGCGCCGGAAGGCCCGCCGAGACCGTTGCACCGCCCAATTGATGTGTCTGGCCCGGATTGCCCCCGGAGATAGCGGGCGAAGCGGTCGACAGTGTTGCGACACCGATCTGATGTGTCTGGCCGACAGCCCCACCGGAAATCGCTGGGGCGCCAGACGCGAGGGTGCCGCCGCCAACCTCATCGCTTAAGCTGGCCTCGATATACTTGCCCCGCAGGTAGGCGTTCATCTCGGTCAGCTGCTCGGGGCTGTGCGTCCCGGCGTAGAGTAGAACAGCGGCGCAATCCATCAGCGCGCCCGCGCTGTTGTTGATTTTGTAGTTGATATACAGCCGCGAAAGCACCGTATTGAGGGTGGCGGGCGTGCCGGAAATGACGCCAGCGTTGTCAACGTACCCAACGACACCAGATCCGTCGAACGTGATCGCTATGACGTGCCATGTATTGTCGTTAAAGCTGGCGGTGGATGCAAAGCTGGCGGCCCAGAAATCGGTAAGCACCTTTTCGGTGTTGCTCATCACCATGCCGAACGCTTGGCGCGTATTCGCGGTGCCATACATGACGCCGTGAAAATTCCCCGCAGTAGAGCCAGTCGGGAAACGGACCACGACATACATCGTGCGAGGCTCTACGCCGTCCGGTATGTCCGCGCCTGCCAGATCGGCAGTCCCCAGCCCGTCATTAGCGCTGTCGAAAGCAAAATAGGAAGCACCCGTTGGCGTGCCTCCTGCTACGAGCGCAGGATCGGCCATCGACCCGATCTGTGTCAGTTCGATCCCGGCAACCTCATCAATCCACGAAGTCGGCGAGACAACTGTATTAGTTGTCTCGAACTGGGCTTTGAGATTAGTGGTGATCAACGGCATTGGGCTAGTCCCTACTAGTGAGCGACGGCAGCAACGCGCTCAAGCATGCGTTTGGTAATTTCCTGCGCAAAATCGTCATAGGTGCGGCCATCGGCCGCTTTGATCCACGTCACAATCTCTTCGGGTGAAGGCACGATTGTGTTCAGCATTTGCTGGACCTTGGCGGAGCTGTGATAAACGTGCGGTGGGTTTTCGTCGTTGAACAGGCTACGACGCCATGATTTCAGCATTTCATACGCCACTGTTCTAAGATGCTCATCTTGGATCTCAGCGAGAGCCGCGTTCAGACGTGTGTCCAGCTCGACCCGGCCCTCTGCGGTGCTCAGGGCGATTTGCGTGATGTCAATTTGCTCTTTGATCTGCGTAACAATATCTGACATTTTCGACCCTTTCTGCGGTCATAGCGTGAGAGCGCGGAGATCGCGCTTGAGAGAGGCCGCGAGGTCCATTTGTCCCGCTTGAAACGTGTTTGAACTCAGCGTTTTCAGGCTGATATTCGGACGCTCATACTTTTCAAGCAGGTCGATTGCGGCCATGAGAGCGGCATTCCAGGCATGGATAGCGCGGACGCCATCCAGCACCGGGCCGCCGTTATCCCCATAGCCGTCGCGATTCATCAGGCGGGATCAGGGATATTGACGACAAGCGCCGATGTCATTGAAAGAGGGTTGCCGCTGGTCACAGCCTGCGATGCTGGCACAGCCACGGTGAAAAGCAAGGCGCTGCTGTTCGCATCGACAAACGCCCAATGGGTCGCGGTGCCGGTAGCGGTAATCGTGCCATCGGTAAAGGTCGCGATAGATACGCTGCGCCCGCTCACAGCGCCATTGGCCTGCGCGCCAACCGTAGGGGCCGCTTTGTTGCCAAGCGTGACCGCAGCCACCCCCGCAAAGTTGGCAGGCTCAGATGAGCACAGATGCAGGATAGGCGTCACCGCATCGCGGATAACCTGCAATGCGGCATCGAGAACGGTGTCAGAGATAAAGGCCATGTTGTGATCTCCTATTATCGTGGTTATGGGTTTGTAGGTAAAGTCAGGCGGGTGTGTCGCCGATCAGGTCGAGCACGGTTTGGCCGTCATAGCCCTGCCCCGCCGCAGCGATGCAGGTGGTGATTCCCAGCGTAGCTGTGAGTGTCCATGACCCGGTCGTATCGTTGGCCCACATCTGCCAGATCGCACCGCGCCGCGCGTCTGTGTGTTCGTCAACAACGGCCTCGCCATAGCGACCCATCAATGATGCCATGATGTAGGGCACCGGGCCGCACTGGACCTGTTGAGCGGCGGCAGGGGATGCCAACATGAGGCATAGAGCAAGGGCGCGGATCATGGTCACTCTCCTGTGATTGCGGGCGCGATTCCGGCAGCCCATGACGTCAGTGCCCCGTGCCGGTCGCGGCACTGTGCGAGGTTGATGCGGTCGCGCCGCCACGCGGCCTCCTGTGTGCGCTGGTCGAGGCGGAGCGGTATCTCCCCCGGCCCGGCGCAGGGCTTCACCAGAGCGGGCGACAGAGGCGGCAGGCGCAGCGCTCCGGGATCACCGGACCCGGTTGAGCCGTCGCAAGCTGTCAAGGCCAAGGCCGGGATCATTGCTAAGAGGATCGTCAGAGGCTTCATCACTGAGCATCCTTTCAAGTGTGGCGCGGTCTTGCGCGGCGCGCTCGAGCGCCACCTCACGGGCGCGCAGATCGGCGGCGAGATCATCGAGGCGGGCTTGGCGGGCGGCGGTCTCTGCGGCCAAGGCTGCGTCACGGGCATCCCAGCCGCGTTGCCAGACGTGGCCCCAGAGCATCCGGCCCCCGATGCCCACGACGAGGATCAGCAGCACCGTGGGGCCGTATCGGCGCAGGAGCGGGGCGATGGTGAGCCAGGTCACCGCTTCATGCCCTCAGCCACGATCAGGACGATGAAAATGGACACGCCAGTGATCGCCGCAAGAATGATGGTGAGGGCCATCATCCACCAGCCGGTGAAGCCGATCAGGTAAAGCGCACCAAGCACGATCCAGCCGATCACGACCCACGTCAGATATATCAAGGCAGACATTTCAGGATCTCCAATGTAAGTGGGGCGACCGAAGCCGCCCCTTGTCGGTCATTCAACCGGTTCAAGGTCGACGTAGTAATCCTTCCCAACCGCCAGACACTTCATGGCCGCAGGGTTGGTGATCGTCATTTCCAGCTTTCCGTTTGGCGTGTATTTCGACCACGTTTCACAGTCCGCTTTGCCTGACGTGACGGCGGAAAACTCGACGTTGCAAAGACATGCGTCATCACTATGAGCCGGGAATTGCTCGATCTTCTGGAGCGTGAACCGCCCCCTGATTTTTCCAGACATTGTGTCCTGTCCTTTCGATATGCCCGTTGACGCTCGGGTGGGCGAATGGCTCATGCCAATTTCGGAATTTCTATGAGCGCCCCGCCTTGAGCAGCTGCGCCCACGTCGCAGGTCCGACCAGACCATCAGCGGGCAAGCCGTTGGCGATCTGGAATTCACGCACGGCACGCTCGGTGGCAGGGCCGAACACACCATCCACAGCCCCTGCCCCATGACCCAGCCCGTTGAGTGCGTCTTGCAGCGTGCGGACCGTCCTGCCGGTCGATCCACGCTTCGTGAGGGCATAGGACACCGCAGGGGCATCAGAGGGCACCAGACGGGCCACAGGAACGCGACCGCCGGTCACGCCCGCCCACCATTGCGCCACGTCATAGCCGGGGCATTGGGTGGCCACCTGATCGCGGTGCCCGATCACGTGCTTGATGGTCGGATAGGTCTCAAGCGCCCACCGCGTCAGCTCGATCTGTGCGGCGATCTGTTCGCGGGTTCGGGTGTCGATTCCCACGTTGGGCCCGCTTTCGTGCCGCAAGCCTCCGACCGCAACGAAACCAAGATTGCGCGTATTGTGATTGCGCACATGCGCGCCGGTCTTCGTCATGGGTCTGCCCCATTCCCGCACGCCCGAGAGGCGCAGGACGCCGTGATAGCCGATGTCGCTGAAACCGCGCGCAAGGTGCATGTCGCGGATCTCGGAAACGCCAATATCCTGATCGTCAAAGGTCGCGGTGTAGTGCCATGTGAGAGTGTCAAAGGGGATCATTCCCGGTCCCTCCGCCCCTTGCGCACGATGCGCCAGTTGTTCGCCGCGATCCCGCCCGTCAGCACGGCCAAGGCCAGCACCCACGCGCCCTGCCCGAGCCACGTCAGGAACGCGCCCACGACAACGCCTGCCAGCAGCTTGATCGCCCACCAATGGCCGGTGATGCCCATCAGGCGGGCGATTATTGGATTGGCCTCGACATGCCCCTCGCGCAGTGCCGCCTTCGTAGTGGACACGTCTGCGATTTGGGCCAGCCAGAAGGCTGCCCACACAAAGACCAGATCAGTCATTGGATATCCTCTCAGATGAAATTCAGAACCGCGTAGAGGGCAAATGCGAGGCACACCCCGATTACCCAAGCCTTGACCTCTTCGCGCGCATGCTGCTTGAGCTTGCTCTTGCGCCGGTTGGTCATCTTTGCTCCTCCGAACCAGACGTAACCCGCGCCTCGATCAGCCCGATCAGGGCCTTGGCCAGAGACATGCCACCAAGGCCTGCCAGAAACCCGAACGTCTGCGTCATATTCGGGCTGTCCGCCACGCGCATGCCCGCGAACTCCATGAGACCGGGAACCGCGGGGCCGAGATAAAACGCAGAGGGCGCACCCGCCACAACGGCGATCACCCCGTCGCGCAGCCGGCGCTTTTCCTGCACCAGCCATCGCACCAGCCCGCCCGAGGCACCGGCCAAGAGCACCCGGCCCACCTCGCCGGACAGCCACGTTGCTACGCTGGCCAGCATGACCACCAATTTATCGATTCCGCTCGGGTCGGTCATGCCAACGCCCCTCTTATCTGCTCGTTTCGTTGGGCCTTACGGCCAATATTCATCCGCCGTGTAGTCGGCGCGGATGCCTGCGGGATCATCTTTGATTGCCCACGACGCCTGGAACACCGCCGAGACATAGGCTGACGCCTGCGACCAGAGGCTCAGCACCTGCGGCGGCGTCATGTCGTGGATCACGTCATCTGCATCCCGGAATTGCGTGATCGTGGTCACGTCCCCGCCCGCGATCCGCAGGCTCGCAGCAAACCCGAGAGCTTGCAGATTGGTCTTGTCCACGTCGCGGCCCAAGGAACGAACGTCGCCAAGGCCCGCAATGGTGAACGTCGCCCCGGCCACAACACGCCGGTCGCGCTCTGAATTGACACCAGCGGCGCGGGCCTCACCCTCCGCCTGTGCCTTTGCCTCGGCAGTGATCGCTTGGGTGAAATCAATCTGCATCGGGGATCTCCAGATCATAGGGCGGAAGGGTCACAGCGCCGTTGAGGGTCAGCGTGAGGGGCGCGGGGTTAATCGTCTGCGGTGGCGCAGATGAACCGAACGGCACGATCAGCGACAGGTGCAGCACGCCCTCGATCCGCTCGACAGGACCGGCGAACCAATTGCTCGCAATCGCCTCGCGTGGCAGCGTGGCCCCGTCTGGCAGGGGCGAGAAATCGAAGGTCTCACCGTTGAGTGTCAGAATGTCGCCGGTGCGCGTGACCGTCAGGGGGGTGGTGCGGCGCTGCGGGATCAGAGTGATGTGCATCGGGTCTCTCCTTAGAACCAGCGGCCAACGGCAACGATGTTTGCAAAGCTGGACACGCGCGCATTGGTGGTCAAAAAGGTGCTCATATTCAGCGTTGTTGTGGTGACGCTCGACGCCCGAGCAAAGGCCACGGAACCACCGCCGGTGGTCACAGCCGCCACGCGCGGGGTGACGGCGAATTCAGCCGGATAGGTCCATGCGACTTCACCCGCATCCGAGGTGGCAACTGTCGTCGCACAGATCTGCGTGCCGTTGGCGAACCTGGTGTATTCGCCATTGCCGCCGACAAACACGCTTTCGATCAGCGCGCCGGTCGGCACACCTGCGGACTGAGTGACCGTCCCAAGGATATTCGAGCGCGCAAAGACCTGTGACCCGTTGAGCAGCAGGTTTGTGATCGCGTTGAGGCCCGCGCTCGACAGGAGCGCCCGCTGCACACCGCCCGTGACCATGCCGATCTGGTCCGCGGCCGGGCGACGGAACCCGGTGTTTAGATCGGCCAGAAAAGCCATGCCCGGCTCTGCCAGCGTGCCATCGCCAAACCGGCCAGACAGCGGCCCGGCCTGTGCTGCAGCAAATACCGACATCACATCGTTGAAGGCCGCGATCAGCCCGGCGCGCACGGCCCCGAGATTGGCGATGGCGTAGCTGCCGCCGCTGATCGTCGTGCCGGTATAGGCGACCGCCAGCGTGATCGAGGTGTTGCTGTTGACCGTCAGCACCTCGCCGACGATCACGCCATTGCGCACCACCATCATGCCCGGCGCGGCGTTGGCCAGCCATGCCGTGCCGCTGCCCGTCAGTGCGGCGCTGCCGCTCGTGATGCTGATCGTTCCGGTGCGATACCAGATGCTCATGGTGTTCCTCGCTCTGTATCAACTGAATGTGGCAATTGCTTTTTCCTCCGCGAAAAGCTGCGTTCCCGGCAAAACGAGCACGCCCTTAAGACCACCGGGGTGAAACCAGTAACGTGCCTGCAATTTGTAGGTTGTCGCGGATGCCCCCGGCGTCGTGCGGTTCTTGAAAACCATGCTGTCGAGCAGTTGCCTTTTGCCCAACTCAACGCGTTGACGGTAGACAAGCGTGTCTTCCATCTGCACCCCGTTCCGAAGTATGCGATACTCCACGTCAGCGCCCAGATCATCTGGGCTGAGTGACCCCGCCTGAAATCTGACGTTCAGGATCATGTGTCGCTCACTCGGCAGATTGCTGTGCGCTGCCGTCAAAGTCAGAACATCTTGAAAGGCAGAAGTACTGGTGATCAGAAAATCTGAACCAAGCGTTGTGGCGCTAATTGCCCCTGTTGCATCTGCTTCGATCTTGTCTGTGACAATCGAGCCGCCAAGGATCAGATCACCATCAAGAACAAAGTCGCCGGAAACTTCGACAGTGCCATCCAGTTTGATGTAATCGCCCTTGATCCGGGCGGTCGTCACAGGCCCTGTCTCGCCATCGTCCACACGCACAAGCGACAGCACGTCATCGCCGCCAAGCGACCAGACAAAGCCGCTCGTGATCCCATCCAGCGTGGCCTCAGCAAAGGCCGTGGACTCTGCCAGCGCCGTGACGCTGCCATAGCTGGCGACGATCTGCTGATTGACCGCCGCCACCGCGCCCTCGGCTGTCACACGGGTTGCAGCCACCTGTGTGATCACGGCGGCGTTCTGATCGACCTTAGAGGCGAGAACAAGCCGCTCGCTCGCCTCGGCGCTCAGACCGTCCACGACCTGCGTGGAAATCTCGCGCCGCCCAAATGCCGTTGTTTCGCGCACCGCCTGCCCATCGAGGAAACCGCGCAGCAGTCCCTCGGCAACCTCATCGGCACCCTCACCCACACGGTTGAACAAGTCCGAGACAGAGCGCGGCATGTTCGCATCGCCAAGCACAGCATCATGCCGGTCAAAGGCCGTGTCGATCTGGTCGCGCAGGGCGTCGGCTAAGTCAGCCTGCGTCAACCGCAAATCCGGCGTGGTCACACTCAGCCACGGCGTCCACGCGGTCGGGCTGTCGGCCACATAACGGGCGCGGACCTCGTATTCCGTCGCGGCGATGATGTCGCCCCGCACCAGCACGCGGCCCCCGTCGACCGGCTTGATGCCCTCTGCGACGATCTCCTGCGTGGCCTTCACGCGCACCTGATATTTCAGGTTACGGATCGCGGGCAGGCTTTCAATCGTCCAGGTCAGCAGGATCGCCGGGCGGCGCGCAGCCCCAGTGGCGTCTGACAGATCGAACGCAGCCACCGAGAGCGGCACGACAAGCGGTGCGGGCGGCGTTTGGCCGTTGGTCGGCAGGGGTGCTGGCACGTCCAGTTCAGGCCCCCAATCGGTATCGCCTGCCTCGCGCTCGCGCATCACCACAACCTGCAAGAGCGTGTCGGTGCGGTCCTCGACCTCGATGACCTCAAAGGTCTTGTTGGTGTAGCCGTAAATCTCCGAGCTGAAGCTGATCGAATCCAGCGGTTCGACCAGAGCAAACGAGGGCGGCAAGGTCACTTGGAACGTGACGAACCGGCGCGCATCCAGAAGCAGCGAATTCAGCAGATGCTGCGCCTGCGCCTTGACGCTCACCGCCGGCAGGCCGACGCTCGAAACCCGCTGTGCGCCATCCTCTGCTACCCAATCCTCATTCAGGATCAGATCGGCCTCACGGCCTTCCCAGATGTCGTTTGGCTCGACATAGGTGCCGGTGATGCCATTGGTCACGTTCTCGAATGCGGGGAACGGCGTGAGCGTCGAGGATTCCGTGATCACGAAATCCGCATCCGTGAGGGCCAGCACCGGGGCCGAGGGCGCTCCCACGCGCACCCGGAAAACGCCGCCGAACTCAGCCATCTGTGCAAAGCTGGCGCGGTTCATTTCTTCGATGACGTCTGCGGGCTCCATTTCCTCGACGTTGATCTCGAACCCGGCCACGTATTGCTTGCGCGTGCCGATCAGCACGTCGCACTCGTTCATCGCGGCGAACCAGTTATCCAGCGGCAAATCCTCCGCCGCCACCTTGCCGCCCCAGATGTCGCCCGTGGGCAGGGTGATCCCGCGCAGGATGTTGTAATTGATCACCTGCGGGTTCTCGCTGAATTCCCACGTCGCCGGATCATTCCAGCGATGCGCGCCAGAGCCGCCAACGGTCGTATCCTTGCGGGGGTCGTAGAGCTTGATGCCTTCAACCTCGAAGCGAACCGAGGGCAGGCCCTGATAAATCTCAGGATCAAGCGCGAACTCCAGAACCGCATAGGCAGTGCCGTTTAAGACATGATCCGTGGTCCAAGGCCGGTCAACATTGCTGCCGTAATAGGTCACAAGCGTTGGATCGGCCTCGGTCTGCGTGCCATCGTAGAACCACAGCCACGCGGTCGGGTCGGTATCATCCTGACGGAACTCGGTCAGGATGCGCCGCCCGGAATTGACCGGCACCTCATTGAACGGCCCGGCGCTATTGTCCGGCGCTTCGATGTCCGAGTATTTGCCGTTGATGATGATCCGCCCGGTCAGGCCGGTGACGGGGATATTCGAGATCTCAAGGATATAGGTCAGGATGCCGTTGTTCTTGAACCGGGAGTAGGCAGGCGCAACCGCGTGCCCCTCGACCGCGTAGGTGCCCACGATAAATTTCTGCGGTGTCACGTCGCCAGTCGTGGTCTGCTCAGTCTGGATGCCCTGCCCATTGACCTTGGGCTTCTTCGCGAAAATCTGTCCCAAGAGCGACAGGCCCGCGCCCACGATGATCTGTGTCGCAAATGCCCCGAGCGCACCGAACCCGGCTGCAATCGCGGCAAAGGTGCCAGCCCCGGCGCTCGACGCGGCCAGAGCCACGGCAATGGCGGTCGAGATCGGCTCGGCCATAGCTCCGCTGGGCGCTGCGATGAGCGCCGCAAGGATCGCGAAAAACAGGATCATACCTTGAAGGCCCTCAGCGCTTTCAGTCGGGAAATATGCCCCAGCCCGTCGGGGCGCAGCACGAACACGCGGTCGCTGGCAAAGATGCCCATGGCGCTGCTCTCGCACACGGCCAGATCACCCACCTGCGCCATGGCTGGCGGGATCTCTTGGAATAGGCTCGCGATGTAGTCGACGTGGCTCACAAAGCCATCCTCCGCCATCACGCGCGCCAGACCATCCATGCTGCGATAGCGGCCCCGCCACCGCTTGCCATGATCGACACCAGTGCAGGCCTTGACCCACCCGGCAACATACATGCCGCAGTCGTGAGAGCCGGGGCGAAACCGCTTGACGCGCACCGTGTCGAGATAGTCGATAAGCATCTGCGCCCGGTTCATCCGCGATTATCCCCGTTGCCTGTGCCGCCACCGCCTGCGCGCTCATCTGCCGTGGGCGTGGCGGGCTTTGTTGTCGTGGGCGGCGGGGTGCCGTTCTGCGACTTGCCTGCCCCCCAGAACACCGGCACGGCGCCAGAGGTGGCGGCATATTCGCGGCCACGGTCGGCAGCGTTGATCCGGCGTTGCGCGGAATCGGATTTCTTGAGCGCCAAGGTGCGGGTCAGGGCACGGGCGGCACTGGCCACCGTCATGGTGACATCCACCGACTGCCCCACTGCGGCGCGTGGCAGCGGCATTTCCTCGACCCAGCCCTTGATGACGCGCACCGGGACGCCCACCTGCACCGCCTTGACAGGATCGAAAAACACGCGATGCACTTCGACGGGTCGTCCGCGCAGTTCATAGAGATTGACCAGATTGACCACCGCAGCCGGGATGCCGGAAAACCGGATCGTGTGCATCCGCACGTTCAACCCGACCTCGCCCCGGATCGGATCAAGGCCAAGGATCGACCCTGCGCCCTGATAGCTGCGCGCGGTCTCGCCGATGGTGAACTGGCGCACGTCGAGGCCATTCCAAAAGCCCACCGCCTCGATCAGCCCCGTTGACCGGCGCCGGGCCTGCAACCAAACCAGATGTCGCGATATGACGCCCGACAGGCTTGCCAGCATCGACTCGGTGGCTGTGCCGTAATCCCGCATTATGCCCCCACGATCTGCACGAATGAAAACTGCGGTCCTTCGGACACGACAGGCCGCTGCACGCCGTAACCGGGGTTTGGCTCAAGCCGCGCCTTGATGACGGGCTTGATCAGCGTCACAGGCGTGCTGGTGGTGACACCGGGCTGAATCGGTGGCGTGACTTGGAACGACGCTGTGACGCCCGAGCCATTGGCCTGCACGTCGCTCACAAGCCGGTGCAGCGCATAGCGCGTGGGGCTTGAGCCATACTGCCAGCCGATCAGATCACCGCCGCGCAATTGGTAGCTCGCAGGCAGGCCGGATAGGGACAGCATGCGGAAATCAGCGCCGTCAAGAGCCGAGATCACAGGCGTGGCCGCGCCAAGGATCGACCCGGTGGGGTCATCTGCCGGGTGGGTCTTGCGCGGATTGTAAACAAGGAACGACGCGCCCGGTGTGTCCAGCACGGACAAAAGCGCATCAATCCGTGCGGCGTTGTTGGCATCATTCGTCGGCGGCAGGGAAAACGCCCCACGCCAGACCGGCTCGCCAAGCTGCGCGGGCAACGGCACACCGCTGGCCGTGCGGTCGATCTGCATGGGCGTGTTGATCACGAGCTGCGAGACCGAGATTTTCAGGCGCTCTTGGAACTCGGCTAGGACAAGGGGGAAAGCCAAGGGCATCAGCCGAGCCTCCGGGGGTCTTTGTTGATCTTTTGGACCAAGCCAGGCATCGTATTCTTGGCGAATTGCTGAAGTCCCGCCTTAGTCACTTCGACAGCGATACCCGTCATCTTGCCGTCAAAATCCACCTCAAAGCCCTCTGGGGCGATGATGCGCAGCGTTGCTGTGCCACCGCCGCCATCTGCTCGCACGCCCAGCTTGCCGCCGATCCGGGTCAAGGGCATGATCGCCTCCGGCCCGGCTTCACCCATCAGGCCGGGGCCGCCTCGCATGGGGAAAAGAGTGGGGCCATTTACAATACCACCTGTTGCGAAGGGCGTCACACGGCCACCAGAGAAGGCGTTGCCATTCGCGTTCGGAAACAGGCCGCTGAATAGACCGCCAAGAATCCCGCCGCCGCCGCTCAAAGGACCAGTCTTGAAGAACGCCGCCTCCAGTGCAGCCCGCGCCAGAGACTTTGCAAGACCCTCCAAGATGCCGGTCAGCCCCTCACCTTCAATCGCGGCATTCAGGAACGCATCCTTCATCTGCTGATTGAGGCGAGCAACCTCTTGCGCCTTCTGCGCAGCCTCTTCCTTTGCCTCGGTCAGCTTGCCGATGGTTTCGGCCTGCCGGTCGATCTCTTGGCGCAGCGTTTCACCTGTCCCGATCTGTTCCTTGTCGAGATCGAGGCCGCGCTTCTTGGCCTCATCGAGCAGCTTGTAACGCGCGGTCATCTCGGTGATTTCGCGGTTGGTCTTGCCGATCATCTCAATCTGACGATTCAGCGCCGTGATCTGCTTTTCCGCATCCGCGAAGAAGGGTTCATCATCTTTCTTTGATCCGCCACCAGAGCGACCACGCGCGGCCTTGGGCGGTTTGTAGTTCGCCAGAAATTCGGTGCCTTCCGCGTTCTGTATATCGAACGCAGAGCCGCCAAAGTCACGCGGATCGCCGCCACGCCCGCGACCGACCGGGTTTGTCTGCCCCTGCGGCCCTAACGCGGCAATCTTGCGGGCAGTGTCCAGCGAAACACCGAGAGCCTGCGCAAGCCGCACCGCCTCGGATACTGCACCGCTGATTCCGCCTGCGATATCAACATTTGCCAGATCCTCCGCAGCCTGTCGGCCATCTTCAATGGTTTTGGCCATTTCGCGGGACACGATCTCTGCCTGTATCACCCTATCTATGACTTGTTGTGAGAAGGTGTCGCCCATCTCCCGCATGGCGTCTTTGATACGTCGTAACTGATCCGCCACTGCTTCAAAATCGGCTGCGTCTTTGGCAGCCGCAAATTGGGCCTGCGCCTCTGCCAGCCCCGCCAGCAGGTCGGACGGCAGGCGCACATCATCTGCCAATGATCCAAGGTTCGCCATGTCGCCTTGCAGCGCCGCCAGTTCCTCGCGCATCTGCGCTAGGAGGTTGATTTCGGACTGGTCGATAAAGAGACCAGCGTCGCGGCGCTGTTCGATTTCGGCAATCTGCTCGAGCAACAGCGCGATCTGTTCCCGCGCCGCCTCTGTGCCGACCTGCGAAAGTGCCAGATCGACCGCACCCACCGAGCCTGCCGCCTTTTCGATACTGCCTGAAACCTCATCAAGGATTTGCCCTATCTTGAGCCGCGCGGCACGTTCCTCCATCTGGAACAATTCAAGCGCAAGCACTCTGACATCCTCGGTGATCTCACCAAAGCGATCCCCTAGACTTTCCAGCCCGCCAGTGCTCGCCAATTCTGCCGCTGCCTGAGCGCGCTTAATCGCCGCCGCTGTGTCATCAATGCGGTCAGCAAAGGTCTTGAGTTTGGGGTCCGCCTTGTCGGCCTCATCGCCCATGGCATAGAGCATGCCAGCGATAGGCAAGCCGATGGCGGCAACCGTGCCCAAGAGCGGGGCCAGAATGCCAAGCGTGCCACCCAATGCCCCGAAGCCGCCCAGAATTTGCGGAAGCTGCTGCCCAGCCACCCGGAAAGCGTTGGTGCCGCTTTCAAGCTGCACCGCAATGTCACCGATCTGGTTGGCGGTATTGGTCAAGACAAACCGGCCCGCCCCTGACACCTGCGTCATGCGGGCAATGCCAGTTGTGGCCCGGTTGGCGTTGGCCTGTATCTGCGTTCCAGCACGGTTCCATGCAGCCTCAGACCCCTTGGCGGCCTTGACCGCCGCCACGCGCCCACCTTCCATCTGGCGCTCGAACTTGCGCAGGCTCGCTTCCATGCGAACAATCAGGGAGTCCTCGACGCTTTGGGCCATTACTTCACTGCCTCGGGTTCATATCGGTTGAGAATGTCGATGAATTCTTCTTCGGTCAGGTGCGGTGCCTTGCGGTCGCTAACAGCATTGAAGCCGCGCACCATGTTCACGAAATCCGCATAGCGCATCTCGCGTAGCTCAAGCGGCGAGAGGTTGAATGTGCGGCAAATCTGGCTGACCTCAGAGAACTTGTGCGGGGCGTGATCGCCCTTGCCGCCCTCATCTTCGACCGGCTCGATCCCAGTCATCAGGTCCGAAAGGATTTGCCCCGCCAAGGCGCTGTTTTCCAGATAGGGGCGCGTGTCGAAATGCGCGTCCATGATCCGCTTTGCATCGAGGATGCCCAAACCGCCGCCGATCAGGCCGAGGCGGATGGTGTGGTAAACATCCTTGACCCCGAACCGGCCACCGGCAACGCGCAGGAATATCTCACCCACGCCGCTGCCCGTCGCCTGTTCAAGGTCCAGAACGCCACCAAAACTGAGCCGGAAAAGACGCTCTTTCCCGGCCCATTCTGTAATCACGTCAACCATCAGGATGCAGCCGCCGTCCAGGTGCGTTGACCGGCACCCGCGATGGTGGCCGAGAATGTCACCTTGCCCGAGCTTTCCTTGCTAAGTTCAAGGCTCTGCAAATAGGCGGGCAGAATCCAGTGACCGCCATTGTTGGCAAGGCTTTCGTCCAGCAGAACCTTGATGTTCTTCTCGGTGCCGCCGTCCGCCCATGCGCGCCAAGTCGGCCACGCCTCGGTTGTCACCATGCCACTGATGGTGACGCTGGTATCTTGGCTCTCAAGGTGCCGCACGATAGACCCCGGCAGGTCCAGAGGATCTGTGCAATCCAGAACCGTGTTCTCGCCGAGGTTGTTGGTCAGCGTGACCCCAAACGTGTTCGCCCCGCAGGTATGGGCGAAAGCCTCTGTCGGCGTTGCGCCATCGCCAAGCTGAATGATCAGCCGTGTGGTCTGTTTTCCCGTCGCCATGAATTACTCCTTTGCGTTTGACGGTTTCTTGCCGCCGATCACCTCGGCAACGCCCCGCGCCACAAGCACCTCTGCGGTCGCCTGCGGAACGGATACCTCTGTTCCAGCCTTGAACGATTGTGAAAGCCCGGAACTGATGCGATGATGCGCATCCTGAATGACCCTGATTTTCATGGAGCACCCTATGTTTCGAATTGCAGTGATCGCCCTGATGTTGAGCACAGCGCCCGCGCTATCTGCGACAAATCCCTGCCTCGATTACCTTGGGCAAAGAGAGGCTTCGGCCAAGCTGGCTATTGCCGTTCTGGTCGTGCAGGTAGGTCTATTGATTCACTCTGAAGCTGAGGGTATTTCGGACCCGGTGCGCGACATGCTCCGTCAATCGAGCGACGATTTAGCTGCCGCTGTCGCGCAAAATTCCGAAACCATGACAAGCATCATGGAAACGACTATCTGCCGCTAACTCTCTCGGATCGCCTTGCTGATCGCCCGCGAAATCCGCCCCTTCACCCGCTTGCGCCGCGCGCGCCACACGGGGAAAAAGAACGGATTTGCGGGCATTTTCACTGTCCCAAACTCGTGAAACCGGGCATAGAACGCATCGCGATCCGTGCCGCGCCCGCCACCCGCGAAAATCGTGATCCGCATAGTGGCGAACTCACGCCCACCCACTGTGCCGATCACGAAGCTGCCAGCCGGAGCATCCCCCCAAGTCCAGCCGATTGAGGCACCGAGATTCCCTGTGAAGCCCTGCGGGGCACGCGACCACATTTCCTCGACGATATCGTTTGCCATGTCTTCCATAGCGGCGCGCACGTTTATCGTGGCGTTCTTCGGTATCCTTTTCCAGCGCGCCTCGAACTTGGCGAGGCCATCAACCATTGATCTCTTCCAGATCGGCTTCGACCGTCACCACGCCATGCGCCGTGATACCATCCGCATCGCGGAAAACCCGGATGCCGCCTGTCCGAATGCGGATCAAGGCATGCTGCGTCAGCGTGATGTCGGCCAGATGCAGCGCGTCCTTGACCGCATCGCAAATATCCTTGCACGGCCCCATCCGGCCCTGATCGCGCGACCACACATCGAGCTGCACAGTTTCAGTGCGTGCATCGACGCAAGCCAGATCCTCATTGAAGCTGTCCGTTGGCCCGACGGTGATGCAGGGATATTGCCCATTGGAAGGCATGCCGTCATAGATACGATCACCCACCAAGGCCCCAACGCCAGCATCGGCCACAAGAGCGTTTAAAATCGCGGTTTGCAGTTCGCGCGAAACGCTCATACCGCCACCCCACTCTCAACCACCAAATACACCCAAGCCCGGTCGGTGATCGCATCAGCCTCGCGGATGTTGTAGACCACGTTGCGCCGCACATCCCGGGCCCGCCAGTCGGTCGTGATGGTCCGCGTGCCACTGTCGCTGCGCAGCTTCACCTTGTAGATCGAGCGCCCGGCCAAGCGCGCCGCCTCGACGCTCTCATTACCCCGCGAGTAGATCACCTGTGCCGCACGGCTGAATTGCTCCGCCCAGCCTGCCTCATTGCCGCCAGAGCCATCCGGCGCGGTGGTCGGGCTGTCGAACGCGAAACGCTCTGAAAGCTCACCCGCCCCCGACATTACACCAGCCTCCGATAAGGCGCGATAAGCGCATCGAAGGCCATGGGCGTTTCGTTCACGCCCCCCATGACAACCGTCTCACGGGTCCGATACCAGTGGGCCACCAGCATCAGCATCGCAGTTTTGAGAGGCTGCGGCACAGCTGCGGCGTTTGCATAACCGGCTGTGATGGTGAATTTCACCGGATAGGGAGAGTCATGCAGCACAGGTCGGACCGCATCCCGGACAAAGCGCCACTCGGTTGCATATGACGGCCAAGCCGACAAGGTGTAGGCCGATGCGTCAAGAGTCTGCTCCGCACCATTGGCGTCGGTATAAGTCACCACAACAGAGGCGACAGGCTCGACCGGCAAAGCCAGGTTTTCGGGCCAGCCCGTCAACTCCAACCTCCAAACCTGAGACATGACCGCCCGGCCAAGAATACCGGACGGGCGGTCAAGATACTGCGCTGCCGCTGTGATCAGCGAAGAGATCAGAACATCATCGTCATCGTGATCAACGCGGCAATGCTGTTTGGCTGACGCGAGATCGACCGGGTCATTGGTAGGCGCCGTGATCAGTGTCAGCCGCATGGTTTAGCCTTTCGTCTTCGCTGCCTTGGCCTGCGCGTCGGCATCCGCCTTGGCCTTCGCCTCTGCCGCTTCAGCGTCCGCTTTGGCCTGCGCCTCTGCCGCTTCAGCGTCCGCTTTGGCCTGCGCCTCTGCCGCTTCAGCATCCGCCTTGGCCTTCGCTTCGGCATCCGCCTTGGCCTTCGCCTCTGCCTCAGCGTCCGCCTTGGCCTGTGCCTCAACCGGCGACGGACCATCGGCGTCATAGCCAAAGCCGGGGATCAGAGATGCAGCTTCGCTATCGCTGAAAGCCGCAGTCTCTCCGGGTTGATACATACGATAAACCCGGGTGAACTTGACGCGCCGCATCAGACCGGCAGACGATCTGCGCCACCGAACACAAGCACAGCGGAGAGCGCCGCAGTGTCGATGCCTCCTGCGCTCAGATCAGGGGTGAAGTTTGCGCGCACATAGCGGCCTGCACCCATGAGGGGCACGTTGACCTCAAAGGTGCCAGTGACGGTGCCGCCTCCCGAAGGGCCGGTGGCAACCACCGCAGAGGCTGCGGATTGCAACGTCTCGGCGTCCCCAAGGTCATCCTCCTGACCCTCCTGGACGGTGTACGCGATCGACAGGGTCGCGGCAGCGGCAAGCGTTGCGGTGAACGGGATCGCCAGAACGGCGGATTGCGGGTTGCCGATGGCGTTGCGATCAATGATCACACCCGTCACGGCGGTGTTATCGCCGGTCCCGGCTGCGGTCGCGGCGGTATTGGCAGCGGCGCGGCGAACCGTGATCAGGTCGCCGATGCTGCGATTTTGAGTGGTCATGTCAGACCTCCATGATTGCAGGGAAAAGACAGGCCAGTGGGACCGGCCTGCCGGTTGATCTCAGATCAGATCAGGGTTTTGGGATCAGGGTGCCCAGGTCAGGCCGGTCATCACCGCGATGGCAGGCAAGTGGCGTGCGCCAATGTCGTGCTGCATGATCATCCGCATCAGCGTTTCATCACGGCTGAACGCAGCCTGCATGGTCCCAGCACTGTCTTTGTAGGCCGCCTCGGTCGACATTGCGACCTCGATGCCCATGTGTTCGCCGATCAGAATATGCGCCGGGTGAACCAGCATCAGCTCGGACTCGGTCCCACCGCCAAGATTGTCGGGGATCTCGGTGGTCTGGTGGAACGGCTTGCCACGCAGCATGCCATCCGCCATCTCGGGATAGACCTTGTTGCCATTGCCGTCGCGCAGGTTGGTCAGATACATCGCGGTGCGCGGCGATCCAATCCAGTGCGCGCCGGTATAGGGCACGTTGGCATTCCCGAGTGCCAGCTCCATCCGGCCCAAATCATTGTCGACCTTTTGCAGATCCGGCGCGGCGGTCATGTTCAGGATGTTGGTTGCCGCAAAGCTCGTGCCAACCAACTGATAGCGCAGACCCTTCGGAGAGTATTCAGTGCCATTGCCGCGCAGGAAGAAACGATCCTGAATCTGTGCCGCGTCCGCAACCGCGTCATCCCGAACCATCCGGTCGACTGCGGTCGAGGCCGAGCGCAGCAGATCGTTGGAAATCGGGATAATCCCGCGCAGCTTTTTGGCCGACAGCTTGACTTGGCCGTAGGTGTAGCCAGTCGCCGGGGCATCGTCAGTCTCGCCGCCATAGGCAAAGTTGGCGCCAGACGCGCGGCGGTTGGTGGTCATGTTGCCATTGGGCATCGGCACGATGCGCGGCCCCATGGCGGTCACGACGCTGGCCGGGCGCAACAACTCGATGACCTCGGTCGACACATCCTCGGGAACAAGGAAACCACCAAGTGCCCCCTGCCCCATTTGCTGGCCTGCGAACAGACCGCTGTCGCCATTGGCCTCGGCGATCTGCTGTGCGACGTAGTGATTGCCGCCTGCCGCCGCGATGGTGCGAACCATGCGAGCAAAGGTCAGGCCCTTCTCTGCAGGGACAGCAGGAACGCCCGCAGCCGGGGCCGGGTTCGATCCGGGAAGCGGAGCGGCAGGGCGCGCAGCCTGCGCACGACGACGCTCAACATCCTCAAGGCGGGCCAACTCACCAGCGACCTTGTCATCTTCGGCCTTGAGGGCTTCAAATGCGGTCGATTGATCGGCTGTCCAATCCTCACCATCCGGGACAGAGGCAACAAGCGCCTCCATCTTGTCGATAATACCCGCGCGGCGGGCCTTCAGCTCCAGGATCTTATCCATGGTCAGCTCCTATTGTGCGGCACGCCGCCGCGTTTCAATCTCCGCAGAGGCCCGCGAGCGACCCCCTACGACTTTTGTCCGGTTTGACCCGGAACCCTGTGACAGAACGCCCTCAAGCGTTCCGATACGATCTGCCATGCCAACACGCACGGCCTCCCCGGCAAAGACCATCGCGCCCTTGCCGAATTGCTCGCGCACGACGCCCTCCGGAACACGTCGCCCTGCGGCCACGTCGCCCACGAACACACCCTCGATCGCATCGACATCGCGCAGAATTGACGCCCGCCCCTCTTCGGTGGACGGGTCCGGACGTTTGAACGGGGCACCGCTTGACACAATTTCATAAGAGCGCCGGCCATCAGCATCGACTGCCTCTTGGCGGCTCATTGAGGCGACAACGCCGATTGATCCGACAGACGCCGCCCGATCGAGAACCATGTCTCCAGCTTGCGAACCAAGCCAGTAGGCCGCCGATGCCGCCATGCCCGTGACAAAGCTCGTCATTGGCTTGGGGCCAGCGCGCAGCATTTCCGCAGCTTCACCGAGGCCAGAAACAACGCCACCGGGACTGTCGATCAGCATCACGATCCGCTCGACATCCGACGACGCCCAAGCCACGCGCATGTCACGCATGACCGTGTCCAGCGACGTGCCGCCCGAGGATGCGCTGACCATGTTGGACCGGGGATAGATGGCCCCGACCAGTGGCACCACGGCAACACCGTTTCGGACCATGCTCATCTCAGAACCGTCGAGGCGCGTCCCGAGAGCGGCAACCGCCTCCAAGCTGTGCTGCACCTGCATCGCATGGCCGTCCTTTGCCAGGCGCTCAAGAACATCCGAGTCGAAAGCGCGCAGCGCGATGGCTTCAATGGCTGCGAGATAGTCCGGCAAGATTGCCCACGGCTGTGACCGGATAGCGGAAATGACCGCTGAAAGTTCCTGTTTCACGATGTCTCTCCTTGGTTCGCTGCGGGCGTTCCCGCGAGCGCCATGTTGGACGGGCGCCAGTATTCTTTGCCCGCCGCGCCGTCGATGTTCGGCTGATTTTCCTTGGCCCGCAGTTCGTTGGCATTGGCCATGCCCATCTGGCGCTGCAGCCAGTAGGCCTCCATTCGGCTTTTCAGATCGCCCTTGACCAAGGCGTCTGTCAGATGCTCGAAATAATGCCCGGCGCGCCCAAAGAGCATGGTCAGCGCCTGCGACACGCGCTGATAATGCGGCCCCATGTGATAGATGACGAACTCAAGAGACTGCTGCTCGATGTTCGAGAACGTCGCTTTGCTCAGATCAAAGATCAGGTGCGGCGGAACACCCCAGATTCGGGCCAGATCAACAACCTGAAACTGGCGTGTTTCCAAAAACTGGCTCGACTTCATGTCATGAGTCAGGAATTGCGCTGTCAGTTCCTGATCCAGCACCGCAACCTGATCGCCCTCTGGCCCGCTGTAGAGCGACTGCCAGTCCTGACGAATGCGCGCCTTGTCGTCATGGTTAACCTTGGCCTTGGTTTGCAGAACGGTGGACGGTCTGCCACCCTTGCCCCAGAATTTCGCCGCGTGGTTCGACGTGGCAATCGACGCACCGAGCGCCTCTCGCGCATACTTCACCGGATCAAGGCCGTGAATGCCATCTCGGCTGAATCCGGGCACATGCATGATGTCACGCTTGGCAAAACGACCACTCGACCCATCGGGCAATGTGGCATCGTAGAACAAAACGGTCCCGACCTCGCGGTCGAAGTAATCCGCGATCGTCACCGCGCCCGGCTTAAGCCGCGTCAGAGCGACTGGCTCACCCCGCGCGTTTCGACTGACATAGGCGTAGAAGTCTCCGGTCAGCAGCATATCCGCCAACATCAACTCAAGGAACGCGAAAGGCGTTTGATGGCTGTTCGGGCTGGCCCGGAAAAGTTGGGCCTCTGGCAAAGTATCTTGGTTCAGCCTTCCGGATTCGCTTCGCTCGTAGTAATGCACCGGCGTCATGGCAAACGTGCCGGTCAGAATGCGCAAGGCAGCGAGCGTTGCTGGAATTGAAAGCGCGCTGGTCTCATTGACCCGCACCCCGGCGCGTGACGCACGACCCTCGACCGCAAAGGTGCGCCACTGGCTTTCACTCTGGACGTCGGAAGCCGCCGAAATCGGCGGTTCAGAGCGTGCGGCGGCGGGCACAGCGATAGCACTGGACTTGAAGATGTTGAACAGGCCCATCTCTACATCCCCGTGTATTCAAACGCCGCCGAACCGGCTGCCACCGGATTGCGCGACATGAGCTGATAGGAGTTCAGCCCCGCGATCAGCGGGTCGATCTTCGCGCGCCCTGCCGTGAACTTCGTGATCATCACTGCCGAACCTCGCGTTTCCGTTTTGGCATTGCCGAGACACCAGTCCATCATGGGCTGGCCGCCGTGCCGATATGTTCCGTTCTTGAGCTTGCGCTCGATCCCCCAGATCGCAGGCGACAAGGCAGGGCCTTGCCGGATCGCAACGATCTGATCGTCAGTGATCCCGTTGAGCACCAGCTCATCGAGCATTGCCGAAATTCCGTAGGGGTCGACGCCAATAGCATCCCGCTCTGGCAACAAGCCCGCATCCGCCACCGCTTTGATCAGCGCGGCCACCTCTTCGATGTCCTGCGTCGGCTGATCCGGGTCGAGGATCGTCAGATCCCCGGCTTCGGCAAAATCCATCAGCCGCGGGGCGATCTCCTTGCGCACCTCCAGAACCTCGGGATGCGCCCAGGCATGGAACCACGCCAGCCAATCCTTGGTCTCACGATCCCGGCCCAAGAGGCCAAGACCGAACAGGTCATCGAGGCCACCACCGTCGATGCCGGCAACAATCACCTCGCTACGCCGCATCAGATCCTCGAAGGTCAGAATCCCCGAAGCCCCGGCCCAATGCCGCGCCGCCTGCCAGTCGCCTCCGAGCCCCACGCCGATCTCGACGTTGAAGTGCTGCGATGCCAAGAGAGCAAGCGATTGCGCGCCATCCTCTTTTGCCTGGACAAGTTGATCGGTCAGAAAGTCAGGATCGACCGACCGGCCAAGGTTCGGATTGACCATTCCCCACGTCTTGGGGTCTTGCCATTGCTTCACCATCGCGGGCGGCAGCTCATACAGCACCGGCAGGTTCGGCAGTTTCAAGCGACCGTCCCGCACCGCGCGGGCGCGCTCCAGTTCCTTCTTGAACACACCCGATGGCGCGCTCTTAGATTGCGTCGTGATCTGCATCAAAAAGCCATCCGGCCTCGATGCCAAAGCGCCGCGCAACTCGACAAAGACCGCCTCGGCCCGGCTCTTGCGCGCGAACTCGTGGGTCTCGTCAATCAGCGTGTAGGTCGCTTTGCCCCCTGTGATCACGTCACTGTCAGCAGCCTTGATGGCGATCTCCGCCTTGCTCAGCCGGTGCGTGATCGTGCGCAGGTGCTCACGAATGTGAAAGAGCTTGTCGAGCGTTTCATCAGCCCGGATGATACCCCACGCTTGCTTGAACGCGATCTTTGCAATTGTCATCGTCGGCGCGATCAACAGCAGCTCCGCCTCTGGCCGCTCATTCACCAGACAGGCCACCACGATGATCGCGGCCGCGATGGATGACTTGCCGTTCTTCTTTGGGATCAACAGGAAGAATTCCCGCAGCGCCCGCCGTTTGGTCACCGGGTCGAGCGATCCGAAGATCGCCCGCACCAGATCGAACACCCACTTCTCACAAACCTCACCATAGGTCGGCATGCCGATCAGGTCAGGAACCCGTAACCGCTTGAAGATCGCCAGTGCCCGATCCGCCGAAGCATCGAACAATGGCAACTCAGGAATCAGACTTTGGCCGGTCTGAATCCGGATATCCCAATCGGGCAGCGAGGTGTCCCAGAGCTGCCGACGAACTGGTGCGTTCATGATCTCAGTTTAGCCGACTCGGCCCGAGAAGATCGTCCCACCCGTCAGACGTTGCCGCCTCTTCCGCCGCACGCTGCGCGGCTTCCTTCTTGCCCATGCCGATCCCGGCGTCTTGGGCTTCTTTCTGCTGGGCCTCCAGCACCACCTTTTGCCGCGTTAGACCATCGCGGTCCAGCATCTCGCGCAGCTGCTTCATCGCGGTCATGTTGCCATCCTCAATGGCCGCCCGGATCAGGCGAGCATTCGCGGCCAACTCCAGCCGATCACGCATCTTGTCACGCTCCAGAAGCGCGGCTCTAAAATATCGCTTGAGAGATGCAAGGGAGATCCCAACCGCATCTGCAATACGCTGGCTTCCCCAGCCACGCGCCAACGCGGCCTCCACCATATCCCGGTCTTGCGGGGCGATCTGCAAAGGTGGCCTGCCACGCGCGCCCAGACGCTCTCTGACGGGGTTCCCGAAAAGGTCGGTGGCCCGATCATCCCGAAATTTGCCCGCCATCATAAAAAATCTCCGCGTGTTGGAGCCGCCGGTGTCCAGCCGGGGCGGGTCGTAGAGATTAGACCCCCCCTCCCCTCTGCCCCTGCTCGGCGCGCTGTTTGTGTGTGTCATGGCAGGCCTTGCACAGGCACTGCAGGTTGTCGTCATCCCAGAACAGATCGGGATCGCCTCGGTGTGGCGTCCTGTGATCCGCGACCAACATCGAACTGTCGGCCTCAATCACACCGCACATCTGGCAGGTGAACAGATCACGCACGAGGCAGCGCCACCGTGCACCGTTGGGTCGGGCCTTCCATCGTGCGATGTTATACCACTTGCGCCACTCGACCGAGCGGCGGGCATCCTCGAAGCTGATGTCGAGCTTGCGCGGCCCCGATGACAACTCACCGATGCGTGGCTGGAGCGACCTTAGCCGCCCCATTTGGACACAGTGTCCAAGTGAACAACGATCCTAAGAGGTCCAAGACCGAGCATGATCTCATATCGGGATACATTGAGACCAATGAACCAATGTCCAATATCAAACTTGAGCCCTACACGGCGACCAACAATGACCCAGCCAGACCAAGTATCAACATACCATCTTGATTTGATCATTGCTCGCTTCTGCCCTTTGCACCGATGGGCATAGCCCGGACATGACTACGCCCGGTGGCGGGGTCTCCGCTCCGGGCGCAATTCGTGATGATAATAGATTCTTTACCGTCAGCGAGCCTAAGCTGTCAAACCCTATTTTGTGGGTCGCACCAGATCGAACCCCCGCATGCGGTCCAGTGCCCCACATAGAGCGCTGCGCAGGCCGTCCCGACACCGGGTGTTGATACCCCATCCATGCGCCCTCAACACTGCATCGAGGCTCATGCCGTGGACGCAGACCTGATCGACCAGCACACGCACCAAGATCGAGCGGCGCTTGTCACCATTGGGCCGCTCGCGCCGCACCTTGCGGGCAAGCCCCGTATCCATCCGCCGCCGCAGCATCCGCAGCCGCTCGATGTCGCGGAACACCGCAGCCTGCACACCCTCGCCACCATTGCCACCACCACCGCCCGATGTCTCAAGCGAGACACAGCCAAGGCCAGAACTGGCCACCCGCTCGACCAGTGCAGCATATTCCCGGCCTATCTCGACCTGCCCGACCGAGAACGGCGGCACGAACGCTGCATCGCCGCCACCCAGCTTCTCATGCGCCTCGAATGCCTTGCGGGTAATATTGTCGAACGCATCCGCCACCCGCGCCGCCTGACGCCCGACATAGCCATCACTGACCGAGCGATAGTTGCCCGCCTCGGTCTGGACCACCTTGCGCGGCGTGAAGGCGAGCATCGGCCCGCGTGCGGGGGCAACCGGCATCTCAGGCCCGCAGGCATCGGGCGGCGTGGCCCGCGCCAAGAGATCGGCCACCCGCGCCCGTTCTGCCGCAGCTATGGCCTTGCCACAGTGCGCCACCCCATCCGCAGCCACATAGACCACCTGCCCCGCTTTGATGAAATCCTGCATGTTGTGCCTCATTTGCCGCTCTCCTGCTCTGCCAATCCCGCGATCTCCTGACACTTGCGCAGCGCCGCCACGCGCCGATCCCGCCACATCGCCTCGGTCGGGCCGAGATCCTCACCCCGCGCCAACTTGCCCTCGATGGTCCGCAACTGGCGCGCGTTCGGCTCGGCATCGGATTTGATCTGCGTCACGGTCCAGGCGTTGGGCCAGCGCCGGTTGCGCCGCAGTTCGGCCAGCAGCTCCGGTGCCCATCCGCCTGCCAAGGCGTCCGCCCCGAGCGCGTTGGCGAACACGGCCCGGATCAGCGGACTCGCATCATCGCCGGGTGGCTGGATCTGCGCCGCCCATCCGAGAATGGCATTTGCAATCGGCAGGCGATCCTTGTCCTTGCCGCCCGGATTGGACGCCACGACCTCTTCGAGCGCCGCAAGGCTTTCGCCGGTCATGTAGGCCAACCTCTTGCAGAGATCGTCAATCATCGCCTCGAACTGATCCTTGGTCAGGCTCGACGGCTTGGCCAGACCCCGACAGAGCAGAGGCTCAACCAGAACCTCCCTCACCCGCTTTTCGCCGCTTGCCTGTTCGGTGCTGTCCATGCCTCTGGCCCTTTCTCAGCAAATGCCCAAAGTTTTCAGATCGTGATCCGTCAGCAGCTTGTGTGCGACCAGACAGGTCTTGATCCGCTCTGCGATGCCCTCTGCCCGAACCGGCTTACCTGCCTTGACGTGCCGTGCGATCTGCTGTGCTTCACCGACCTCATCGCTGGTGAAAAACATCGCCTCGCGTTCGCACGCCCGGTTATTTACGGGTTCTTTACAGGTTACTCTCCAGTGGGCTGGAGACGGACCCCCCCCTGAAATTGGAGACGGCTCACCCCTTTTTTTGGAGTCGGCTCCGTCTCCAGTTTTTGGAGACGGCTTTCCCCGTTTTCCGTCTCCAGATTTTGGAGTCGGCTCTTGTGTATCAACCGTCTCAAACCCCAAGATGTAGCGTGTCGGATTCTGCCGCTTGGTCACGCCGTTGCGGGTCTGGTGACGCTTAATCAGGCCCTTCACTTCCATGGCTTTGAGGGCGTTGTTCAGCGTGCCATTTGACACCCCGGCACGCTCGATCAGATAGGCCTGCGTCGGGAAACAGCCCGCCGATGGATTGTGGCAATCACAGAGGTGAAACAGCACGCGGAACTCGGACGCGCCAAGACGGTCGGCAGGTATCTCAGACAGCCAAGTCGTGGCCTTGTGGCTCATTTCCAGACCCTCGCATGCCTTGCGCGCTCGGCGGCGACCACACGCGCCAAGGCGGCGGCATGGCGCGCGCACCGCAGCGTCTCGAACCGCGTGCGCAGATCGGCTCCAAGGCCCGCGCCAGTCGCAATCCGGTGCGAGATGTATTTCTTATCCGCGCCCACGGCCTGCGCCGCCGCCGTGATCGAGGGGAAGGACAGCCCGCAGATCACCACAGGACGACACCGCGCCCCGGCGTTGCCGCTGCCGATGCCGACCGCATCCAGCCGCCCCAAATCCCGCGCCGCATAGACCGCAGCCCGCGTGACACCAAACGCCCGTGCCGCAGCCGCAGCACTGGCATAGGTCACGCCCCGTATTGTAATTGCCCCATCGGCCATCTCTGCCCCCATTCCGCGTCTGGCGCGCGTTGCTCTAACCTCAGTGCGGCTCAGGCCATCTCGCCACAGCCGCGCCCAACCTCGCCGATGTTCTCGCCGACAAACTCTTGCCAATGCACCCAGCCCTTGGGGCAGTGAAATCCCCACTCGCGGATGCGCGGCCCGGTGATGAACAGCGTCTCAGCAGGCTCGCCGCGCACCAACTCCAGCCGATGCACCATGTCCGGCCCGCGATAGACGCAATCGCCCTTGAGCAGGATGCGCGGCCCTTCGGGCGTGATCTCGCGGATCGCGCCGGTCATCATGACTGAGAAACTTGGCCACGGATGATCATGCAGCGCCCGGTCATCGTCATCGTGCAGGATGCGGTGATAATAGACGTTGAACGCCTCATTGCGCGGGATCAGCCACCACCGCAGCATGTAGGGATCATCAGGCGGGCCGATCTTGAAATCAGGCTCGCGATCCGGGCGCAGCGTGTGGCCCGAGAATACGCCCGCAAAGGGATCGACTTGGCGCGATGTCTCACTCACAGCCCGGCCCCCTTCGGCTTGCCGCGCGTGTTGACCACAGCGCGCCGCCCCGAATGCGCGGCCTTTTGCGGCGTCACATGGCGACCTCCCCCGGTCCAGAGCTTGTTCGCCGGGATCACCGCGGCCGAGATCGGCGCAAACAGTTGATCCATGCTCATCCGGTCGTAATCCTTGGGGCTGACTGCCCTCAGCCGATCATCGGCCTCGCCGTTCTTTACCGTTGCCATCATCATTACTCCTATCTGGACTCGATGTGGTGCCCGCATGTTGGGCAAACACTCAGGGACTCTTCTTTCCAGGCCGACCCAACGCCGGCCTTCTTCGGATCGGAAGGAATGACCACGGACGTGGCGCAATCGCAGCGGCGCACCTTGTCGGGCGACTCCAATCCACAACCTGCACACCTCCACATGACCATCGCCTCACCCCCCATGCCCAAAAGACACCCCGGCGCGGGCTGGAGGCACGCGACCGGGGCCAGTCTGAGGACAGTAGTCGCGCGATACCCGGCGCGGACGGGGGATATTGAGCGCGCGGCCTGTCGGACTCGCACATATCGTATGTGCTAGGGAGGCCCGCAGTGCCCTATGATCACTCGGGCCATTTGCCGACATTGCTCTGCGATCCGCGCTCGGGAGGTGTGTGGCTGGCGTACTAGGGCGTCGAGCTCCCGTTCCTACCAAGCTGCGCAGCAACGCAGGCCACACACCACCAGAAAGCGGCCAGAAAAGCCCCCCCGACCCGAAGGCCGAGGGGTAGTCCAACAGGGACGTATACGACGCAGGTTCACCGCTGCGCCCCGGCTCTGCCCCGGCAAGGGAGGAGGATATGCCGGAGAAGCTCATAGCGTCACCTCATCGAGGGCCGCGTATTTCAGATCAGCGCGCACCGCGACGCGCAGCGCCTCGACCATCAGGGGCACGATCCGCAGGCGGTGCCAGCGTTGCTCGACCGTCACGCGGGGCAAGCGCATTTCGGCCCCGATCCGCGTGAAATGCTGGCCCCGATCCTTACGCGCCAGAATGTCGGCATCGAGCGCAGGCGACCATTTGGGATGCGCCACCGCCTCCAATATCCGCGCCGCCTGATCCGGGCGCATGTCTTGACGCTCAGCCTCAGCAACGGCGGGCGCAGGTTGCTCGGGCATCAGCTCATCACACCCTGCCCGCCGCCACGCCACACACATCGAGCGATAGGCAACCCCCATCAGGATTGCCGCCTGTTGCCGCGTGAGGCCCTTGCGCGCCAGCGCCCGCAGCTCGTTGAGGTCGATGATGCTGCGCTTGTTGCCAAACTCGATGCCATTGGCCTTGGCGTAATACTGGACCCGCCCTGCGGTCGCCCGCAGCGCTCGCGCCGTTTCTGCTTGGCTATAGCCCTCATCGGCCATTTCCCGAATGCGCGCGATGAAATCGCTCATGCGCCCACCTTCCCGTGAAACTCGCAAGCACCCGCCTCAGCCGTGAAGAGATACCACGCGCAATTGTCCTTCCCGGTCATGGTCGATCCCTCGATCCACTTGACCCGGCCCACGCTCACGATCTTGCGGCAATAGGGCATGAAACGCGCCGCCTGCACGGTGTGCGCCCAGTCCGCATCGAACAGCAGCCATGTCGGAAGCTGGACGCGGAACGCATCAATCATTGGGTGCAGAACCTTGCGGCCCCAAGGCGGATTGGTGATGCACATATCCGCAGACGGAACTTCGGCCCGAAACCACAGATCAAGGGCATCCCGCCGACGCACAAACTCAGCGCGCGGCTCAATATCCGAGGCGAAAAGACAGGACATGCCGTGCTTTTCCAGATGTTTGACCAACCGGCCATCCCCGGCGCATGGCTCGACAAACATGGTGCCAAAGGGCAAATGCGGCAGCAACGGCAGCACAGCCGCCTCTGGCGTCCAGTAGAAATCCCGCTCGATCCGCTCAAAGGCGCTGCGCTTGCCCATCAACGCACCGCCTCTACCCACCACCGGGCAGGCATGCCACCATCGCGGTTCTCGGGGCGGACGCAGGCGCAAGGCTCAGGCTCCAGACGCAGCCGGCACAAAAGCCCCTGCACCCGCCCATTGCTCCAACTGTCCCGCGTGATCGCAGACATGCGCCGCCGCAACTCAGCGCCCCGCAGGCCCTCACGATCCGCCATATCGAGCAATTCCAGCGCCACAATATCCTCTGACCGGCTGTAGTTTTTCGTTGGCATCACCGCGCCCCCTTCAACAACTCAGCCCGTCGCAGCGCGAACGCCTCTGTCTCAGCCGGGCACAACACCTGCCCCCGCGCCGACAGCGCCGCGCGCATGCCGTCCAGTTCCTCGACCGAGGTCTCAGCCGCGATCTTGTCGAGCAGCGTCACCGCCTGCCCCGCCCGTGCCTTGGCCAAGAGCGCACTCATTGCAGCACCCAAAGCGTGACCGGCAGCGCCAGAACGATCAGCCCGAACAGCGCGTAAAACGGCCACTCGGGCGGCGCGACATGGCTCAAATCCTCGGGCGCAACGACAGCCGGGGCATCCAACCGTTGCAACCGCGCGATCTCATCCGCCAAGGCCCGCGCATCCGCGACCGTCAGAGTGAACCGCGTCTGCACAACACCCGCCCCACAGCAGAGCGCCATGGTCGCGTCATCGCGCAGCCCGGCGCCGATCTGGCGCAGCACGTCCGAGGCATCCGTCGCATCACACGACCGTCGCCGCCGCATCACCTCGCGTCCAAGTGTCGGGGATACCATCACGCCGCCCTCCGCAGATCCGGGGCCAGATGCCGCGCGAACCCTTCCGGATCGACCACGGCAATCACCGCCACCTTGTCGCCGGTCGGGCGCGTGACACCCTCCAGCCAGTTCATGGCCGTGCGCTCGGTCACGCCATAGGCCACGGCGATCTGTGCCGGGCTTAATCCAGTTGCGCGAAAATACGCTCGCGCCCGATCCGGGAACGCCCGCGCAAAGCCCGTCAGATCGACCGGCTGCGGCCTGAAAAACATTTCGTAAGACATCACAACGCCCTTTCCTGCATCCTGATCACATGGAGCGTGAACAGGATTTGAAGCAGCAAGGGAAAGGACGGGACGGGGGGTCATGCCAGACCTCCCGCTTCCCGCATCACCACAACATCTGGACAGTGCACGAAATCCGACACAAGATCAGCGGCATGCCGGGGCTGCAACCCCGACATGCCCAACCACAGGTGCCATACATCGGAAAGGACACCACCCATGGAAACCAAAGCCGACGCCATAGTCGGAAAAGACGGCCTGCTGTATCGCCGCGACGGCACACTGATCAGCAGCCTCGTGCACACATTCCGCACCGCCGAAGTGAGTTTCGCTGCAGTCGACCTCATCCTGCTGCGCCTCTGCTCATCAGGCGACGAAGGAGCGCCAGCGGGAACCGAAGTGCCGCCCCAAAACATCCACCAACTACGCATGACAGCCGAGACAGCACGCCGCCTCGCCGCCGAGTTGCAGCACTGCGCCGACCGCATAGAGGGCACCCATCAGGCCCTGCAATAGATAGGAGACCGCCTGTCGCAAAATCTGGAACTGAGGTGCGGATGCTCTTGATCGAACGGGGTGACCCCGCCGTCAGTTCGGCGATGTTCGCCTCAGATAGCCGCTGCCCCTCATCAGGCTCAGAGGTGCGCACGTTCGCGACTGTGAATGCAGGTGACATCAGCGCCGCCCTCCATGGGTCGAACCAGCCATATGCACCACCCGCACCGCGTCATTGGCGCTGGCCTCACGCACGGCCTGCACGATGCTGCCATTCTCGACGCGCGCGACCACTTCGACACGGGGCGTCATCTGGCCCTCAAACTTCCGGATCATCCCCGCAGCGGCCCGCCGCGCGACGATCAGCGCGAGCAGCGCCCCGGACAACGCACCCCCGGCAAAGGACAGGGCGAGAAATGAGAGATAGGTCATGCGGCACCTCGGTCTTGTTGGGAGAGAAGGGATGCAACCGCGACTTCGCCGCCAGTCTCATTCTCAATCCTGATCGCAAGCGAGAGGCTCGGAGACTTCGTGCCTTTTACAATCTCGTTCAGGTAGGACGGGGAAACGTTCAGCTTCGCCGCAAACTGCCTCTGAGTGCATTTGACCGATTTCAGATATGTGTCGAGGTTCATCATGCCCAATAGTTCGCAAAAAGCGAACCAAAGCACAAGCAAAAAAGTTCGCTATATGCGATTAGCCAGTGATGCGCATTCGTGGCAACTTGCGAACATGAAGCTGCGCATAAAAGAAATCCGGAAAAAACAAGGCATGACCGCCGAAACCCTAGCCGCTAAGGCCGGGTGCAGCAAAAGCTACATGTCCGAGATTGAGACAGGGAAGAAGTTTCCGAGCGGTCGACTAATGAGCAAGATTGCCAACGAACTCGGCGTATCACTCTTTGAGATTATTGATAGCGATGACATTTCCCAAGAAATACTGATGCACATCGAGATTATGCAGTCACTCAGCGAGGAAGACCGTCGCTCCGTTTCTCGTCACGCGGCGTCTTTGCTTGAGAAAGCGACTTAGCCATCTCATAAACGGATTTCCGCTCTTGCGCGCTTAGTCGCAATAGCACGGAAATGAGCTCTGCCGTTTCTTCATCTGACATAATAACCACCTAGAATGTTCCGCGTTCGTTCACGGTAAGACGCACAGGTGAACACCGTCAAGCGGTAGTGAACAAAGAAATGCCCGCACCTTAAGTGCGAGCAAAATGGCATTTTTTTAGGATTTTGCGAGATCGTTCAACATTTGCTGAATCTTGACACTGTCTTCATGACCATTAAACGCAGTTCTGCGCTCAAAAGCGGAACCAGGATTGGTAATCACGGCCAGATCGGCAACCACACGAGTGCCTCCCGAAACCTCGGCTGTGGAGAAAGTGACGCGGGTGTTCGGCGACGAATCGTAACTGCTCCCGAGAAGGGCCGCCGCAAATGCGTTCTGAACAGGTCGATCAAAAGCAATTGTATAGCCGGTGTCGTTCGAGATCGAATACCCCCGGTTCAACATGCTGTTCACCAGTTTCCCTTTAACCCAACCGGAATTGCGGCCACTCACTACAACTTCCGGTTTTCCGCTAGCGGTTGCGTGGGTCACAGGCTCAGTGCATCCAGTCAAGCCCACGGCAGCAAGCCCGCATAAAAACATTCGTCTCTTCATATGAAACCTCATTCAGTCAAAATTACCCCGTCACGGTATTGGCATTAAAATCGAACGGCAAGGCCGTAATGCTCAAACGAAAATCGCTGCGATTCGGCTATCAGCGATTATTACACAAAACCATAGTTCGCTTATTGCGAATTTATATCTTGCAATGTGGTTCGCTTTTTGCGAACTTCGCCCCATCAACCGATGGAGCATCCCGTGACCGACACCCCCACAGACCAAGCCGCGCAGAACTTCATCCAGGCCATGCGCCGTGTCGCGATTGCCCGCCTCTGCGAAGATCGTGATGATCGGGGCGTGCTGGGCCAGATGACCGACCACGGCAACCTGACCTGCACCGCCACGCGGGCGCCGGACTCTGCCGATGGCGTCCCGCTCTACACCACCCAATTTGCCATCAACGGCAAGGACATCAGCCTCACCGAGGCCGAGCAAATTGCCATGGGCGAACCGCTCGACACCCCCAGCCATATTCGCTGAACCCCGGAAAGGAGACCCACAATGTCCCGACCCACTGAAACCCAAGTCGCCGAGGCGATAGCGCTCCTGTCCGATCCGGCGCGCTTTGGCACTGCCCCCGGCGCACGCGGCCTTGCATGGGCCACCCTGAAACAGGCGCGGGGCCAGAGCTACAACTACACCCGCCTGCCCATGGTGCGCCACTTCAACGGCTGTGCCATGACGCTGACCGCCCGCCTCGGCACCACCGAGCCTGACCGCCTGCGCCGCATCCACGACCGCGCCGCACAGCACGGCTACGACAATGGGGGCGATGCAGCATGACCCCCTCACCGCCAGACCCCCGCATTGTCGCCGCAGCACAGGCCGACGATGTGCGCGAATTCTCCGGCATGGCCCGCAAGCACAGCCGCGCACACTACAGCCACGACGACGCGCCATCCCCCGGCCTCACCGCGTGGGTGATCGTATTCGCCGCCATCGTGATCGGGGCCATCATCCTCGGGGTGATGACCCTGCCCGCCACGCCTGCGCCTTACGTGGGGCCGGGGTTTGAAGCCGCGTGCCGGGGAGGGTGCTGAGATGAACAAGATTCAAGCCGATGTGATCAGCGGCGGAACCATCCCGCGCGGCCAAGACCTGACCGACGAGGATCTGCGCTTGATCGTGGATGATTTCTACATTGTCAGGAATTGGGCGGCGCTGCAAATGCGCAAAGGCCCGGACGATATCAAGGAGCAGTGCTTCCGCGCCCTGCAAGTCCGCCTTGGTCGCCGCGCCTATGTGAAGGGCGGTGACTCATGAACCACCACAGCACATGGGCACACCCGCCCCGCAAGCCCAAGCCCCTGCGCCGCATCCCGGTCCTGTTTTTCGCCGCGCTAGGCACGACTGCGGCAACCATGCTTGCCGTGCTGATCATAGGGGGCAACTGACATGGCTGAACTGACCAAGATCGAGTGGGCTGACCACACGTTCAATCCCGTGACCGGCTGTCAGAAGGTCGGGCCGGGCTGCGACAACTGCTATGCCGAAGGCTGGGCCAAGCGCAGCGGCTTGGTAAAGTGGGGGCCGAAGGAGGCGCGGCGCGTCACCAGCGATGCCTACTGGCGTCAGCCGATCAAGTGGAACAACCTGTCAGCACCGGGAAATCCAAAGCGCGTGTTCTGCGGCAGCTTGTGCGACGTGTTCGACAATGACTGGCCAGAGGGCGTCCGTGAACGCCTCGGGGATCTGATCCGGGCGACACCCAACCTTATCTGGATGCTGCTGACCAAGCGCATTGGCAACGCAGCACGCTTTCTGGCGGTGATGTTCCCCGAGGGCATCCCGTCGAACGTCTGGGTCGGCGCGACTATCGTCAATCAAGCCGAGGCCGACCGGGACATTCCGAAGCTGCTGGCCACACCCGCAGCGGTGCGATTCCTGAGCATGGAGCCGTTGCTGGGGCTGGTGGATTTGACGCGATGGATTGGCACCGCGCCATGCCTGCCGGGCGCATCCACATACGTCGATCAGGATGGCTATGAGAGGCAGGACATCGGCGGCCAAATCCTCGACGGCCTCGACTGGATCATCGTTGGCGGCGAGAGCGGTCCCAAGGCGCGACCAATGCACCCTGATTGGGCGCGATCCCTGCGCGACCAGTGCCAAGCGGCGGGCGTGGCATTCCACTTTAAGCAATGGGGGGAGTGGGGCGTCGAGAATCCTATGGCGGGCGGCGATCTCGGTGGCGACATGCGCAAGGATAAGGTGCGGTTTGTTCAGCGTGATCGAGAGCCAGACGGACACCTTCGGGAAGGCGATGCGATCATCCGCCGCATTGGCAAAGCCCGCGCCGGTCGCCTGCTCGATGGCCGGGAATGGAACGAGGTGCCGGTATGACCCGCCCCAAGCCCCTCACAGGCCTCCCGCTTTTCTTCGCCACGGCCTACACCCTCATCGCCTGCATCGCGTTGGTGCTGATGGGCAGGATTGGAGACTGATATGCGCGCCGCCGCAACCCAATGGACAACCGCAGCCACAGAGAGGGCGAGAGCATGAGCGACCCCCTCGAAACCCTGACCCGCCAACTGCGCGGCCTTCGCTTGCCGGTGACCACAGAACTGGCGCTCCAAGATGCGCTGAACACATGGCTGACCGACTCTGGCCTGCCTTTTCAACGCGAGGTCCGCATGGGTCCGAAAGATCGCATCGACTTCATGGTGAGCGAAACAATCGGCATTGAGGTCAAGACGCGCTACCCGCGTCGAAAGATCTACCGGCAGCTCGAAAGATACTGCGAAGGCGACCGGTTGAGCGGCTTGATTTTGGTCACTGGCACATATCTCGGGCTGCCTACCGAAATCCACGGCGTGCCTGTGTTCCTTGTCTCTCTCGGAAGGTCCGCATTGTGACGATTACCTATGGCAATCTCACCCTTGAAGGGGACCCGAGACAATGGCGCATCACCGACTTGCAGCCGCACGTCGCCATTGCCTTCAAACGCCTCTTTACCAAGGTTCCCAAGACCGCGCAGGAGATCACCCTGGGTGACACCGACGAAACTCGCGCCGATCTGCACTGGTTCATGCAGCGCTATCCGCTGCGCCACACCCATGAATTCGACCTAATCACCGGCGTGAATCGACTCCGCGAAAAGGCCTCGGAGCGTGAGCGCATCCTGATGCCTGACTGGACGCCGCCCATCAACGCAGGGTTTATCGAAGGGCGCGAGCCTTACGGATACCAGCGGCAAGCAGCCGCGCTGACCATCCAGAACCCGAACCTGTTGCTTGGTGATGATCTGGGGTTGGGCAAGACGATCTCGGCGCTTTGCACGCTAACCACCGGTGCCCCCCTGCCCGCCGCCATCGTGGTGCAACCCCACCTTGCCGATCAATGGCGCGACCGGGCTGAGGAATTCACGCACCTGCGCACCCACATAATAAAGGGCACACAGCCCTATGATCTGCCAGTCGCCGATGCCTATATCTTCAAATACTCGAACATCGCCGGGTGGACAGATGTCATCAACACCGGCCTCTTTCGTAGCGTGATCTATGACGAGGTTCAGGAACTGCGCACAGGCAGAGGCACTGCAAAAGGGCACGCCGCCGCCTACTTGTCATCGCGCGCTGATGTCACAATGGGCCTGACCGCAACGCCAATCTACAACTACGGCGACGAAATATTCAACGTCATGCAGTTCATCGAGCCGGGCCTCTTGGGCAGTTGGGATGAATTCATGCGCGAATGGTGCGACTGGGGAAAGACGGTCAAACAGCCGGACGCGCTTGGAACATACCTGCGCGACAAGGGCTATTTCCTGCGCCGCACAGAACACGATGCGACGGTTTCGGCGCAAATGCCGCCCCTCAACACCGTCGATTGGGAGGTGGGCTGGAACGAGGGCGCCGCCCAGGACGCCGAAGACCTGTTCAAGATGCTGGCAATGACCGTTCTGGAAGGCTCTTTTGTCAAGGCCGGTCAGGCAGCGCGTGAACTGGACATGAAGATGCGATTACTGACCGGCGTTGCCAAGGCCGATTCTGTCGCCGCCTATGTGGACCTGCTGCTGCGCGATAGTCCACGAGTGCTTTTGGCGGGCTGGCATCGGGATGTCTATGACATATGGAACCGCGCCCTGCAGCACCACAATCCGGTGATGTACACGGGCACCGAAAGTTCCGCGGGAAAGCGCCGCAACGTCGCGCGGTTCACCACGGGAGATTCCCGCGTGATGATGATTTCGCTCCGGTCAGGCGCGGGCCTTGACGGGCTGCAAGAGTATTGCAGCGACGTGGTGTTCGGAGAACTGGACTGGTCACCGCAGGTTCACAAACAGGTCATCGGGAGACTTCGCCGCCCCGGCCAAAGCCGACAGGTCACGGCGCACTATCTGCACACCGCAGGCGGCAGTGACCCCGTGATTTTGGATATGCTGGGCATCAAGGCAGACCAAAGCCGGGGCATCACCGATCCGATGCAGGGCTTTGATGCGAAGCAGGCGGATGACAGCAGGATCAGGAGACTCGCCATGGCCGTTCTTGGTCAGGAGATACTCGTATGACCCACCACCCCCACACCGCCGCTCCCCACGGCGGGGCCAGCACCGCGCCATCACTCACGGATTCCAGAGCGGTGCTGGCCGATATCACCCACCACGACGCCCGCACGATCAGAGTGGCAAGCCTTGCCCTCCTGCTGCGCGGCACAGACCCCACCGAACGGCAGGACGCCCGCGCGGCCCTGCGCATGATTGAGAGAGGAACGATCCGATGAGCGACACCACCCGCATGACGCTCAGCTACACCGGCGCGGATGGCAGCACCGTCACCACGCCACCCTTCACCGGCGACGATCTCAAGCGCGCCGCAGACTCCCTATCGAAAGGCCCACGCATGAAACACGACCCCGAATTCGCCGCCGCCAAGGATCAAGCCTACCGCGTCACCGCTGACGAGCTGCGCCAGTTCATCGAGCGTTGGGAACGCCTTGACGCCGAAAAGAAGGACATCGCCGATCAGCAAAAGGAGGTCATGGCCGAGGCCAAGGGGCGCGGCTACGACACCAAGATCATCCGCAAGGTGATCGCCCTGCGTAAGCGCGACAAGGATGACATCGCCGAAGAAGAGGCGGTGCTGGAGATGTATAAAGAAGCGTTGGGGATGGTGTGATGACCGCCGCCAGCCACTACGCCGCCCTGCGCATGGCCGTTCTGGCCGAGGTGCCCGCGCTGCATGCCGAAGAATTGCGCTTTGGCCGCGCGATTGCCCGCGACCTCGCCTTGCCCCTCGACGTGACCAAAGCCATCCTGCGCGATCTGCGCAACGATGGCCTGATCCTCCTGTCGCCCGTCTGCGATTGGGACGGCATGCCCAACGGGTCAGGCTGGATCAGGACCAGAACGGGGGAAGAGCACCACCTGCGCTCCCTCGCGGATGCAGGGGAGGCGGTCAATGTTTGAACATCACGCATCGCACGTAATCATGGAGCTAAACCACCGATGTCTTCATGCAGCCAGAAGTGGGGACCGAGATGAGGCGTCTAGGGTGGCTGACTTAGCGTTTCAGATTGAGCAGGAATTTCCCGAAGCAAGAGATGAGCTGAACCGCTTGTATCCGAAAGAGCCCACCGCCCCCGGAGACTGACCCATGCCCGCCGCCAGCACAGATCAGCGCGCTCTTGAATTGGTCCGCCAGCTTCGCCAAGCTGGTGAGATCATCACGAGAATCGTGGTCGATGGCAGGAAAATCGAGATCGAACTCGCCGACATGAACAAACCGCAAAAGATTGACGAGGTGAAATGGTAAAGCGCGACCTGCCAAAGCACGTCTATCTCAAGGGCCGGAATCGCTACCCCTACTTCATTCGCGGCAACGTCTGCATGCGCATTCAATCCGAACCCGGTAGCAACGCGTTCTGGGCAGAGTATAACCGCCTGCTGAATGGCAACATCAGCCGCGAGCCACAGCGCACAGTAAAGAAGCTGATCGCCCATTATATGCAATCGCACAAATGGGCGCGATTGGCCCCCAACACGCAAAAAAGCTACCGGCAGTCATTTCGCTATCTTGAGGATCGCATCGGGCTCGTAGATCCCGCCAGCATCCGCCGCCGCCACGTCATAGAAATGCGGGACGCCTTGTCCGCCACCCCAACCACGGCCAACCGGCGCGTAGGAGCAATGTCGATCCTTTTGGAACACGGCATTGATATTGATTGGCTTGAGCGCAACCCCGCAAAGGGCGTTGAGAGCCTTGCCCCCACCAAGACCCGCCACCCATGGCCAGCCGATATGGTCGAGGCATTTCGTGCCACCACAGATGGGCAGGTTCTTTTGCTGTTCGAGCTGCTGATTGGCACGGGCCAGCGCATCAGTGACGTTCTGGCAATGCAATGGGGTCACATTGATGGCGCCGGGATCGCAGTGCGGCAGGGAAAGACAAAGGCAGAGGTGTGGATACCGTTCACCGCCCGCCTTTCCGCCGCTCTTCGCGCGACGCCCAAGCGCGGCATGCACCTGGTCACACAGAGCGATGGGCGGCCGGTAAGTTACAAATTGGCATGGAAGTGGATCAAGGAGGCGCGCGACAATATCGGCGCTCAGGCTTGGGATATTCACAGCCTACGCCACACGGCAGCATCAGAACTGGCCGCCATCGGGCTGGATGATCAGCACATCATGAGCATCACCGGACACTCATCGTCAGGCATGGTCAGGCTCTATGCTGGCAAGGCCGCGCAGCGCGCACGGGCGGAAAAAGCGCAGGCGGAACGGAACAAAAACGGATCGTGAACTTTGAAACGTCTTTGAAACGGCCCCCTTGCGCATGAATAAAATCAATATGTTACACATCAATGGAGATGGTTGAGGAACATTTCCTTGGTCAGCGTCGTGCCCTTGCGCAGCGACAAAAGCTCGAGCATCTGGTATTCCTTGCCGGTCAGATGCACCGCCTTGCCACCCGCATCCACCGTCTTGGCGTCGAGATTGACATTGACCATGCCGGTGCGGATCACCGATTGGGAATGACCCTTGGAGCGGCGGATGATCGCATGGATGCGCGCCACCAATTCGTCGCGGTGAAACGGCTTGGTCAGGTAATCATCGGCACCAAAGCCGAACCCCCTGATCTTGCTGTCGGTGTCACCGGCCCCGGAGAGGATGAGGATGGGCGTGGCAACCCGTGCCAGCCGCAGTTGGCGCAGCACCTCATGCCCGTTCATATCCGGCAGACCAAGATCCAGCAGGATCAGATCGTAATCGTAAAGTTTGGCCAGGTCGATGCCCTCTTCCCCCAGATCGGTGGTATAGACATTGAGATTGGCATGGGTCAGCATCAGTTCGATGCTTCTAGAGGTTGTCGGATCGTCCTCGACCAAAAGTACGCGCATTGGGGACTCCACAGGTAATTGCTTCGATACCGGACACACTGGTCAAAAATGGTTAACTACCCGTTACCAGTGTTATGGCCTCCGCCAAACTCAACTTAAGGTTACCGATAGACCTTGAGCGAGGTCACTTTGAGCGCGCCCTCGCCGTGCCGCACGACGGCGGCGATCCAGCTGTCGAACTCTTCGTCACTGAGCCCATAGGTCTCGAGCGCGTCGTGCCGCGCGATCAGCCCGTAGGCCACCCCTCGCACCACCGCGAGCTTGCGCGAGGCGACCCATCGCCGCGTGTCCGGGGGCGGCAAATCCGCCCGGCTGAGAACGGTGCCATCGGGCAGGTTAACGGCCCTTGGCCCTTCGACTTTCTTGAGATACATCACGCTCACCCTTTGTCTTGATAGGGTGAGAATGCCCATCTCAGGCTTAACGGGGCGTGAAACCGGGTCTTGAGAGTGTTTAGGATTTTCCTATATTCTGAAAGACCCGAGCGGAGGCCACTATGGCACTGGATACGAACAAACCACTGAATTCGCTTGGATTTCCCAAGTCCCCAGCCGAGACCCGCGTGGTCGTGGCGATGTCAGGCGGCGTCGACAGCTCGGTTGTGGCCGCGCATCTGGCCTCTGAGGGTTATGACGTTGTGGGCGTCACGCTGCAACTTTATGACCATGGCGCGGCGCTGGCCAAGAAGGGCGCCTGCTGTGCCGGGGTGGATATTCACGACGCGCGCCGCGTGGCCGAAGAGATGGGTTTTCCGCATTACGTGCTGGATTACGAGAACATCTTTCGTGATGCGGTGATTGACGAGTTTGCCGACAGCTATCTGGCGGGGGCGACGCCCGTGCCGTGCATCCGCTGCAATGAGCGGGTCAAGTTCAAGGATCTCTTGGAAACCGCCCGCGATCTGGAGGCCGATTGCATGGCAACCGGGCACTATATTCAGCGCAAACTAGGCTCGCAGGGGCCGGAATTGCATTGTGCAAGCGATTCGGCGCGCGATCAGTCGTACTTTCTGTTCTCGACCACGCCCGAGCAACTTGACTATCTGCGGTTTCCGCTGGGGCATCTACCGTCCAAGGCGGCGACGCGGGAACTGGCCGCGCAATACGGGCTTCAGGTGGCGGACAAGCCTGACAGTCAGGACATCTGTTTCGTGCCCAACGGCAACTATGCCAGCGTGATCGAAAAACTGCGCCCCGGTGCCGCGGAACCGGGCGAGATCGTGCATGCCGATGGCCGGGTTTTGGGCCAGCATGAGGGGGTCATTCACTACACCATCGGTCAGCGCCGGGGCTTGGGCATCGGCGGGCTGGAAGAGCCGCTCTATGTCGTGCGCCTTGACGTGGACACGCGCCGGGTGATTGTCGGGCCCAAAGAGATGCTGTCGACCCGCACCGTGCCGCTGCGCGAAATCAACTGGCTGGGCGATGTGCCGATGACATCACAGGCGGAATGGCAGGTCTCGGTCAAGGTGCGCTCAACCCGCCCGCCGCGCGAGGCTGTGTTGCGGCCCATTTCAGCGACCGAGGCGACGGTCGAATTGCTCTCCCCCGAAGAAGGTGTGTCGCCCGGTCAGGCCTGCGTGTTCTATGAGACGGACGGCAGCCGCGTGCTGGGCGGCGGCTGGATCTGGCGGGGCGCATCTGCATGAGCCGCAGGCAGGGCGCGCCCTGCCCCGCTCAGGTGTTGAAGAGGAAGTGTAGAACGTCGCCGTCCTTGACGACGTAGCTTTTGCCCTCAGAGCGCATTTTGCCCGCATCCTTGGCCTTTTGCTCGCCGCCCAAGCCCACGAAATCGTCATAGGCAATCGTCTCGGCGCGGATAAAACCGCGCTCAAAATCGCCGTGGATCACGCCTGCGGCCTTGGGGGCGGGCGTGCCTGCGGGGATGGTCCAGGCGCGGGCCTCTTTGGGGCCGACGGTGAAATAGGTTTCCAGATGCAGAAGCTCATAACCGGCGCGGATCAGACGGTCGAGGCCAGCCTCGTCGAGCCCCATTTCAGTGAGGAACATTTCGGCTTCCTCCGGCTCCAGCTTGGAGATTTCCTCCTCGATCTGGGCGGAGATCACGACCGAGGCCGCGCCCTGTTCGGCGGCCATTTTCGCCACAGCGTCGGAATGGGCGTTACCGGTGGCGGCATTCGCCTCATCGACATTGCAGACGTAGAGGATTGGCTTGGCGGTCAGCAGTTGCAACATTTTCCAGGCTTTGGTGTCCTCGGCATCGACCTGCACGGTACGGGCGGGGCGGCCCTGTTCCAGCGCAGCCTGTGCCTGAGCGAGCAGGCGCTCGGCCTGAACGGCGTCCTTGTCGCCGCCCTTGATCTTGCGTTGCAGCCCGGCGCGACGTTTCTCGACCGACTCGAGATCGGCCAGCATCAGTTCGGTTTCAATCGTATCGGCATCGGCCACCGGATCGACGCGGCCCTCGACATGGGTCACGTCGCCATCCTCGAAGCAGCGCAGCACATGGGCGATGGCATCCGTCTCGCGGATATTCGCGAGAAACTGATTGCCCAACCCCTCGCCCTTGGACGCGCCTTTGACAAGGCCTGCGATATCGACAAAGGTCATCCGGGTTGGGATGATCTGTTTTGAGCCGGCAATCTCGGCCAATTTGTCCAGCCGCGCATCGGGCACGGCTACCTCGCCGACATTCGGCTCGATGGTGCAAAAGGGGAAATTCGCGGCCTGCGCGGCAGCGGTGCGGGTGAGCGCGTTAAAGAGCGTGGATTTGCCCACATTGGGCAGGCCCACGATTCCCATTTTAAAGCCCATCTCAGACCCTCCATGCGGTGAATTGCGCGCATCTACGGGTTTGCGCGGGCCAAGGTCAAGCCGGGCATTGATTTCCCGCGCGCTTTGCGCCAAACCCGCACGGACCCATTCGAAGGACAGACCCCCATGACACGCATCGACGCCAAATTCGCAGAGTTGAAAGCCGCCGGGAAGAAGGCGTTTGTTTCCTACATCATGGCGGGCGATCCGGATTACGATCAGTCGCTCAAAGTGATGAAGGGCTTGCCGGAGGCGGGCGTCGATGTGATCGAGTTGGGCGTGCCCTTTACCGATCCGATGGCGGATGGGCCGACAATCCAATTGGCGGGGCAGCGAGCGCTGGCGGCAGGCATGACGCTGGAGAAAACGCTGGCGATGGCGACCGAGTTTCGCAAGGGCGATGACACCACGCCCATCGTGCTGATGGGCTATTACAACCCGATCTACAATCGCGGCGTGGAGAAGTTTCTGGTCGACGCCAAGGCCGCCGGGATTGACGGGCTAATCGTGGTCGATCTGCCGCCCGAAGAGGATGACGAGTTGTGCATTCCGGCGAGCAAGGCGGGCATGAACTTTATCCGCCTCGCCACCCCCACCACCGATGACAAACGACTGCCCAAGGTTTTGGAGAACACATCCGGCTTTGTCTATTACGTCTCGATCACCGGCATCACCGGGGCTGCGGCGGCAGAGGCGGCGGATGTGGCCCCCGAGGTGGCACGGATCAAGGCGCAGACCGATCTGCCGGTGATCGTGGGCTTTGGCATCCGCACGCCCGAGACGGCGCAGACGATTGCCAGCGTCGCCGATGGCTGCGTTGTGGGTTCGGCGATTGTGGGCGAGATCGCCAAGGGGCGGTCTGTGGCGGATGTTCTGAGCTTTGTGCAGGGGCTGGCCGAGGGCGCACACCGCGCCTGAACGCAGAGGTCAAAGAGCGCCTCCGGCGGGAGTATGTGGACCAAGAAAAACCCGGCCGCGTGGTGGCACATAGTTAAGAAAAGGTAAATATACCGGAGGCTTAGCCGACAAGCGCGAGGCGCGCGTGCTTGACTCGGCGCACGCTTTCATCTATCGGTTGTGACATGCTGGACGAATTGGGCAAGCGGCCCCGGGGGAAACCCCGGCGGCCGTTTTTTCGTGTCGGCGGGATGGAGGGTTTTCCGAAACACACCAATCATGAGGCAAGAGCACGCATGGTTTTGATCACCCCCGATGTGGGGCCCACGGGCCTGACGACCTCGATCGATGCGCTGGAGCGCCAATTGGCGGATATGCGCGAAGACCTCGCAGATATCTATCTGCGGATCAGGGCCGGAGACCTGGATGAGTTGAAGAATGCGACCAAGGCCACTGCCGAGATCCGGCAATGGCTGAAGATCGCCATAGAAGCGGAGGCACAACTTGAAAAACGCAGACGAGAAGACCGTGGCATTGTCCACGGATACGCGCTCGATTTCGACGATGCCCGGCATCAGATCGGGTGCCGACTGGATCGCCTCAAGAGGGCTGGCTGTGAGGGACGACTTCCTCGATGCGCTGAGTGACGGGGAGCGGATGGCCCTGCCCTATCTGTTCGAATTCTGGGCATTGGAGCATCAACTGCCCCCCGAGGGCGACTGGCGCACCTGGGTGATCATGGGTGGGCGTGGCGCGGGCAAGACCCGCGCTGGAGCCGAATGGGTGCGCGCGCAGGTCGAGGGATCGCGCCCGTTGGACGAGGGGCGGTGCAAGCGGATCGCGCTGGTGGGCGAGACGATTGATCAGGTGCGCGAGGTGATGGTGTTTGGCGAGAGCGGCATCATGGCCTGTTCGCCGCCCGACCGCCGCCCGGATTGGCAGGCGACGCGCAAGCGGCTGATTTGGCCAAACGGCGCGGTTGCGCAGGCCTATTCGGCGCATGACCCCGAGGCGCTGCGCGGGCCGCAGTTCGATGGCGCCTGGGTGGATGAGTTGGCCAAGTGGAAGCGGGCGCGGGAAACCTGGGACATGCTGCAATTCGGCCTGCGTTTGGGGGAGGCGCCGCGTGTCTGCGTGACCACGACACCGCGGAATGTGGGCGTCTTGAAGGATATCGTGGCGGTGCCCTCGACGGTGGTCACCAGCGCGCCGACCGAGGCCAACCGCGCCTATCTGGCCGAGAGTTTCCTCGATGAGGTGCGGGCGCGCTATGCGGGAACGCGGCTGGGGCGACAGGAGCTGGACGGGATCCTGATCGACGACGCCGAGGATGCGCTCTGGACGCCTGCCGTGCTGGAGGCGGCACGCGTCGACACCCTGCCCGAGTTTGACCGGGTGGTGGTGGCGGTCGATCCGCCGGTGACGGGCCATGCCGGGTCGGATGAGTGCGGCATCATCGTGGCGGGGGCGATCACGCGCGGGCCGGTGCAGGATTGGCGGGTCTGGGTGCTGGCCGATGCCAGCGTCAGCGCCGCGAGCCCCGCGCGTTGGGCCC